>CALXSS010000004.1 GCA_944391225.1 uncultured Clostridia bacterium
GCTATCATGGCCGAAATATAGTAAGAGAAACATATGGTTCAAACTACTGGGCAGACAGCAATATCCGCTCATGGCTCAATTCATCTGCTGAGGCTGGCGCGGTCGAGTGGCAATGCGGAAATCCTCCTTCAGCAGATAATATCCGCTACGGCTGTAACGCGTATGATGACGAGGCGGGATTCCTGAGCAATTTCACCGCGAGTGAAATAAAGGCGATGAGATCTGTCAGCCAAAAGACGCTCGTGTCAAGCGCTGAGTATGATATAGGGATGTATGATACCGGCTTAAAAAGGCACGACTATAATATCTCTATTAATAGTGTTGTTCAGAATTATGACACAGCCTTTGCTGAATATGTTACAGATAAGATGTTTCTTTTGGATGTGAAGCAGGTAAACGCCGTGTACAACAATGGCGATATACTCGGAGAGGATTATTATATAGGAACGCCAACAGCGGAGTGCGTGGAAAATTCTGAATATGATGACGATCAGCTGGCTGAGGGAAAAAAATACGATTACTGGCTCCGTACAGCCTTTACCAATTATAATGAAAATGTAAGGTATGTATACAGCGGCGGCGGTGTCATATTTGGATATGCTTACACAGATGCCATAGGCGTGCGCCCGGCTTTCTATCTTGATCTCTCATCATCAGTCAAGTCAGGCACGGGAACAGCAGAGGATCCGTACTCGATCGAGATGAGGACAGTTATCCAGCTCCGGAAAACTCTGTCGACATAAGCAGCAGCGGCGATGAAAAGCTGATAAATGAGGCAGGGATCGACCCCGGAAACCTGTTAGAGAATATAACGTTCGGAACAGACTCAATCAAAGGACCTAAGGTGAGTGTTTTAGGTCATGATTTTTATCTGTTTGATATAGACGGTAAGCTGAAGCTCAGTATTGGAGATACGAGCATACAGCTTAAGGTCGATGCAAAAAAGCAGACTATACAGCTCATTGGCGGATATGATATTATAAGCGAGAGTATGTCAACCGGAACGGATTATACCGGTCAGGGAGAGTGGACAAAGTCATATAACGAGCTGAAATCCCTATATAATGCCTTGAATGGAAAAAGCCTTGACGATAAGAAAGCAAAGAAACAGTTCGGAGCAGTTTACAATAAAATGAAGGCGATGAGATCGAACCTGTTTCTGAATTTAAAGGGAAATTTTGCATTGTATGGCGAGCTTGCGTTCGATAACGGCAGCTGGAAGCTGAGCGAGGGCGGAGCAATATTAAGCGTCAGCGCCTCTGGCTCAATAGACCCGCGCATAGGCACCATATTTTACGGAACGCTGGGACTGACGCTGTCGGTATCGGGGAATATGACTTTGAAATTTGATGGAGCGGATGAGCCTTTGGCAGTCAGCTCAAAGCTAAATCTGGAGCCTGCTGTCAATTTAGGTCTTGGGGCGGGCTCAAAGGGAGCAAAGCTATACATAGAGGGCGGCGTAAAAGGAAAACTGCCTGTAGATATATTAGCGGCAACAGGAAGCTTTGTTGACGACTCATCCAGCCTTGAGCCGCTTACCGTAAAGCTGCAGGGATATTTATATCTAACCGGAAAAGCCTTTGTTTTCGGCTATGATAAGGAATGGCAGCTGGAAGATGATGTGGTTCTCTATCCGAATAACGGCGAGGTGTCCATTAGCAGTACAGACGGCGCTGCGGATGAGGAGTATTCAATAGATGTGTCAGAGCTTGAGCTTATCCCGCGCGATTATGGAAAGCGGCTGTCAGTTATGAGCATAGAAGATGGATTTGACAAATATGATCTGTATCCATACAGCACGCCAAAGCTCGCCGCACTTTCGGACGGGCGCAGGGTGCTCATCTGGATAGATGATGACGCCTCAAAGGCGGACGCGGACAGGACCTCTCTTTATTACAGCGTGTTTGATCCGTCTGAGGGAGTATGGAGCGCGCCGGCGATCGCAGTCAGCAATATAGGCTATAACGATATGCCGCAGATATGCAGCAGCGGAGATAAGATACACATTGTGTGGTCAAGTTCAAACAAAGCGTTTGGCGATAATGCCGACATAGACGAAATGGCAGCGTCTATGGAGCTTTATTATACCTCCTTTGACGGAGCCGCGTTCAGCGATACAAAGCTCATTTCAGAAGGGGAAAACAGCCTGTGCGAGATGCTATACGCAATTTCTGAAAACGAGGGAAAGGTCACTATAGTATGGGCAGAGAACAGTGAAAATGACCTTACTCTTTCAAATGGGATCAATTGTATATTCAGACGCACCCTCGACGGAGAGGAATGGAGCGAAAAGAAGATAGTTACAGCGGTAACTGACGAGCTGCACGATGTAAGGCTGACAAAGAGCGGCATGGCAGTATATGAGTGCGGTGAGAACGGCGCAACTAAAATATATGAAGAAAATAATCTTATCGGAAAAAGCTCAAACAGCAATGCAGCGCTCAAAACAGCTTTGTCACTCGTGTCAACAGGATTTACAAGCGAGCTGTACATAAACGAATACAGCGGCGGAAAATGGGGCGAATGGACAAAGCTCACTGATCATGACCGTTATATAAGAGATTATTCGGCTATAATAGATGATGGCGGAGCGGTTTCTGCCGCGTTCAATCTTGTTGAGGTAGAGGATGCGGACAAGGGCGGCTATGGAACAGCGGAGCTAAAGGTGATAAGCGATATTGAGTATTTTGATCTTATACTCGATTCAGCGTATTATAACGGCAGCGTAACCGAAAACAGCCCATTGGATGTATGCCTTGAAGTCACTAATAACAGCCGTGAGGATATAAGCAGCGTATTTGCCAGCATTATAGATGAAAGCGGAAATGAGCTGTTCTCTGATGATATAACATGTCTTATAGCCCCGGGTGAAACGAAAACACTTACCGCGCCAATTACTATACCGCAGGGGTTCAGCAGGCAGGAGCTTTCTGCCGAGGTATCATGTGATCATAATGAAAATGATATGACGAACAACAGCGATTCGTTTACAGTCGGCTTTGCAGAGCTTTCTCTGGAGGAACTGAGTATTTATAAGGATAATGACGGAGTGTATATCAGGGGAGCTGTAAGCAACAGCGGATTTGAAACGGCTGAGAATGTGACGATTGACGTTCGCAACTCCGACAGCTCAGGAGAGCAGCTTGACAAGATAACGATAGGTGAGATCCCAAAAGGAGAAAGCGTAGATTTTTCATATAAGCTGCCTGAAAGGTATCTGACTTATTCGGGAGAAAAGCAGTCTGTGTATATTGAAGTGAAAACAGACAGCGAGGAGATGGATACAGGCGGCAATTCTGACAGGATACTGCTTTCAGATCTTTCTGGAATAGAGGATATTACAGGCTTTACAGCCTCATATAATGAAGGCACGCTGACCATAAACGCGCCTATGTCGATGGGTGTGGAGTTTTATGCCGTGTATTATGACGCGGATGGACGGCTGGCGTCATGTATAAAAAACACTCTGTCTGTAGGAGCAGGAAAAAATGATATTCAATTGACAGGCTTTGAAACGGGGTGGAATGTGAAGTTCTTTTTCTGGGATGAGAATATGGATCCATTGTGCGAGGCGCTGACATTTGAATAATAAAATATTATGGTGTAGGTGGCAGCGTTATATTATTTTAGCTGCTCCGCGCTGTTTTTAAAAGCTGTTTAAAGCTGCAAGCGGCAGCTATGTCTGAAGAGAGGCTGTAGCAAAATGCGCAGACCACATAAAGCGAAAATAATGAGGCAGATAAGCCATTTTTATAGATAACTGCAGTTAAGATTAAGGTAGAAATTTTCATAAATGAAAATTTCAGCATTAAAATCGCTTTATGTTACGAACGAAACTCACCGCTCGACGTACCCCCGTACGCCTTCGGGCAAGGGGGCTGCGCCCCTTCGTTTCGTCCGTTCTGCACTATTTTTCTAAAGCCCCCAAGGCTGTTGCAAACTCGTTGAGTTTGCAACAGCCTCTTTTCAGGCGTAAAACAGATTAATAAAATCTTAAGAAATACATTAATAAAGTCATAAGATTCTTATGCTATAATACAGACAATAAACGGAATTGATCTTGAGGTGGAAACAATGGAGCTTACGGTATTGGTAGTAGATGACGATAAGGAGATAACGCGCAGCACAGGCATTTTTCTAAAAGCTGAGGGGTATCGCGTGCTGGAGGCGCACAGCGGGCTTGAGGCTCTTGATATGCTTATGAGCGAAACAGTACATCTTGTCCTGCTTGATATCATGATGCCGGGGCTTGACGGTATCTCAACTCTTATGAAAATGAGAAAGTCGAAAAATATACCTGTCATAATCATATCAGCCAAGTCAGAGGGAGCGGATAAGATACTCGGGCTTACTGCCGGAGCGGACGATTATGTAACTAAGCCGTTTGATCCTCCCGAGCTTGTGGCGAGGGTCAAATCTCAGCTCAGAAGATATACGATGCTTGGCGCTATGGAAAAGCCGTCTGAAACGGTGATAGAGATACGCGGGCTCGCTCTCGATACCGCCGCGAAAACCGTAACGCGTGACGGCGATGAGGTGCATCTTACGCCTATAGAGTTTAAGATACTTGAGCTGCTTATGCGCAATCCAAACAGAGTGTTTTCGGCTGATGATATTTACAGGAGAGTCTGGAATGAGGAGATAGCAGTCAGCGATAATACTATAGCGGTCCATGTGCGTCATATCCGCGAAAAGACCGAGATCAACCCTAAGCAACCGCAGTATATAAAGGTGATATGGGGTATAGGCTACTGTATCAAGAAATAAATTCCGTTAATACAGCATAGGGAGTGGATAGCTATGAAAAAAATCTTATACAGCACGGCAGTAAAGCTTATAGCCGTAATAATGTTTATTGCTGTCACCGCGCTGGCGGTCGGCGAGCTTGTCAGAGTGGGGGTCAGCTACTCAATATCCGGATATTATTCAGGTGGCTCATTTGAGGACAGTTTCAGCACTTATAACAGCTTATATAATGGATATGGTATGCTTTCAGCTAAAATATTGTCTGACAGCATGGTGGGCTTGAACGACTCTTTTTTCAGTGATGAGGGCATAGAATACTATGCTGAAAACAAGGTGACAAAGCAGGTGTATACCAACTCTGAAAATGAGGAAAGAGCAAACCGCGAGTATTACAGCGGAGTTGGAAACGGAGCGTATTTTCTGCTTGAGATAAGCGGAGGAGAGGTGGAGCTAAACGGAAACAAGAGAGTCTGCGAGATAGCTTCATACGATTTTAATGTTCCGGAAGGATGGACGCCGCATAACCTGGAGTATGCTGAGCAGCCGGAGGAGAGCGGAGATAATAAGGATTTAGACGATTCTGTAATATACATGAAGTATACTGAGGAAACCATGGAGAATATGCAAAATGAGTATATAGCGGCAGTAAACGATATACACAACGGGCTTAAAACAATACCAGTATATATTTGCGCCGCGATCCTGCTCGCTTTATTCCTCAGCTTGGTGTCAGGCAGAAAATATGGCAGCGACAGCGTTCATATGATGGCTATAGACAATGTTGCGGTGGACATCGCAGTCCTTATATTCTGCGCGGCAGTGCTGGGCTTTGGATTGCTCGGTATAATAATAACTGAGATATATGACGCTTTTCTTGGCTCGTATTACAACTATGCTCTGCTCATAGGGGGGTGCTTTGCGGCTCTGTTTATAGCGTTATATCTGTCGGTCGTCCGCAATATAAAGAATCATTCATTCTTAAGCTCATGGTACTTGGGCAGGGCAATAAGATTATTGTTCGTAAAGCTGAAAAACGCGGTCAAAAGGGTGTTCAGGCGGACGGCTTCGTTAGTCAAAGGCTTTAGAAAGCTCAAGGCAGCAAACACCACGTATGTAAAGATCCTTGCGGTATCGGCTGCCGGTCTTGGGGCGTTCGGCATAGCGGCGATATTTTTAGGAGTATTTTTGTATGAGAGCGATGCGTTCGCGTCGTTGTTTATGCTCATAGTGTGCGCTCTTATCGCTTTTGCGATACTGACGGCAGTTTTTAAAGCACTTAAGGGCTATGACGCGGTTAAGGACGGCTTGAAAAGGATAAAAGACGGAGATGTTGGCTGTAAGATAGAGCTCAGCGGCAGCGCCGTGACCGATCAGATAGCTGAGAATATAAACGCCATAGGCGAGGGACTGGAAAAGGCGGTAGAAAAATCCATAAGATCCGAGCGTATGAAAGCGGAGCTTATAACCAACGTAAGTCATGATCTTAAAACTCCGCTCACATCGATAATAAATTATACCGATCTGCTTATGCAGCAGCAGCTCACGCCCGAGGAGGCTAATGACTATGTAAAAATAATAGATCAGAAAAGCAGACGCCTTAAGCAGCTCACAGCGGATCTTTTCGATGTGTCAAAGGCAAGGAGCGGAAACGAGGAGCTTGAAATAGAAAGGATAGACTACAAGCTGCTTATAACACAGGCTCTTGCAGAGCTTGAAAAGGAGATAAAAAACTCCGGACTTGAATTTGTGATAGATATGCCTGAGGGCGAGGTCGTGCTTGAGACGGATGGGAAAAAGCTTTCAAGAGTATATGAAAACCTTATAATAAACGCTGTAAAGTATTCATTAAAGGGAACAAGGGTCTATATAGACATGAGAGCAGAGAACGGCTCATATATCACCGAAATAAAGAATATAGCAGGGTATAAAATGGAGTTTTCGGCTGACGAGATAACAGAAAGATTCGTGCGCGGCGACAGCTCAAGAACAGGCGATGGCAGCGGTCTTGGTCTTGCCATAGCAAAATCATATACAGAGCTTCTGGGAGGAGAATTTTATATAAAGACAGACGGCGATCTGTTCAAGGCGGTAATTGTTTTAGGATAAAAATGGGAGATCTATATATAGGGGGCTGTTGCAAAAATTGGTTTTGTCACAGCCCCCTCTGGCAGTATTAGTTCGCTTATTAATGTATTGACAATCTTTATGTTTTGGTGTATAATATGCTGATGAGGGGTGATTATTAATGGATTTTACGGCGATTGATTTTGAGACCGCTTCATCCGAATACACAAGCGTTTGCAGTCTGGGACTGTGCGTTGTTGAAAACGATAGGATTACTGAGCGGAAAGAGATATTAGTGCGTCCAGATCCTTTTGAGTTCAACAGCTTTAATATAAAGATCCATGGCATTACGCCTGATATGGTTTATGATATGCCTACGTTTGATAGATATTGGAATGATATAAAGCCATATATAGAAAACAGAATGGTAATAGCACATAATGCAAGCTTCGATGTAAGAGTACTGTGTGCAACACTGGAGCATTTCGGGATCGATTTGCCTGAGTTTGACTACATGTGTACAGTAAGACTTTCACAAAAGGCGTATCCTGAGCTTGAAAGTCATAGATTGAATAATCTTTGCGATGCCTTGGGAATACATTTTAACCACCATCATGCGTATGATGATGCCTATGCGTGCGCGAGCGCATTTTTGAGAATGGCAGAGGATTACAGCCTTGAAACGCTTGACGATTTTGAAGAGTGCTTTGAGCTCAAGCGGGGAAATGTTTACCCGGGCTGCGGGATAGGGCATAAAAAGAAGAAAAAATCACGTTCTGTATCAGGTCAAAAACGTGTAAAAACAGCAGTATAAATAAGGGGCTGTAGCATCAAAACTACTACAGCCCCTTTTGTGTATAATGTTTTAGTTAGCATTAATCTGCTTTAAAAAGCGCGCCTTTGAATATTTGCCTGGTATAAGTATAAGCTCAAGCTTGCCTAAATAACGCTTAAGCATTTTGGCTGTAAAGCCAACGGCGAGCGCAGCTATAACAGTACCCTCGCGAACTCCGCAGAGAGTGTGGAAAAGCACAAATGATATTATAATTGCTGTAACGGTCATTGATGAATCAAAGACTATCTTTGTTTTGCCAAAATCGCTGCCTGTAACATGAGTTATCGCTCTTACTGTTGCTTCGCCCGGAAGCATCACAACATTTGCCTCCATCTCCATAAATACGCCGAAGCCCAGAACAAAACAGCCTATTATAAGCAGTATGAATTTTGATGGGTAGTTTTCCGGAGCGAGTGATGAAAACATTATCATAGTAAGGTCTATGAACGCCGAGAACAGAAAGACAACTGGTATCTGCAAAAGAGCAGAAAGTTTAAAATCCTTTTTTAGAAGAACAGCCTGCAGGGCTACAAGCAGCAGATTCATAAAAAATGTGAACATTCCTATTGTCGGAGCGAAGCCGAGACTGAGAGTGTAGGGGATGCTTGTTATAGGCGATGTGCCAAGATCGCCCTTTGTTATAAGTGTTACGCCAAGCGCGTTTACAAAAAGTCCGGCTAAAAGAAAAACATATCTTCTTACAAGTTCATTTTTATTCATTGCAATTCCTCCGTATCTGCAAGATTATTCAGTATTTTGGTTAGTGTGGAAATAAAAGCCGCGCGCTCTGAAACAGATATACCTGTAAAGACATTTGATTCGTTTTTTATGAATACATCTTTGATAAGAGGTATATATTCCCTGCCCTTGTCGGTTAGGTACACATGCAGCGAACGCCTGTTTCCGGATTCGCTCCTGCGTGTTATCAGTTCTTTTTCCTCCATACGCGAAAGAATACCGGTAAGTGTAGCGCGGTCTATACAGCATCCGGCAGCAATATCTTTTTGAACGCTTCCGTCATGCTCAGAAAGATATTCGATCACCTTTGGCTGTCCGGTGGTAAGTCCGAGCTTTCCCAGCTCATCCATGATCCGGCGGCTGAAATGCGACTGGACTGCCATCATCATATAGTGAAAGCTTGTATCCATGATCCCTCCCATGATTGGTATACTAATAGTTTGTATGCTAATTATTATATATTGTTTCGCGGTGACTATCAATGGTAAACTTAAATGAATTTATTTAACGTTTTGCAGCAACGATAGGTGTTATTGCATATAGCTAACATATACAAAAACTCTATAAAATTTACCTCTTTTTTGGTATTTCAAAATATTGACTAATTATAGTTTTGGTGTTAAAATGTTAATGTCAAAGGGATGATCAAAATGGTGGAAAGAGATAATGCAAACGTAATCATATTGGAGGAATAAAGTGAGAAAAAATTTTATATGCTTTGTGATCGCAGCTATACTGGCAGTCAACTATATATCAGCATTAGCGACAGAAAATAAATATGATGCCTTTTTACCGGCAGGAGGAACGGAGAGCATAACGGTCAATATTGTAGATCCGCCGGAGGAGAGCGAGCTTGAAACTGAAGAGTTCTATCTGAGCGGACACGGTGGTATTGAAGAAGCAAAGCAGTTCTACAGCTACGGCTCGGATTATGCGTATAAAGATATAGAACTCAGAGAAGATCAGGATTTCAGATTTGGCATATATGATGCTATGCTGGAAGCTTGTCAGAAATTCGCTGTCAGCAATGAGGATGTAGAATATCAGGAAAAACATGAATACAGCTTTGATACTATAGAGTACAGTATCGACGGCGTTGCTCAGTCTGATTTTAATGAGACTGCCAATTATTATTTCCCGATAGTATCAGCGGTCTATTCTGTATTTAAGAATGACCATCCTGAGTTTTATTGGCTTTCAAATGATATATATATGTTTGCCTCAATACGCGGAACAGCAAGCAACAGCAAGCTTAATATAGGCATGTATATGAACGTGTATGATGAATATGCAGAAGCGTCATACAGGCATGAGCTGGATGAAAAAATCGAGGAAAATACGCAGGCGTATATAGATACAATAAGCGAAAGTGATGCAAATGATAACTACAGCATATCAAAGCTGCTGCATGATATGATAATAAATGATGTGGATTATGCTTATGATGATAACGGTGATCCGCTCGATACTCCGCAGGCGCACAGTATCGTTGGAGTGCTTGATGGCGATCCCCGTACCAATGTCGTATGCGAAGGATATGCAAAAACATATCAGCTTATATTAAATGCTGTAGGAGTAGAAAATGTATATGTTTCCGGCTATGCCTATAATGGTATAAGCACAGAGGGACACGCATGGAACATGGTGAAGCTCAATGACGGCGAGTATTACAATTTTGATGTTACATGGGACGATCAAAAATATGAGCAGTTCCGTTATAATTATTTTGCTAAAGGGATAGGCTTTTATTCGGATCATTTCCCGATGTCGCCGGAGTACACAGGAGTAAATTTCCTTTATGAGTTGCCCGAGGTTCCGGAAAATGATTATACTCCTATAATAGCTACTCCTGAGCCGGACGATACTCCAAAGCCGACAGAGACGGCAGAGCCTGACGATACTCCAGATCCGACGGAGACGGCAGAGCCTGACGATACTCCGGATCCGACAGTAACACCAAATCCTGATAATACGGATACGCCTCCGCAGGAAACCAAAGCGCCTGAATTCGAGATAGAAATGAAGGTCGATAAAGTAGAAAATGAGGACGGCAGCAAAGCGGTGAAGATAGTTCTTGACAAGGTCGAAGATGATAGCAGTATTTTTGTTGCGATAAAGAATAAGCATGGCGAAATAATAGCTCTTAAGTGGATACCTGTAAGTGATATGGAAAATTATGTTGATATTATAGAGAGCGGCAGTGTAGAAGTATACGCATGGAAGGATACTAATTCAAAGCCTTTGGCAAAAATGAGAAATATAGAGTTTGAATAAAGAGCAGTGCGGTGGTTTTGTGCCACCGCATTTTCCTTTTTGTAGGGCAGGTAAGCCATATACAGTTTGTTCAGCAGCCTGAGCGAATTATCCTCAGCCGCTCTGTGGAAAAGTTTTCTACAGTATCCGTATCAAAGCTGTCATCGTCTGCCGATATATCAAGATCACTGAAGCAGAAATTTTTGAGCACATATTGTGAGACGTCAGGCAAAACATTAAAAAAGGTTTTGCAGCGGCATTTGCAGTTTTTCATGGTGATATTTTCCGCATATGAAAGAGGTATCTCGTCTCTGTCTTTGAGGTCAAAAAACTGCGTCCATGGATTTATATTTATAAAGCTGTCAACAACGGCATTTACCTCATCCACAAGGATATGCTCATACAGCTGCGGAGTGTCAGGTCTCATTTTCAGCCAGAGCAGATTAAAACCTGAGGAAACATTTATGCGGCGCATGATAATATTCCTGTTGTGGATCGATTCGGAGCCGCAGGTAAGACAGCCGTGACAAAAACCATAGGTGCAGTCCTCAATAATTATTCGCTCGTTAGAGCCGTTTTCGGGCAGAGTATCTGCCCATGGTCCTTTTCCGCCCTTTAGAACTACAGAATCATCATTTACCTCAAGATAACAGTTCTTTATAAGTACATCGGAGCATACGTCAATGTCTATCGCGTCAGTGCTGGGCGCTTTTATCGGATAGGCAGGCGAAAAGATCCGGCAGCTGAGATATTTTACATGGTCACATTTATATATATGGTTTGTCCAGTAGTGGGAGTTTTGCAGTGTAAGCCCGCTTACTGTGACATTGCTGCTGTTTGATATATAGATAAGCCGCGGACGTTGTTCATCCTTATTGGTACAGTCAGGATTCCATTGCCTTCTGAGCCAGAATGCGTGCCATGAGCGCAGACCGTTCCCGTCTATCGTTCCGCCGCCGAATATACATAGTCCGTCAACACCGTCAGCGTTGATAAGAGCCGGGAAATACAGGCAGGTCTCACCCTCCATTCTCGTTTCGCATATTGGGTAATCAGCTATGTTGTCGCTTCCTTTAAGTGTGCCGCCGCGTTTGACACAGAGATGAACTCCCTGCTTAAGGTATATTGATCCGGTCAGGTAGGTACCGGCAGGAACAACGAGTATTCCGCCCCCTCTCAGGCTTATCTCATCTATCAGGTTCTGTATCTCCTTTGTGTGTACAGCTCCGTCGTCAAATATATTATAGTCTGTCAGAACGTATTCCTTGCCGAGCTTTTCAGCTGAGGGAGCGTCAGCTTCATAAAACCAGGCGTCTATAGGCGTTCCGTCCGGGAAAAATTCTATCGTATCCATAATGATCGCCTCCTTGAGTATAATTATATCCTATAATAGCGAATATTTCAATAACAGATAACAAAATCAAAAAAAAGACTTCACAAAAGTAAGTTTTTCGTGTATAATAGTAGGCATAAGTAAATAGAGTACCTTATTGAGTGTTTTGGTCTCAAAACAGGAAGACGGGTGAGAGTCCCGCACAGTTCCGCTACGGTATTTACGGAGCCAAGGCGCATTATGTCACTGGGATAGTTTCCTGGGAAGGCGCGCGGCGGTGAAGATGTATAAGTCCGGATACAGGCTCAATACAGGATGCAGCAATTCGCGAGAACGGAGGATGCATATTACACGAACGCAAAAAAACAGATTTTTCGTTCGTGTTGTTTGCGTACAAAATTGACCGGCTCGCGCAGCCGGTATTTTATTGTCGTTATTTAAAATAGAACAGCAAGGCTGAAAGGAGATCATATAATGGACAAGGCAAAGCTTTACGGAGTTGGAGTTGGTCCGGGCGACAGAGAGCTTATAACAGTAAAGGCAGTCAGGGTAATAAAGGAATGCGGTGTTATAGCAGTGCCGTTAATGAAGAACGGCGGCAAAACAGCATATGATATTGCCGCGGAGTATACAAGGGGAAAAAGGCTTATAGAATTGGAAATGCCCATGTCAAAGGATTTTGCGGAGCTTGATAAAAACTATGGAGCGGCGGCAGATGTGATAGAGTCAGAGCTTAAAGCCGGAAACAATGTGGCGTTTCTGACCTTAGGCGATCCCACGGTATATTCTACATATATGAGGATAGACAGGATAATGCGCTCGCGCGGCTATGAAACCGAGATAATCCCGGGCATAACGTCATTCTGTGCCGCGGCGGCGCGTCTTAATATGGCTCTTTGCGAGAGGGATGAGGCTATGACGGTGATACCGGCAAGCTATGATATAGAAAAAAGTCTGGAGCTGAAGGGAACAAAGATATTTATGAAGTCAAGCCGGGCAATAGACGGAGTTATGGAAAAGCTGAGGGAAAAGGGTATGCTTGAAAGGACCGTGGTAGTAGAAAACTGCGGCATGGATAACGAAAGGATAGTATATCCGGCAAACGGGGAAGTCCCGGACAAAGGATATTTTTCTATAGTATTCGTTAAGTGAATATATCAGGTCAAAGGAGAGAGGATAATGGTACATTTTGTAGGGGCAGGTCCGGGCGCGGCGGATCTTATCACTGTGCGCGGAGCGGAGCTTTTGAAAAATGCTGAGGTCATAATATATGCCGGTTCATTGGTAAACAAGGAGCTGCTTTCATACGCGGATGAAAAATGCGGCATATACAACAGCGCGTCAATGACGCTCGAGGAGGTCATTGCGGTAATGACAGAAAATCGTGACAGGAATGTCGTGCGTCTGCACACGGGCGATCCGGCAGTATATGGAGCGATAAGAGAACAGATGGACAGGCTCAACGAGCTTGGAATTAAATACGAGGTTTGTCCCGGAGTAAGCTCAATGTTCGGAGCTGCCGCCGCTGTGAATGCGGAGTACACTCTGCCCGGAGTAAGTCAGTCGGTTATAATAACGCGGCTTGCCGGCAGAACGCCCGTGCCGGAAAAGGAGAGCATGGAAAGCCTCGCGTCACACGGCGCGTCAATGGTGATATTTTTGTCGGCAGGAATGACGGGAGAGCTGTCGGAAAAGCTTATAAAGGGCGGATACAGCGCCGATACTCCGGCGGCGATAGTGTATAAGGCTACGTGGCAGGATGAAAAAACGGTGATAACTACTGTAGGCGGGCTTGAAAAAGCCGCGAGGGAAAACGGGATAACAAAAACAGCTCTGATCCTTGTCGGGGGCTTTCTTGGAAATCAATATGAAAGGTCAAAGCTGTATGATCCGATGTTTTCACACGGATTCAGAAAGGCAGCGGAATGATGCGGATCTCGGTGATATCGTTCACGCAAAACGGAGACAGGCTCAGCGGTGTTATAGGCTCAGCCTTTGCGGAGGAGGAAGTGATCAGAACAGTATCTTCAAATCGCGGCTGTACTCTTTCGGAATGGACAGAAAATGCGTTTAAGGAAAGCAACGCAATAATATTTGTTGGCGCGGCAGGCATAGCGGTAAGAGCGATCGCTCCGTATGTAAGGAGCAAGGATAAGGATCCAGCTGTTATAGTGACAGATGAAAAGGGAGGGTTTGTAATACCGCTCCTTTCAGGGCATATCGGCGGAGCAAACAGACTGGCGCACAGGATAGCGGCAGCGACAGGCGGAACAGCTGTAATAACAACTGCGACCGATATAAACGACGTCTGGGCGGCTGATGAATGGGCAGTGGAAAACGGTTGCGCCGTATACAATAAAGAGGAGATAAAGCATATTTCAGGTGCTATGCTGCGAGGTGAAAGAGTAGGGATACTGAGCCGCTTTCCGGTTTGCGGAGAGCTGCCCGCGGGAACGGTGAGCAGCGAGAGCGGAAAGTACGGTGTTGTTATATCGGACAAGCCGGAATATCCGTTTGAGCATACGCTTGTGCTGATACCTAAAGTAATAAGCATAGGAGCGGGAAGCAGAGCGGGGGCGGAGCCTGAGGAGCTTATAAGTCTGTACAGATCGTCAAGGGAAAGGCTCGGCTTTGAGCAGTGCGCGGTAGAATTTGTTGCAACTATAGATATCAAGCGCGGCGAAAAAAGTATAGAGCAGCTTTCTGAGCACATAGGCTGCGGTATAAGGTATTATTCAGCCGCGGAGCTGAACAGCGCTGAGGGGAGCTTTACAGGCTCGGATTTTGTAAAAAAGGTAACGGGGGTGGACAACGTTTGTGAGCGCGCGGCATCGATGAACGGCGGCAGGCTCATATTGAAAAAGCTCTCCGGCAGAGGAGTGACGCTCTCTGCCGCAAGGCGGGAATATACTGTAAAATTCTGAGGCTGGATCAGCTGGAATATAAATTTGAGATTTAAATTCAGGAGGAAGGATATGGAAATATATATTGTAGGCATAGGACCGGGCAGCGCGGAGGATATGTCGTTCCGCGCGCGTGCTGCGATAGAAAAGGCTGATGTGATAGTTGGCTATGGTCTTTATGTAAAGCTTATAGAGGATATTATAAAGGGAAAGGAGATATTTTCAACCTCTATGACACATGAGCGTGAGCGTTGTGAAAAGGCGGCAGAGCTTGCACTGAGCGGCAAAACAGTTGCTGTGATCTCGGGCGGAGATGCCGGAGTGTACGGCATGGCAGGACTGATGTACGAGGTCTGCGAGGCGCATCCGGAGATAGAGATAGAAACAGTGCCAGGCATAACTGCTGCGTGCAGCGGCGCGGCAGTGGCGGGAGCGCCGCTCGGCCACGATTTCGCGGTAATAAGCCTTTCGGATATGCTCACACCATGGGAGCTGATAGAAAAAAGACTGCGCCTTGCGTCTGAGGCTGATATGGTGATCTGTATATATAATCCTGCCAGCCACAGGCGGGCGGATCATCTCAAGCGCGCCTGCGCAATAGTCATGGAGCATAAGACAGGCTCTACACCGTGCGCGTATGTGCGCAATATAGGCAGAGATGGTGAAAGCTGCAGAGTGTGCACTCTTGAGGAGCTTTCAGACGCGCCTGCCGATATGTTCACGACTGTATACATAGGCAGCAGCACAACAAGGATAATAAACGGAAGGCTCGTAACACCGCGAGGATACAGGGAAAGATGAAAATAACTGTTTTTGCCGGAACGGGAGACGGCAGGGAGCTTTGCATGTACCTTGCTTCGCTCGGAGCTGATGTAACAGCGAGCGTTACGACTGAATACGGAGCAGAGCTGTTAAATGACAGCGGCGCAAAGGTCTGCTGCGGAAGGCTTGATGCAGACGGAATGCGCGCTCTCATTCATTCCTGCGATGTCGTCATAGACGCCACGCATCCGTATGCAGCTGAGGCGAGCAGGAATATTATTGACGCGTGCAGGGCTGAGCAGATAGAGTATATAAGGGCTGTGAGGCAGGAGATAAAGAGCGAGAATGCAGTGTATGTTGACAGCGCGGCGGAGGCGGCAGAATATCTTTCAACGGCAGACGGCGAGGTGTTTGTAAGCACGGGCAGTAAGGAGCTTGCGGATTTTGAGCGCATCGGCAGCCGTGTAACAGCGCGAGTGCTCGATGCAGAACCGGTGCGCCGAATGTGCAGCGGTATGAATATTGGGAAGATCATATATAAAAGACCGCCCTTTGACCTTGAGGAGAACCTTGAAGATATGTCAGGCTGCAGCTATCTTGTTACTAAGGATGGCGGCGATACAGGCGGGATGCCTGAAAAGCTGAGGGCGGCAGAGCTGCTTTCGATGAGTGTTGTTGTTATCACAAGACCGGAGAGCGGCAGAGACGGCTATACATTTGATCGGGTAAAGAAGATGTTCAGATCAAGATTATCGCCGGAGGAGCAGTGTGAAAAATAGGTATCAATTTTATCCACACTGTATTTTGTGCCGCCGCGATGCGGCGGAATGGAGGAGCAATATGGAATATATTAAACCTATGGATATAGAAAGACGCAGCTTTGAGATGATAACGGAGGAGCTTAAGGGTCTGGAGCTGCCGGAGGACAATATGGAGGTGCTCAAGCGAGTTATCCATACAACGGCAGATTTTGATTATGCGCAGAACCTGAGGTTTTCAGAGGGAGCTGTGCAGTCAGGTATAGACGCGCTCAGGAACGGGGCGCATATAGTGACCGATACGAACATGGCGTTATCGGGCGTGAATAAAAAGGTAGTGCGCGAGCTTGGCGGAGATGTACATTGCTTTATATCCCATCCCGATGTGATAGGACAGGCGCGGGCATTGGGAGTTACACGAGCGCGGGTGGCAGTAGAGAAAGCGTGCACACTCAAGCATGAGCTCATTTTTGCAGTTGGCAACGCCCCTACCGCGCTTATAAGATTGGATGAGATGATAAAACGCGGCAGAGTAAAGCCAAAGCTCGTTATAGGAGTGCCTGTGGGGTTTGTAAATGTTGTCGAGGCAAAGGAGATAATAATGCAGAGCGGCGTTCCATATATTGTTGCGGCAGGCAGGAAGGGAGGCAGCAGCGTGGCTGCGGCTATATGCAACGCGCTGATCTATAAGATAAAAAGATGAGCTTAAAAGAAGATTTGAAACATAAAAGAGCGGTTTTTGCCGTGTTTTATATTGTCCTTGCCGTGCTCTGTGTGTTTATCATCTTTGCCGGGATAAATCTCGGAGCAATGAAGGTGAGCGGTTATGATGTCATGAGGATAGTGATGTCAAAGCTGACAGGCAGCGAACAGCTGCGCGGCGGGATAGCCGATAATGTGACGGCTGTTGTGTGGGAAATACGAATACCCCGTATACTCTGCGGCATGTTTACAGGGGCGGGGCTTGCGGCAGCCGGTGTAATATTCCAGGGAATACTGCAGAATCCGCTGGCTGATCCGTATACGCTCGGAATATCCACGGGCGCGTCCTTCGGCGCGTCGGTCGCTATATATATAAGCATAGTGACAGGTATGTACATGCCTGTGACAGGCTTTGCGCTCGCCGCGGCTCTTGCAACTCTTGCGGCTGTTACTGCTATAGCCGGAAAGGGTTCATCATTTGAGAGCAACGATCTTATAATAGCCGGAATAATAGCAAGCTCGGTGCTCTCGTCCGGGGTAAGCCTGTTAAAGATGCTTTCGGGCGAGAATGTCAGCGCGATAGTGTTCTGGATAATGGGAAATATATCGTCCTGCGACTGGTCAGACGCTGCGCTTATATGCCCTGTTGTTACCGCCGCTGTTATCATAGCGTCAATATTTTCAAAGCAGCTCGATATAATGTCGCTTGGGGACAGGAATGCGGCAGCTATAGGAGTAAACACAAAAAGAATAAGATTTATATATCTCGTTATCGGTTCTGTGATAACTGCCGTATGCGTATCGGTTTGCGGCGTTATTGGATTTGTGGGGCTTATTGTACCGCATTTGCTGAGGTTCAGACTCTCGTCAAAAAACAGTGTGCTTATTCCCGCGTCAGCGCTCACAGGCGCGGCTCTGCTTTCACTGGCTGATAATGTTACAAGATTGCTGCCCGGTGGCGAGATACCGGTGGGTATAATAACAACTCTTGTGGGCGGTCCGTTCTTTATATATATTTTCATGAGGAGGCGCCGTGTATGAGTCTGCTCAGTGTAAAGGAGCTGTGTTTTTCATATGGAAAGACACCGTTTTTGGATAATATAAGCTTTGATATAAACGAGGGTGAGTTTGTTTCGGTGCTTGGCGCCAACGGCAGCGGAAAATCCACGCTGTTCTCGCTTATGAACGGGGCTAAGCGTCCTGATTCAGGCACGGTGAGCTATAAAGGCAGGAACATCAGCTCAATACGGACTAAGGAAAGAGCAAAGGAGATCGCGGCAGTGTTTCAGAACACTGAGTGCAAGTTTCCGTTCACCTGCTTTGAAATTGCGGAAATGGGCTTGTTTCCCCATAAGCCGCGAACCGAGCCGGAGGACATAGATCTTATAAAAGGGATAATGGAAAGAACAGATACTCTGCAGTTTGCCGATAAGCTCATAACCGAGCTTTCGGGCGGAGAATCACAGCGCGTGCTGCTCGCCCGCGCGCTTGTGCAGAGACCGTCGCTGCTGCTGCTCGACGAGGCTATGTCGGGTTTTGATATAGCGGCGAGAATAAAGATGACAGCGCTATTAAAGGAGCTTACAAGAACAAGCGGAATGAGCGTTGTTCTTATCCGCCATGATATTGAGGCGGCATTTATGGAAAGCGACAGGATACTGGCGTTGAAAAACGGCGCGCTTTTGTATAACGGCGCACCGGACGACCTAATGTCAGAAAAATTTTTCAGTGATATTTACAGCGTAAGGGCGGAAACAGAAAACGGACGATTCTACATCACCGGAACAGATTGAACAGCATAGAGCGCCGCATTGCGGCTTTCTATATATAGGCAGTCGAAGACTGCCGGGCAAAAAATTCTTACAAGGAGGTTTTCAGGAATGAAAATCAAAAAAATACTGACGGCTGTGTTTGCCGGAGCGTTAATGGCAGGTGTATGCTCATGCGGAGGAACGAATGTGGAAACACAGAAAGGCGACGCGTCGAAGCAGGCTATACTTGTTGTCAGCTTCGGTACCAGCTACAGCGAAACAAGGGAAGCTACTATAGGTGCAGTTGAAAAAGAGATCAGCGCATCATTCCCGGATCATGATGTAAGAAGAGCTTTTACAAGCCAGACAATTATCGACAAGCTCAAGGAACGAGACGGACTTGAGATAGATAATGTTACAGAGGCTATGGACAGACTTGTCAGCGATGGAGTGGGGACTCTCATAGTACAGCCTACACACGTTATGAACGGAATAGAGTACGATGAGATGGTCAGTATGATAGAGCCTTACAAAGACAGGTTTGAGAGTATTTCATATGGAGCGCCTATGCTTTCATCTGATGATGATTATGATAAGGTGGTAGATGTGATAGCTGAGGAGATACCTCAGTTAAGCGAGCCGGATACAGCTGTGGTGCTTGTAGGGCACGGCAGCGAGCATTTTGCAAACGCGGCATATGCGGCGCTGTCATATCGTTTCCATTCAAAGGGATATGAGAATTGCTTTGTAGGCACAGTCGAGGCATTTCCTGATATTGAGGATATCAAGGCGAGAGTAAAGGAAAGCGGCGCTGAAAAGGTAGTCCTTCTTCCGTTCATGATAGTTGCCGGAGACCATGCCACAAACGACATATGCGGTGAGGAAGAAGGAACATGGTATACAGAGTTCAAAAACGAGGGCTACGAGGTGACAGCGATAAAAAAGGGACTTGGCGAATATGCCGGATTGCGTTCGCTGTTTATAGATCATATAAATGATGTCATAGCCGATGGGGAGGATAATAACGAATGAATAAGCTGAAAAGATCTATAATGGTGGTTTTTGCAGCTGCCATATTTGTGACGGCAGTGTCATCATGCTCTGAAAAAACAGAGGAGCAGACAGCGTCAAATGCCGCAATATCGTTTACAGATGATGACGGAGAGCTCATAGAGCTTGACGCACCTGCAGAGCGTATAATCTCGATGTATTCCGCGCACACAGAAAACCTGTATTATCTTGGCGCGGATGATAAGATGATAGGAGGCTACAAGACCTGTGTTTATCCGCCTGAGGCGGCATTCCTTGATATGTATGACTACAATTCCGATCCGGAAAAGGTGATAGCAGCCGATCCGGATGTGGTCATAATAAGACCGTTCATCAGCAGAAATTCACCTGATTTTGTGGACGCTCTCAAAAAAGCCGGGATCTGTGTCGTATCGCTTTATCCGGACAGCTTTGATGAATTTGACGATTACATATACAAGCTTGCAAAAGTGAGCGGCACTGAGGAAAATGCCGGAAAGCTGCTTGATGAGTTCCATAGCGAGCTTGATTCAATATCATCGCTGACTGCCGCGGCAGAGGACAAGCCGACAGTATTTTTTGAATCTATGGAAACGAATATAAGAACAGTGACTGATGATTCTATGGCAGGCAGATGTATTTCTCTTGCCGGAGGAGTAAACATTGCTGCGGATTCCGAGTCCTCGGGCGAGGGTATAACAATAGCGGATTTCGGAACGGAAAAGGTGCTTGAAAACGCTGATAATATCGATGTGTACATATCACAGCACGGAGCTATGAACACCGGCGGCAGCGTGGAGGCAATAGCGGAACGGCCGGGGTTTGATACTGTAAAGGCAGTAAAAGAGGGCAGAGTATATATAATCGATGAAAAGCTCGTTTCATCTCCGTCTTTCCGGTATGCCAAGGGAGTAAGGGAGATGGCAAGATATATTTATCCTGAGTTTATGGACGATTATTCAGAGCTTGCAAATGATGAGGCGGCAACGCGCAGCACGCTCGCACGGCTGATAGTTATGCACCGGCATCTTCCGATATATATACCGACCTCGGCATCATATTACAGCAGCGAGCACGAGGGACATACATTCGGAATGTTCAAGGATGTATCATGGCGCGATGATGATTTTGACTATATCGAAACCACAGTTAATGAGGGCGCTGTAGCCTGGTATGAGGAAGATGATGGAGAGTATTTCTATCCTGAAAACAGGGTGACGCGCGAGGAGCTTGCAAAGGCGGTGTTTGTTCTTGGTGATTACAAGGCAAACGGCGCAGGCACTGCAATAAGCGATATAGATAAATGCGCAGACAGCCAGATGATCCAGACCATGGTGGATAACGGCGTGTTTGAATTGAATAACGGAGCGTTTGAGCCTGAGAGAGAGGTAACGAACAATGAGATAATAGCAGCACTCAGCACGCTGTGATGATTTCGGAGAGATTATGAAAGCATTAAAAAAGGGTTATACTACCGGCACGTGTGCAGCAGCCGCCTCAAAGGCGGCTGCACTGATGCTTGCCGGGGACAGAAAAATAAACAGTGTTAAAATAGAACTGCCCGGAGGCGAGATCGTCAGCTTTGAGATAGAGGCGGCAGAAGCAGATGGCAGCAGAGCGGTATGCGCTGTCAGGAAATACAGCGGAGATGATCCTGATGTGACCAATGGTCTTTTGATATATTCTCAGGTCACAATGGGCGGTAATGGAATCAGGATAGACGGCGGCGAGGGCGTGGGCAGGATAACAAAGCCGGGCTTGCAGCGCGCCGTGGGCGAGGCAGCTATAAACAACGTGCCGCGGCGTATGATACATGACGCGGTAAAAGCTGTGTTTGAGGAAAACGGTATTGAGTGCGGCGCAGAGGTGATCATCTCAGTTCAAGGCGGAGAGGAAACGGCAAAGAAAACATTCAATCCGCGGCTGGGAATAACAGGAGGTATATCAATACTCGGAACAACAGGAATAGTTGAGCCTATGAGCACAAAGGCTCTTATAGATACAATAGATGTGGAGCTGCGCTTTTTATGCTCCAATAACAGAAAATATGCGCTTATTACACCGGGCAATTACGGCAGGGATCACATAAAGGAAAGCATGGCAATAGATCCCGACAAGGCTGTAAAATGCGGGAATTATATAGGGGACGCGATAGATCTCAGCATCAGCAATGGCTTGATGGGGATAACTATCGTTGGGCATATAGGCAAGCTTGTAAAGCTTGCTGCCGGAATAATGAACACGCATTCATCAAATGCTGACGCTCGCATGGAGATAATCTGCGCGGCGGCAGCAGTATGCGGAGCGCCGCAGAGCGCGGCGCGGGAGATAATGGATTGTGTGACGACAGATGACGCGCTGAGCGTACTTGAAAAATATGGGCTGCTCAGAAGCGTAATGGATAGAATATCAGATCGGATAGATTTTTATATAAATAAAAGATGCCGCGGAATGAGCTATGCGTTTATAGTGTTTTCAAACGTATACGGTGAGCTGTGCCGCGGCGGAGATATGAGAGCGCTTGAAGAAACGTTGAAAGAGGTATCAGTATGAGGATTTATCTTATAGGGACAGGAATGGGCGGAAGAAAAACTCTTACCGCGGAGGCTGAAAGGGCGTGCAGAGAGGCTGAGGTGCTTATCGGAGCGGAGCGGATGGTCAATGATCTCAGTGATCTTAACAAGCCTGTTTTTATATCCTACAGGTATGATGAGATACGCGGCTTTGCTGATTCGCATGCGCAATACAGCTGCGCCGCCGTGCTGCTGTCGGGAGATATATCTTTTTACAGCGCGGCAGGAAAGCTCCGCGAAAAGCTGAAAGGACATGAGGTCGTGCCGATAGCCGGAATATCTTCATTGTCGTATATGTGCGCAAAACTGGGTATTGATTTGAACGATACAGAGGCGGTAAGCCTGCACGGAAAGAAAAACAGCTATATATGCAGAGTAAGGGACAGAAAATATACATTTCTGCTTTTAAACGATGGTGGAGATATTGAAAAAATATCCGAGCAGCTGCGCTGCTTTGATATTGATTGTATCATTCATGCCGGGTCAAGGTTAGGCTATGAAGATGAGAGGATAATTTCATTCAGACCGGGAGAGAGTATCGCTCAGCTTGGCTCGCCTGTATGCGCAGTTATAGAGAATCTGTCGTGTGCCGACTTGACCGGCAGGCATATACCTGATAGTGAGTTTATACGCGGCGGTGTGCCTATGACAAAATCAGCTGTCAGGGCTGTGAGCATTGCAAGGCTGGAGCTTGGCAGAGAAAGCGTTGTTTATGATATAGGCGCAGGCACGGGCTCGGTGTCGATAGAGGCGTCGCTGCGTTCACACGATATAAGGGTATACGCAGTTGAACGCGAGATAGAGGCTATTGAGCTGATAAATAAAAATATATTAAAATTCAGAGCCGACAATATAGAGATCGTCGCCGGCGAGGCTCCGCAGGCGTTGGAATGTCTGCCCCCTCCCACCCACGTGTTTATAGGCGGCAGCGGCAGAAAAGCGTTTGATATAATAGACGCTGTTATAAAAAAGAACCCAAAGGCAAGGATCGTGATGAATGCTGTTACTCTCAATACATGCTCTGAGGTGCTCGCGGTGGTAAAAAGGCTTGGTCTGAGTCTTGAAACGGTGTGCGTAAATGCGGCTGAGTCAAAAAAAGCAGGAGAAAGTCTGCTTATGATGGCACAGAACCCGGTGTATATTTTCACGATGGAGGCAAAAGGGAATGATAAATAACATACCGCGGATAATGATAGCGTCTGTTATGAGCGGCGGAGGAAAAACGACTGTGACAGCTGCTCTGCTGCGCGCCTTAAATAACAGAGGGCTGAGGACAGCAGCATACAAGTGCGGTCCTGATTATATTGATCCTATGTATCATAGAGCGGCATCCGGCAGGGACAGTATAAACCTTGATATGTATTTTTACGGCAGGGATAAACTGAGGGAGCTGTTTGCGGAAAGCAGCCAAAGCGCGGATATTGCCGTGGCGGAGGGTGTTATGGGGTTTTATGACGGAATGAGCATGGAAAGCGAAAAAGCAAGCACATATGAAACGGCGTCAGCACTGGGCATGCCTGTTATACTCGTGCTGAACGCGCGCGGCATGGCTCATACGGTTATCCCAATAATAAATGCTGTCAGTAAATATCGCGAGGACAGCGGGATAAAGGCTGTTATCCTTAATGATGTAACAGAGATGACATATAAAATGCTGAAGCCTGTGATCGAGCGGGAAACTGGTGTTGCGGCAGTGGGATATATACCAAGGCTTACAGAGAATATAAAGAGCAGGCATTTAGGGCTCGTGCTGCCGTTTGAAAACGCTGAAACGGAAAATATCATAGCTCATATTTCGGAGACTATAGAAAAAACGGTAGATATAGATTCAGTTTTAGGAATAGCGGCAGACACAAAGCCTATTGGATATTCTCACAGGAATACCGAAAAAAAGGACGGCGTTAAGATAGCTGTGGCATATGATAACGCATTTTGTTTTTATTACCGCGATAATATGGATATACTGGAGCGGCTCGGCGCGGAGATAGTATTTTTCAGCCCTCTGAAAGACAGCTCTTTGCCTGAGGGCGCATGCGGACTGCTGCTCGGCGGCGGTTATCCTGAGCTGCACGCGGCAGAGCTGAGCGCCAATGCGGATATGCTCAGGGACATTAAAAATAAGCTCAGATCAGGCATGCCCACTCTTGCCGAATGCGGAGGGTTCATGTATCTGCATGAAAGCATGGAGGGCGCGGACGGAAATGATCACAGGATGGCAGGCGTTATAGCCGCGCGGGCTTTCAGGACGGACAGGCTGGTGCGGTTCGGATATGCGGAGCTTACTGCAAATAGCGGCAGCCCGTATATGCAGGCGGGAGAAAAAATAAAGGGACATGAATTTCACTATTGGGATAGCACCGATAACGGGAACAGCTGTACAGCGGCAAAGCCGTCAGGAAAGAGCAGCTGGAGCTGTATGTATGCAAAGGATAATATATTTGCAGGTTTTCCGCATTTATGCTATGCGTCAAACACTGCCTTTGCGGAACGGTTTGTAGATAAATGCAGGGAGTATAAGGAATGATAAGTGTTGTAACAGGCGGCAGCGGCAGCGGTAAATCGGAATATGCTGAAAAGCTTGCTGTAAAACAGGGAGGACGGCTCATATATATTGCTACAATGCAGCCGTTCGGCAGCGAGGCAAAGGAGCGCATCTGCCGTCACAGGGAGATGCGCGGCGGCAGGGGCTTTGAAACCATTGAGGCATACACTGCCGCGCAGTGCGCGGCGGCGGAGGTGACGCCTGATTCTGTTGTGCTGCTTGAGTGTGTGTCAAATCTTGTGGCAAACGAGATGTTTTCAGTAGGAGGAGATCATGTGCGCAGTGTAAAGGAGTGCCTGACTGTTCTTTCTGAGCGGTGCTCTCAGCTAATAGCAGTTACAAATGAGATATTCTCTGACGGATTGATGTATGATGATGAAACGGTGAGGTATATTAAAGCAATGGCAGATATAAACAGGTTTTTGTTTTCTGCTGCGGATTCGGTGACAGAGGTGGTCTATTCCATACCTATATCGTTAAAAGGAGGAGGTTTATATTGAAGTCTTTGTTTGTGGCTCTTTCTATGTATTCAAGGATACCTGTGCCGCGCACTGTCTGGACGGAGTCGAGCATGAAATATGCTATGTGCTTTTTCCCTGTGGTCGGCGCGATCATAGGCGCAGTCATATTTGCCGCCGGAATGCTTTTAAAGCCGCTCCGCGGCAGCCTTATTTTTTCTGCGGTCATGACTGTCATACCTGTGATCATAACAGGAGGAATACATCTTGATGGATACCTTGATACCTCTGATGCGCTCTCATCATATGAAGGGACAGAAAAAAAGCTTGAGATATTAAAGGATCCCAATTCCGGCGCGTTTGCGGTCATCGCTGCTGCCGTGTATTTTACGCTGTCGCTCGGGGGCTGGAGTATAATATCGTCTGAGGATATTATCATGATCTCTTTATTTTATTGCGTGTCAAGAGCGTTAAGCGGGATCTCAATCGTGAGCTTTCCGCTTGCGAAGAAAACAGGGCTTGCCGCTATGTTCTCTGGGGCGGCGCACAGATCAAGAGTAAGACTTGCGCTTGTTATGTGGCTGGCGGCATCAGCTGCCGCGGCAGTGATAATCAGCCCTGTGATGGCTCTGCTTGCGTCAGTTGCCGCCGCGGTATCGTTTGCGGTGTATTATGCGATAAGCATCAAAAATTTCGGCGGGATAACAGGCGATACTGCAGGCTGGTTTTTGCAGATATGCGAGCTTGCCGTACTTCTGACTGTGGGCGCTGGAAGGATGATAATATTTTAAGCAATGGAGGAGAAAATGATACTGGTCGTTGGAGGGGCGTACCAGGGGAAAACGGAGTTTGTTAAGCAGACCCTTGGTATAGCGGAAAAAAATGCGATGTTCAATGCGCACAATATTATAAAGGCTTATATTGAGCGCGGCGAGGATCCGGAACAGATACTTGAGATCATAGAGAAAAACAATATAGCTGCTGTGACAGCGGATGAGATAGGTATGGGTATCGTGCCTCTGGACAAAAACGACAGGATATGGCGTGAGCGCACAGGCAGGATAATATGCCGGATCGCCGCCATGGCGGACGAGGTATACAGGCTGTGTGCAGGGATACCTACGCGTATAAAATGATATAAGGAGAGGTCAGCTGTGTTTATATTTATTTTAACGGCGGTGCTGCCTTTTATTATAGGATATTTGGCAGATCTTTTGATAGGAGATCCACAATGGCGGTACCACCCGATAAGACTTATAGGCTCTATGATCGCCGCGTTTGAAAGGAGCATACGCCGCCGCTGCGATGATTCGGAGCGGAGCCTGAAAAAAGGCGGCGCGGCTCTTGTTATAGCTGTCTGCTTTTGCTCTGCTGCGGCAGCCGCTGCGGCTGTGTGCCTTGCGTATGCTATAAGCCCTGTGGTTTATATAATATCAGAGTCGGTCATATTTTATTTCATGCTGTCGGCGCGCTCGCTCTGCACTGAGAGCATGAAGGTCTGTAAAGAGCTGAAGAAAGGAGATATAGAGGGCGCGAGAAAGGCAGTGTCCATGATAGTAGGACGCGATACTGCTGCACTTGACAGCGCGGGTATTGCAAGAGCAGCGGTGGAAACTGTGGCTGAAAACGCGTCAGACGGCGTAACTGCGCCGATGCTCTATATGCTCATCGGCGGTGCTCCGCTGTGTGTTCTCTATAAGGCAGTAAATACTATGGATTCAATGGTGGGTTACAAGAATGACAGGTATCTGTATTTTGGCAGGGCAGCGGCAAGGCTTGACGATGCGGCAAACTTTTTGCCGGCAAGGATATCGGCGGCGTTTATGATAGTTGCGGCGTATATCACAGGCAATGACGGCAGGAGAGCGGCGGAGATATACCGCCGCGACAGATATAAGCATGCAAGCCCAAACAGCGCGCATACTGAGGCGGTATGCGCCGGCGCGCTCGGACTTCGTTTAGCAGGGGACGCATATTATTTCGGCAGGCTGTATAAAAAGGAGTATATAGGCGATGACATAAGAGGTATAGAGCCTGAGGATATCGTTCGCGCGAATAGGCTGATGCTTGTTATGTCGACGCTTTGCGCCGCGGCGGCGGTAATACTGCGCGGCGCAGCCGCCGCGGTGATCGGAGGGATATTATGATATACACGCATGGAGGGGACATATATTCATACAGCCGTGATATGCTTGATTTCTCGGCTAATATAAATCCTCTGGGAACGCCTGATGATATAAAGGAGGCTGTGAAAGAATGTGCTGACGGGCTTGAGAGGTATCCTGATCCATACTGCCGTCAGCTCAGGTCAGCCATTGCCGCGCGTGAGAACGTGAGGAGCGAGCATATAGTCTGCGGAAACGGAGCGGCAGAGCTTATATTCAGCCTGGCATATTTCATACGACCTAATAGAGCGGTCATAGCGGCGCCGGCATTTGCCGAGTATTCGCGCGCGGCGGAGGCGGCAGGGGCTGAAATCGTGTATCACACCGCAAAGGCTGAAAACGGCTATGTTCACAGCGGCGATATAGCGGACAGGATAAAAAGCGATAGGGATATGGTTTTTATATGCAATCCCGCGAATCCTACCGGTGCGCTGATGGATAGAGATGATATAGAAAGCGTATTAAAACGGGCTGAGGATACAGGAGCTGTAGCTGTGGTTGACGAGTGCTTTTTGGATTTTGCAGATGATAATGAAAAATACTCGTGCAGGTCTCTGACAGAAAAATACAGAGATCTCGTTGTTTTAAAATCATTTACAAAGATGTATGCAGTACCTGGTATAAGAATCGGATATATTATTTGCTCCGACAGCGGAATAAGAGAGGGAATATACAGGGCGCGTCAGCCATGGACAGTCAGCTCTTTAGCGCAGGCTGCCGGGATAGCCGCCTGTAAGAATACAGCCTATGCCGAGCGCGCCAGGAAATATATTGCCAAGGAGCGGGAATATTTGAAAAAAAGCTTTGAGAGGTTAGGGGTCGTATATGAGCAGCCCGGTGCGAACTATATTTTCTTTTATCACAGACCTGAGCTGAAACAGGAGCTTATAGAGCGCGGTATACTTATAAGAGACTGTTCTGATTATGCGGGGCTGAAGCCGGGATGCTTCCGCGCGGCGATAAGAACACACGAGGAAAACATGGCGCTTATAAGGGAGCTTGAGGAGCTGGTATAAGATTGGAGATAGAAACATGGCAAGAGCGATAATGATACAGGGAACAATGTCCGGCGCGGGTAAAAGCCTGATAGCCGCTGCGCTTTGCAGGATATTTACACAGGACGGCTTTAAGGCAGCCCCGTTCAAGTCACAGAATATGGCTCTCAATTCATATGTGACAGCCGATGGTCTGGAGATGGGCAGAGCGCAGGTCATGCAGGCGGAGGCGGCTATGCGGGAGCCTGACATCAGGATGAACCCTATACTGTTAAAGCCTACAAGCGATGTCGGCTCGCAGGTCATATTGAACGGCAGACCTATAGGCAATATGCGCGCAAAGGAATACTTTGCGCGAAAAAAGGAGTTTATCCCTGACATAATGAAAGCGTATGATTCGCTTGCGGAGGAAAACGATATAATAGTTATAGAGGGCGCGGGAAGTCCGGCTGAAATAAATCTTAAAAAGAACGATATAGTCAATATGGGCATGGCGCGTCTTGCAAAGACGCCTGTTCTGCTTGTGGGAGATATTGACCGCGGCGGAGTGTTTGCCCAGCTATATGGAACAACTGAGCTGCTTGAGAGAGCTGAAAAGGAAATGATAAAGGGACTTATAATAAACAAATTCCGCGGAGATGTGTCTATACTTCAGAGCGGGCTTGACACTATAAGCTCTCTTACAGGCAAGCGGGTGCTCGGAGTTGTGCCGTATACGAATGCAGATATAGATGACGAGGATTCTCTGTCGGAAAGGATAAGCAGAATAAGCAGAGGGAACGGAGCAGACGTCGCGGTAATAAGGCTGCCGCACATATCGAATTTTACTGATTTTACGCCGTTTGAATGCGCGGAGGGCGTATCTCTGCGCTATGTAAGATCAGCTCACGAGCTTGGCTCGCCGGATCTTATAATAATACCGGGCACAAAGAATACAATAGGTGATCTTTTGTGGCTGCGCGAGACCGGACTTGAGGCTTTAATATGCCGTAACGCAGAAAGCGGCTGCGCGGTCATAGGAATATGCGGCGGTTATCAGATGCTTGGCAGATATGTCCGCGACCCGTACGGCAGCGAGACGGGCGGCGAGGTGCGCGGAATAGGTCTGCTTGACACTGCTACAGTATTTTCGCAGGAAAAAACAACAAGGAGAGTCAGCGGTATTATAACCGGAGCGCAGGGAATGTTCAAGGTGCTTAACGGCATAGAGCTCAAGGGCTATGAAATACATATGGGCAGAACAGAAACAGACGGCGAGCCGTTTTCAGAGCTGCTCGGAGATAACGGTGAGAAAAGCTTTGACGGAGCGGCAAGGGGTAATATCTGGGGAACGTATGTACACGGTATTTTTGATACGGCAGAAATAACGGCGCGCATTGCGGAGGCGCTTGCAAAGCGGCGTGGTATAGATATAGGATCGGTGCGCGCGTTCGATATGGATACATACAAACAAAAGCAGTATGATATTCTTGCAGATGCGGTGCGCGGCGGACTGGATATGGAGGCTGTATATAAAATAGTGGAGGAGGGGCTGAAATGATAAGGAGGATCAGTACAGCTGCCATAATTATCGGCGTTCTGTTTCTGATATACGGCGCCGCAGTCACAGCCCTTTACGGCGCAGGAACGCCTATGCTGTGGGCGTGGTATGCTGTCGGCGCAGTGCTGACAGCAAACGGGATAACAGGCTTGCGTTCATCAAAGCGCGGCATCGCGGTAACGAGCCTGGTCATAAACATAGCCGCGGCAGTTTTTCTGTCAGGCGGAGCAGTGTTTTCACTTCTGGCTCTGTCTGAGCTGGAGAAAGAGCCTGAGCCCGGCTGTGAATATGTGATCATACTTGGCGCGGCAGTGAATGGAGATGCTCCGTCTGAGGCGCTACAAAAGCGGATAGACGCGGCGTATACATATCTTTGTGAAAATAAAAACTCTGTTGCTGTGGGAACGGGCGGCAGGGGAGATGGTGAGGATATAAGCGAGGGCAGCTGTATTGCTGCCGGGCTTGAAAAGCTTGGTATTGACAGCAGCAGGATAATATTTGAAGATACCTCAACAACGACTGTTGAGAATTTTGACAACGCGCTTGAGCTTATGGGAAATGCTGAAAGCATAGCTGTTGTGAGCAGCGGCTTTCATGTGTTCAGGGCAAGGCTGCTGCTCTCATGCAGAACAGATGCGCGAATAAGCGTTATCCCGGCATCCGGAACCGATATACTTACTCCGCATTATATGCTGCGTGAATACACAGTGTTTTTAGTGGATATAATTTTAGGTAACTACAGGCGCGCATATTGATCTGATATGTGTATAGATATACGAAAGGATAGCAGAGATGAGCAGAATTGATAATGTTGGACTGGTGCATATATACTGCGGAGACGGCAAGGGCAAAACCACAGCGGCTGCAGGGCTGGCTGTACGGTGCGCCGGAGGCGGCGGTAAGGTGATGTTCTGCCAGTTTTTAAAAGGAGACAGCTCGGGCGAGAGAGCGGCATTGAATAAGATCGATGGCATAAACGTTGTACCCGTGCCTGAACAGATCAAATTTGTATGGAACATGAGCGAGGAGGAAAGGGAAAGTGCGCGGGAATATTACAGCGATAAATTTGAGGCTGTATGCGCTGCCGCTCAGGATTATGATATGATGATCCTTGACGAGATGATCCCTGCTCTCAGATATGATTTTGTGAGTATCGAGCGGCTTATCAGGTTTTTGAATGAAAAGCCTGTCGGGCTTGAGGTCGTCTTGACCGGACGCGAGCCTGATGAGCGGCTCGTAGAGCTTGCCGATTATGTAACTGAAATGCGCAAGCTGAAGCATCCGTACGACAAGGGGATTAATATGCGTAAATACATCGAACTATAGTTTGGAAGAAATGCTCGTCACATCTCAGCCGCATTCACTCGCTTGCGTATAAACATACGCGGCGTTCGTTCATACGCCCGACCTGCATAGAGCATTTCTCCCAAACGGTTACAGCGGCGGGAAAAAGAACAGAAAAGGAAGAAATGCTCGTCGCATCTCAGCCGCATTCACTCGCTTGCGTATAAACATACGCGGCGTTCGTTCATACGCCCGAGCAGCATAGAGCATTTCTCCCAAACGGTTACAGCGGCGGGAAAAAGAACAGAAAAGGAAGAAATGCGCGAATAAAATTACGGAGGTAATGGCATGGAGCTTTATGAAATTATAAAAAATATCCGCCCGGCAGATAAAAGATATTATGAGATCGCACAGAAAAGATGGCTTACTGTTGCTAAGCCGCTGTTCAGCCTTGGCAGGCTTGAGGAGCTTGTTTCAAGAATAGCGGCAATTACAAAAACAGCGGATGTAAGCATAGACAAAAAGGCGCTTGTTATAATGTGCGCGGATAACGGAGTTGTGGAGGAGGGAGTTACACAGTGCGGTCAGGAAATAACTGCTATGGTAGCAGGAAATTTCAATAAACGCGCCGCGAGCACTTCGATTATGGCAGAGATAGCAGGCTGTGATATTTTCCCGATAGATATAGGTATGGTGTCTGATGTGGACGGTGTTACAGATGGCAGAAAGATAAGATATGGTACGGATAATATCGCTAAGGGTGCGGCAATGACTCGTGATGAGGCGGTAAGAGCGGTAGAAACAGGTATAGAGGCGGTCAAAGCATTAAAGGACAGCGGGTATGAGCTGATAGCCACAGGCGAGATGGGAATAGGCAATACAACAACGACTGCGGCGGTGCTGTCCGTTCTGCTTGGTGAGGAGCCTGAAAAGCTCACTGGCAGGGGCGCGGGACTGACGTCTGATGGACTGGAAAGAAAGATAGCGGCAGTAAAAAGAGCTTTAGCTGTAAACAGACCTGATAAAAATGATATTATAGATGTGCTGTCGAAGGTCGGCGGTCTTGATATTGCCGGACTTTGCGGCGTGTTTCTCGGCGGCGCGCTGTACGGGCTGCCGGTCGTGATAGACGGCGTAATATCGGCGGCGGCGGCTCTGTGCGCGGCAAGACTGTGCCCGGACTCTGCCGGATATATGATACCGTCGCATAGATCAAACGAGCCATCGGGCGCGGCAGTGCTTGAGGCTCTTGGTCTGGAGCCGTACATAGTGTGCGGTATGTTTCTCGGCGAGGGCAGCGGGGCGGTAGCGTTGATGCCGCTTATAGATATGGCTGCCGCGGTGTACAGGGACATGCAGACCTTTGATTCGTGGGACAGAGAGGGTTATAAAATCCTTGAATAATTTGTTTTTATATTGACAAAATTATATATACATAATATAATTGAATATAGGAGTATAGCATTCGGGGAGGCAGGAAAATGACGCTTCAGGAGATAATAGACAAGTCCGGTCATATAGTGTTCTTTGGCGGAGCAGGCGTATCGACCGCGAGCGGCATACCCGATTTTCGGAGCGCCAAAGGCATAGGCGGCAAAAAAGCAGAGGAGATACTGTCGCACAGATACTTTATGGAGAACCCGGAGTGTTTTTTTGAGTTTTACAGAAAGAACCTGCTGTTTCCTGAGGCAAGACCAAACGCCGCGCATTATAAGCTTGCCGAGCTTGAAAGAAAGGGCAAGCTGAAAGCGGTGATAACACAGAACATTGACGGGCTGCACAGAATGGCAGGCAGCAATACGGTCTATGAGCTGCATGGGAATGTGAATTACAATTATTGCATGGAGTGCGGAAAGGCATTCGGGCTTGAGCGTATACTGCATAGCAGGGGAGTGCCGCGCTGTGAATGCGGAGGCATAGTCAAGCCTGATGTGGTGCTTTACGGAGAGCCGCTCAATGAGTATATGCTGCGTATGGCAAATGCCTACGCTATGGCGGCAGAGGCGTTTATAATAGGCGGCACATCACTGAGCGTTTATCCTGCCGGGGATCTCGCAGACAGCTATATGCGCAGCCGCCTTGTAATAATAAACGAAACGCCCACAGAGCTTGATAAAAGAGCCGATCTTGTTATCCGCGGACGTATAGAAGATGTACTCAAAAGCATTATAATATGAATGGAGTGATAGGAATGGAATTGCTTGAGCTGTTTAAAAAAAGATACTCTTGTAGGGGATTTGAAAAGAGAGAGGTCGAACAGGAAAAGATAGATATGATAATGGAGGCGGCGGCAGTGGCGCCTACAGCGGTAAATAAGCAGCCGCAGAGGATACTTGTTCTGCGCGGCGAGGAGCTGAAAAAGGTAGATGAATGCACAAGGTTCGGTTTTGACGCACCGCTCAATTTCCTTATCTGCTATGATAAGGAGCAGTCATGGCACAGGCGCAGCGACAATGCAGACCATGGCATGATAGATTCAGCTATAGTACATACGCATATGTTGCTTATGGCAGAATCTTTGGGTTTGGGTACAACTTGGGTCTGCGCGTTTGACGAGCCTAAGGCGAGAGAGCTTTTCAATGTGCCGGATAATTATGTTATAGAGGGGTTCATGCCTACAGGCTATCCGGCGGCAGAGCCGTCAGAAATGCATTTTAAGCGCAAGCCTGTAAACGAGATATTTTTTGATAAGTTTTGATAATATATAAAGGATGGCAATAGAATGAATACTTTATTTATTGACTGCAGTATGGGGGTAAATGCTGTAAAGCTTTTTGGCGCTCTTGCCGAGCTTTTAGAGAACCCGGAAACCTTTGTCAGAAGATTCAACAGTATAGGTTTCAGCGGCATATCGCTTGAGCGCGAACAGGATTCTATAAACGGCATAAGCGGCGTTTATATGAATTTCAGAAAGATAAGCGATGGAATGTATGATGATGAAATAGATGATGACGGTGAAAGAGTATCGCGTCATCATTCAAGAAGTGACAGGCGGCTGAATGATGTAAAGGGGCTGATCGATGATCTTTCGGTGAGCGGTCGCATAAGAAAACGCGCTAAGAATATATATGACGTGATAGCAATGGCGTATGCTGATGCTAATAACAAGAATGCTGATGAGCTTATATTGCACAGGACAGGCTCTCGCGATATTGTAGCGGCTGTAGTTGGAGTGTGCATGCTGCTTGAGGAACTGCAGTGTGATAAGATTATAGTCTCGCCTGTGTCGGTTGGATCAGGATATGCGGTAACGTCAAGAGGAAAGCTGCCTATACCTGTACCGGCTGTTCAGAATATACTTAAGGGTATACCTTATCAGGCTGGTAATGAGGAGGGCGAGCTTTGCACGCTTGACGGAGCAGCTCTTTTGCACGAGATAGCGGATGAGTTTTCGCAAATGCCTGATATAACTGTGATCCGTACCGGGATAGGATTGGGACAGAGAAAGTTCAGAACGGGAGTAAACTGTGTTAAGGCATATCTTGGAAAGATAGTGCGCGCCTCTGCAAATGCGGCAGTAGCAGTGCTTGAGGCTGTGCTGTATGATGATACACCCGAATCCCTTGCTCTGACAGCTGAAAGACTGTCGTCCTTGGGCAGAGCAGAGGCATATACAGTGCCTATAATGTCATTGAAGGGAAAATCTGGAGTGGTGCTGTATTGTGTCTGTGACAATGAGTCGGCAGACGCAGCTGCAGGTGAGATATTGCGAAACACCTCAGCGCGCAGGGTAAGAAGGACTGGCACAGCGTCATATGAGCTTGTCAGCACTATGGCAGAGGTCTCCACCTCTATAGGAACAGTCAGAACTGTTCGGAACGAAGGGTTCGGAGTGAGCGACATGGAGCCTGTACGGGAGGATGTTGTCGCGTTGGCACGTGAAAACGGTATAAGCTACCACAGCGCATATAACAGGATAGTAACTGAACTGAATAAAACTGAATAAAAATGAATAATAAAAGAGGCTGGTGCAAGCTCAACGAGTTTCACCAGCCTTTTAATATAACCGCAGTGATCTGAAAAGTTTTTTTCGCTATATGTGGTCTTAGCCTGCTGCCGCAGCCACTTTTACATTGAAGCGTACATACTGTACAGCTTGCTGTATAGTCCGTTTTTATCCATAAGCTCCTTGTGCGAGCCTTGCTCCTCAATTCCGTTTTCAGTCAGAACGAGGATCGTGTCAGCGTTCTTGACTGTCGTGAGTCTGTGAGCGATAGTAAGAACAGTTCTTCCTGTGGCAAGCCGCTCAAGAGAATCCTGTACGACCTTCTCACTTTCATTGTCAAGGGCGGAGGTCGCCTCATCAAGTATAAGTATAGGCGGGTTCTTAAGGAATACGCGCGCTATTGAAATACGCTGCTTCTGACCGCCTGAAAGCTTCACGCCTCTTTCTCCCACATATGTATCGTATCCATCGGGCAGTGAGCAGATGAACTCATGCGCGCCCGCTGCTTTCGCCGCCTCTATTACCGCTTCACGGTCAGAGCCTGGCAGACCGTATTCTATATTGTCAAATACCGTTCCGGAGAACAGATATACATCCTGCTGAACAACTCCAATAGCTGAACGCAGCGATCTCAATGTCACGTCCTTTATGTCTGTTCCGTCTATCAGTATCCTGCCCTCTGTCACATCGTAAAAGCGCGGGATAAGGTTGCACATTGTCGTTTTTCCGCCGCCGGAAGGACCTACAAGAGCTACGCTGTGACCCTCCGGTATATGTATATTGATGCCGCTCAGCACCTCTGTATTATCATCGCTGTAATGGAATGTAACATTGTCAAAAACAATATCGCCTCGAACGTTTTTAAGCTCCTTTGCGTCCGGCTTTTCTGTTATATCAGCAGGCGCGTCCATGATCTCGCAGAATCGCTCTATTCCTGTCATGCCGCGCTGGAACTGCTCGGTAAACTGTATTATCGTGCGTATCGAGGCAAATAGCGAGCTTACATACAGCAGATACGCGGTGAAATCACCCGGTGTTATAGCTCCCTTTATAAGGAACAGCGCTCCTGCAACTATAACTATAAGATACATAAGTCCCTCGAAAAATCTGTTCGAGCTGCCGAAGCCGCCCATATAAAGATAGCCAAGCTTTTTTAGCCTTAAAAACTCCTTGTTGCCTGCCTCAAATTTAGCCTTTTCAATAGGCTCGTTGGCAAATGATTTTACAACGCGTATGCCAAGAAGCGAATCCTCTACCTGCGAGTTTATCTCTCCTACCTGTACTCTCTGTGCCTTGAACGCCCGGCGCATGCGAGTGTTGAAGAATTTTACAAATATAAAGATCAGCGGCAGGACTGCAAAAACTATCAGTGTAAGCAGCGGGTTAACGCCAAACAGTATAATAAACGATACCGTTATTTTAAGTCCGGCAATAAAAAATTCCTCAGGACCGTGATGCGCAAACTCGGTAATGTCAAAAAGATCGCTCGTTATCCTCGACATTATCTGACCGACCTTGTGCGATGAGAAGTAAGAAAACGAAAGCTTTTGAAGATGTGCGAACAGATCGCGGCGCATATCCGTTTCTATCTTTGCTCCCATTACATGACCCGTGTTCTGCATATAGAAATTAGCAGCGGCGTCAAGCAGACGAAGTATAAGATAAAGCGAGCCGAGCCGCAGTATCAACGAAACTGTGAGCGATGCCGGATCGCTGATGCCAAGATCTGTTATCCTGCGCACTATAAGCGGGAACACAAGGTCGCAGACTGTTGTGAGCGACGCGCATATCAGGTCAAAGATAAGTATTCCCCTGTACTTTTTAAAATAAGGCAGAAACCGCCGGACAAGCTCGCCGGTTTTCATCTGTTTTTTCATGATTTTCCCTCCGGTAATGATGATTTTACGCGGCAGCTGAGTTAGATCATGCTCTGCCGCCTTGTTTTTAGTATTATATCATTTTTCACAGGCTATGTCAACACAGCTGAAGCGGTCTTTTCAGCCAAGACGGCGGCGCGACATATATCCTGCGGCAGCTGAGATTATCGCGGCTGTGGTTATGCCTATGGCAAGAAGGAGGGGCGCTGTTGCCGCGGCTGCCGAGAGCATAGCGCTGCAGTCTGAAAATACAGGCGTGCTTATCGGGAACAGATGCAGCACGGCAGCTGTAATTGCGGCTGCAATGATCCCATGCAGAGCTTTCCCGAGTATATACGGCTTAAGGCTCAGACCGGAGCCGGAGGTCACAGCCATTACCTGCAGGTGCACGCTTATCCCCGAAAAGCCTGTTATAAAGGAGGTCAGTATAAATTTTCTGTATATGTCAGCGTCGAGCAGCGAGGTCTTGAGCGTTCCTGTTGAGAACTCGCAAAGACCAGATGCGGCGGCGTCAAGCAGAGGCGGAAGAGCGGCTGTCTCAAGCAAAGCGCGGGAAATTGTCGAGAAGAATATTATTGAGCAGCACACTGTTATAATATTTTTTGAGGCGTTTGAAAGCGATACCGAAAAAACCTCAGAAAGAGACATCTCGGCAGTTTTGAGCGCCATTGGCGGCGAGCTGTGATGCTTGGCGCCGAACCGCCGGAACAATATGCCTACAATTATGGAGGATATTATATGTATGCAGTAAAGAATAATTCCGTAGGAGAGCTTTCCGTATATCGAAACGCCAACAGAGCCTATTATGAACAGCGGTCCTGAGTTGCTGCAGAATGAGAGCAGCCGTTCAGCTTCGGATTTTGACAGGCTGCCGCAGCTGTATAGTTGAGCGGCGGTGACAGCGCCCAGAGGATAACCGCTTATTATCCCGAGCACGAACGCCGCCGCTCCCGCCGGAGCGACATTGAACAGAGGACGCATTATGTTTTGTGAAAGCTTTGCCAACAGACTCCCAAAGCCGGAGTATATAAGCAGTCCGGAGCATACAAAGAAAGGAAACAGAGTGGGGATTATAAGCTCATAGCATATGCGCATAGAATCCTTGGCGTAATATATAACAGAGTTCGCGCGGACAATAATCAGCGTTATAACGGAAATAACAGAGATATAGAACACAGCCTTTTTCAAAACAAATCCCTCCTTTGGAACAAAAGCAAAATACGCTTTATATTGCATCAGCCTCTGTTTGTTCGTTTTTTAATATATATATTCATTAAATGTTCAACGTAAACATAAAATTTAAAAGGTGATGCAAAATGAGGAGTTTTTCGGAATTTGTGGCTGATACAATGCGTATACCAAAGGACGTGGCAATGGATCTGCCGCGTGTTTCTGTATGCGGCGACAGGGAGATATTTATAGAAAATCACAAGGGACTGCTTGAGTATACAGATACCGATATACGCATAAGGATGCGCGATGGTATTATACATATCAGCGGAGATGGACTGCGTATTATAGTGATGGAGTATGAGCGCATGGTCATAGACGGCAGGTTCAGATGCGTGGAATACGAAAAATAGGAAATAATTACGGAGAAAATTAAAAAATGTTCAAAAAAATCTTTAAATTTGCGACAGGATATGTTATAATAGAGGTGACGGGAAAAAATTCGGAGCGGTTTATAAATATGTGTCTGCATAACGGGCTTGAGATATGCGACGCTGTGCCGATAGAGGGCGGTCAGCGTATGAATATCAGAAGACGCGATTTTGGACGGATCAGGCGCATAGTCTATAAATGCGGAGTGCGCGTCCGCATTATATCAAAGCACGGCTTAAAGGCGCGCTGCAGCAGTCTGCGGCGGCGGTGCGGTTTTTTTGTGTGCGGCGCGGCGGTCTGTATATTTTTCCTTGTAGTTCCACAGTATATCTGGTGTGTGGAAATCAATGGGGTATATGATGCCGATACAGAAAAGATAGCGGAGGCTCTGCGTGAATGCGGAGTGTATGTAGGAGCCAAGAAAAGCGATATAGCGGAGCTTTCTGAGATAAAGGATGCGGTACTGCGCAGCAGTGACGAGCTGAACTGGGCGTGGCTGTATATGGAGGGCTCAAAGGCAAGGCTGGAGGTGCAGGAGGTTACGCCTGTGCCGGCAGTGGATGATATGGATACTCCTACCGATATAATCGCGGCATGTGACGGCGTGATAAGATCTGCCGTGGTTACAAGAGGCGAACGCCGTGTCAACGCCGGTATGACGGTAACGGAGGGCGAGCTGCTCGTATCGGGAAAGGTAGCGGTATTCAGAGAGGGTTACCCCGAAAAATATATGTATGTACATTCACAGGGCAGGATGATAGCTGATACTATAAGGCGTGAATCGGGAAAATACAGCGCTCAGGAAACGCTGAGGATCAAAACAGGCAGCAGCGGAAAAAGGCTGACTCTGGAGCTGTTCGGGAAAAGCTTTGAGATGTTCCGCGATATAAGCTGCGGTTATGATGAATATGATGTAACGGAGGAGGTGTACGATCTGAAACTTCCGATTTTCGGCTATATGGGTATTTCGGCGGTTGTAAGCAGAGTTGACGAGGTAAGAGAAACGGTCCATGAGCTAAGCGGTGATGAGGTCATAGCGAGAGCGAAAGAGGAGCTTGAGGAGAAAATATGCCGCGGGCTTGGAACGGGAGCGGTAAAAACTGGCGAGGAGCTGAGCTTTACAGAGAAGGACGATGTTTATGATGTGGAGCTGCGAATGTATTTTAGAGAAAATATCGGTATAGAGGTACCGACAGAGGAGTGACGATATTTGATAAAACGAGAGATAGAAGTTCCCGAAAATATGGATGTGGCGGAGCTGTTCGGCAGATTTGACGAGAATATGAAGCTGGTGGAAAAGGCATTTGAGGTAGCGGTGGCGTTAAGAGATAATTCGGTCAGGATAACAGGACCGGAGCTCGGAGTTGACCGCGCCGCGGATGTTATCCATATGCTTATAACAATGCTGTGCAGCGGAGAGCGCATAGACGAGCAAAAGATAGTGTACGCTATTTCTATGGAGCAGGAGAGCGGAAGCATAGATGTTAAATCGCTCGGCTCCGACTGCGTAGCCATAAATGTAAAGGGGCAGCCTATCAAAACAAAAACACTCGGACAGAAAAAGTATGTTGACGCTATAGACAAAAATACTATAGTGTTCGGTATAGGTCCGGCAGGAACGGGAAAGACGTATCTCGCTGTTGCAAAGGCGGTAATGGCGCTCAAGCGGCGTGAGGTGAACAGGATAATACTTACAAGACCGGCGGTAGAGGCAGGCGAAAAGCTTGGATTTCTGCCCGGTGATCTTCAGAACAAGGTAGATCCGTATTTAAGACCTCTCTATGACGGAATGTATGAGATGCTCGGCGGCGAGGGCTTTCTGAGGTATCAGGAGCGCGGGATAATAGAGGTAGCGCCATTGGCGTATATGCGAGGCAGAACGCTGGACAATGCGTTTATAATCCTTGACGAGGCGCAGAATACAACGCCGGAGCAGATGAAGATGTTCCTTACTCGTATAGGCTATGGTTCTCATGCTATAGTAACAGGAGATATAACTCAGATAGATTTGCCGGGAGATAAGCGTTCGGGTCTCAAGGAGGCTATGAAGATACTGGGCGGTATCGAGGATATAGCGTTCTGCAAATTTACTGAAAAGGACGTTGTAAGACATCCGCTTGTACAGAAGATAATAAAGGCATACGAGAAATTTGACGAGGAAAAGGAACGCCGAGCAAGGGCGGCAAAAAAGAAACAATAAGAGGAAAGAGAACGGGATATGGTAGAGTTTGTATTGGAAAACGATCAGGAGCTTGTAAGTATCACGGAGGAGCAGATAGCGGAGCTCAAACGCGTGTGCGAGGCTGTAATGGAGCTTGAGGAATGTAATTTTGACGCGGAGATAAGCCTCACATTTACAGATAACGAGGGCATACGCGAGATCAACAGAGAATATAGGGATATAGACAGGGCGACCGATGTGCTGTCGTTCCCCATGCTCGAATTTGACGGCGGAGAGGCGGACGCTGAGTATGAAACGGAGGAAGGGCTTGTAATGCTGGGCGATATAGTAATATCGGCAGAACGCGCCCGCGAGCAGGCTCAGAGCCTTAATCATTCGCTGAGACGTGAGCTGGCGTTTTTAACGGCGCATTCAATGCTGCATCTTCTGGGATACGACCATGTGGACGATGCAGAGGGCGAGAGGATCATGATCGAAAAACAGAACACCGTACTTGACGGACTCGGTATAACACGGGATGTACCCGAATTATAAGCTATGAAGAACAAGAAATTTTCAGCAAGCCTGCGTCATGCGTTTGACGGGGTAATATACACCGCTAAGCTGGAAAGAAATTTCAGATTTGATATAGCCGCGGCTCTGTATGTAATATGGTTTTCAGCCGCATACGGACTGTCACGAACCGAATGGGCGCTGATAGCGGTAGTGATAGGGGTCATGCTTGTTGTTGAAACGATAAACACCGCGGTAGAACAGGCTGTAGATGCTGCAGTGCATGGATATGAGATACACGCAAAGCACGCGAAGGATGCGGCGGCAGGTGCGTCGCTGATATTTGCGGCGGCTTCTGCGGCAGTAGCGCTGCTGATATTTTTTGATGTTGACAGACTGCTTGCAGCGTTTACGAGAATAATAAATTCACCGGTGTATATAACGGCATTTGTGCTTATATCATTATTTACATTATGGCTATTTTTCAAAGCCGGAAAGAAAAACAATAAAAAATAATTATTTGATCGGAAAGGAAATATATGAAAACTAAATTCAAATCGGGCTTCTGCGCGCTGATAGGAATGCCCAATGTCGGAAAATCAACACTGCTCAATTGTATAGCAGGACAAAAGATCGCAATAATTTCGGATAAACCGCAGACGACAAGGAACAAGATACTCGCGGTATACTCAACTCCGACAGAACAGATAATATTTACAGATACTCCGGGAATACACAATCCTCACAACAAGCTCGGAGAATATATGGTGCGTATAGCGAACGAGAGTATGCGCGATACAGATGTAGTCGTGTTTGTTGTGGATGCGTCAAAGGGGATAAGGGATAAGGAGCGCGAGATAGCGGAGAATATAGATAAGCTTGGCAGACCCTGCATACTTGTTATAAATAAGATAGATCTTGTAAAGAAAGAGGATCTGCTGCCGATGATAGCGGATTTTTCAAGCATAAATGATTTTGAGGCGATAATCCCCATAAGCGCCAAGGAAGATGACGGTGTTGAAAGGCTGACAAGCATAATAACGGATTATCTTGAGGAAGGACCGATGTTCTATGATGAGGACACCGTTACGGATCAGCCGGAAAAGGCGATAGCGGCGGAGATAATAAGAGAGAAGATGCTCTGGCTGCTCGATAAGGAGGTCCCGCACGGCATAGCGGTCGAGATCACAAGGATGCGGGAAAAGGAAAACATCACAGAGATACACGCCACTATAAACTGTGAGAGAAAAACGCATAAGGGAATAATAATAGGAAAGAACGGAGATATGCTCAAGCGCATAGGCTCTATGGCGCGGGAGGATATAGAAAAGATGCTCGGTAAAAAGGTATATCTTGAGCTGTGGGTCAAGGTAAAGAATGATTGGCGCAACAGTGATTTCCTTATCAGGAATTTTGGCTACAGTGATGATGAGTCTATATGATGGGATCTGAAATGATAAATGGATGATTCTATATACAGAGGTATAATAATACGTCAGAACAACTATGGCGATGCTCACAGAATGCTTTCTGTGTTTACAAAGGACAGCGGCATAATCAAGGCGGTGCGCTACGGCGTTAGAGGTAAAAAAACCTCTAACGCCGCGGCGTTCCAGCTGTTCTGTTATGGTGACTTTAAGCTGCGCCCGTCGAGAGGGGAAATAATGACGGCTGTATCGGCGGATGTTTTGGATGGGTTTTATCCTGTCAGCGAGGATATCGTAAAGCTGTCTCTGCTCTCGTATCTTGCAGATATAACCTACTGTCTGCTTGGAGAGGGGAATCCGGATAACCGCATTCTTTCGATGTTTTTAAATACAGTGTATGCGGCGGCGTATAGAAATGAGGGATATACAAAGCTAAAGACGGTGTATGAGCTTAAGCTTATGTGCGCCGGCGGCTATATGCCAAGCTTCAGCGGCTGCGCTGAGTGCGGCGGCTCTCCTGAGTATTTCAGACCCGACAGCGGCTCATTTGTGTGCCGCGCCCATCATAGAGCGGGCGATATAAAGATATCTAAGGAGGCGGCGTCGCTTATGAAGTATATAGCTGATTCGCCGGATAAACGGATGCTTTCGTTTAGGCTCAAGGACAATTCATTGCTTGACGAGCTCAATGCTGTAACAGAGCGATACGTAAGCGTTCAGTGTGAGAAAAGCTTTGAAAGTCTAAGATACTTTAGGGCTATGCTCAAGGCTTGATTTGGTGAGTTTTTATAAAAACATTAATTCACACACCTTTATTCTTAACTAATTTAGAAAAAATCAAAAAAATTTAATAAAACACTTGAAATTTTATTAAATATATAGTATAATAATCAAGTATTATGTATTAAATTTGTGGAGGTGTAGAATTTTGCCAAACATTAAATCAGCAAAAAAGCGTGTTAAGGTAATCGAGAAAAAGACTGCTATAAACACTGCGCGCAAGACTGCTCTCAAAACTGCTATAAAGAAGTTTGAGGCTGCTGCAGCTGCTGCAGACAAGACTGCTGCAACAGAGCTGTTCAACGAGGCTGTTAAGAAGATTGACCAGAGCGTAGCTCACGGTATAATCCATAAGAACAAGGCAGCAAGAAAGAAGTCACAGCTCGCTCTTAAGCTTGCAAAGCTTGCGTAAGTTTAACGCGCATACAGCTTGTGATCGGCTGTATTGAAGAAAAAAAGAGGCCGTATCGGATATTATTTCCGGTACGGTTTTTTGATGTGTTAATATTTGTACAGGTCTGAAAAACTTTACAAATAATTTATGAATTGTAAAAATAGATATTGCAATTTTCACAAATATAAGTTATAATAATAAAAGAATACCGTGAGTAAATTCAGCTTGGATTATTCATGTTCCGAAAGAGGAGGATAATAATAATGAGATCAAAATATAAGCGTGTGCTTTTAAAGGTCAGCGGTGAGGCTCTTGCAGGTCCGCAGGGATTCGGCATTGATGAGGAAACTATGGCTGACATCTCAAAGAATATAAAGAAGATAGTTGATATGGGAACACAGGTCGCGATAGTTGTAGGTGGCGGAAATATATGGCGCGGACGTTCAAGCGAGAATATGGACAGGACTCGCGCCGATCATATGGGTATGCTTGCCACGGCTATAAATTCGCTCGGTCTTTGCAGCGCTCTTGAGGCTCAGGGAGTTCCTACGCGTGTACAGACGGCGATAGATATGCGTCAGATCGCTGAGCCGTACATCAGGGGGAAGGCTATGCGTCATATGGAAAAAGGACGCGTGGTCATATTCGGTTGTGGAACGGGAAATCCGTTCATGTCAACAGATACGGCTGCAGCTCTTAGGGCAGTCGAGATGGAAGTGGATGTTATACTGCTTGCCAAGAAGGTAGACGCAGTCTATGACAGCGATCCGAACATAAACCCGAACGCTAAGCGTTATACAAATCTTTCGTTTGACGATATTCTTTCTAAGAATCTCGGTGTTATGGATTCAACCGCGGCATCGCTCTGCCGCGATAACAAGATGTCTATACTTGTATTCGGACTGAACGATCCGGAAAATATTGTTCGCGCAGTTAAGGGCGACAAGATAGGCACTCTTGTAAATTATGAGGGAAAATAATATAGGTGTGAGTTTTCAAATTTGCCTATGACGATATATTAATCAAGGAGGACTAACAAAATGGGAAAATATCCTGAAGTAGAGAAAAAAATGGAGAAAAGGATCAACGGTCTTTTGAGCGAGTTCAAGACTATCCGCGCAGGTCGCGCAAACGCATCAGTGCTTGACAAGATCTCAATAGATTATTATGATACAATGACGCCGATAAACCAGGTAGGAGCGATCTCGTCACCGGAGCCGCGCCTGCTTGTGATACAGCCGTGGGATTCATCGATACTCAGCAAGATAGAGAAGGCTATCAATAAGTCGGATCTCGGTATTTCGCCGCAGAATGACGGCAAGGTTATCCGTCTTACGTTCCCTCCGCTCACAGAGGAGCGCAGAAAAGAGCTGGTCAAAACAGTTAAGAAGTATGCTGAGGAGGCAAAGGTACAGATCAGAAACGCTCGCCGCGACGGTATAGAAATGTATAAGAAACAGAAGAAGAACGGCGAGATAACAGAGGATGATCTTAAGAATATCGAAAAGGATATTCAGAACATGACTGACAAATATATCAAGGAGATAGATAGTATCACAGCTGACAAAGAAAAGGAGATCACAGAGATCTGACATTTTCAGCGGCAGAAAATATAAACAGTACTGCGCCGCGGTGTTGCGCGGTACTGTTTTTAAATGCGCGGGCAAAAATATGTATGCCTGCTGAATGATTATAATGAGAGGATCAGAAAAATGCTTTTTGATTTTTTAAGAAGAAAAAAAACCGAGCATGAAATAGACATGAGCAGACTTCCTCAGCATATAGGCGTTATTATGGACGGCAACGGCAGATGGGCTAAAAAACGCGGATTGCCGCGCAGCGCCGGACATAAGGCGGGGGCGGAGAGCCTTAAGAAGATAGTTACAGAGGCTAACAATATGGGGATAAAATATATAACCGTTTACGCCTTTTCAACAGAGAACTGGAAGCGCCCTCAGGCAGAGGTCGATTATCTTATGAGCCTGCTTATGGACTATCTTGTAAATGCGGAAAAGACGCTTGCAGGCGAGAACGTGAGGATAAGAGCTATAGGCTCAAGAGCTGAGCTTTCAGAGGAAATGCGGCGCCAGATAAAGAAAACAGAGGAGCTTACAAGCAACAGGACCGGTATTGTAATGAATATTGCTCTCAATTACGGCGGCAGAGAGGAAATAGTTCATGCCGCGCGCGAGCTGGGCAAGCAGATCAAGGCGGGAATGCTCGAGCCCGAGAATATAACAGAGCGCGATATTGAGGAAAATCTCTATACGGCAAATCAGCCGGATGTGGATCTTCTGATACGCACAAGCGGCGAGCAGAGGCTTTCAAACTTCATGCTGTGGCAGGTCAGCTATGCTGAGATGGTATTTGTGAATAAGCTCTGGCCGGATTTCAAGCCGCAGGATCTGAGGGAATGTATACTTGCATTTCAGGGCAGAGGCAGACGCTTCGGAGGAATATAAAGAAAGGCGGTATTTTTTATGCTGACACGTATTATAACATCAGTGGTGGCGTTGGCGGTATTTTTTGCTGTTATATTTTCCGGCGCAGTCCCGCTGATGATAGCTATAGCGATAGTCATATTGGCTATGCTTTACGAAACGCTTTCCGCCATGACAAAGTCACGCGCTCTGAAGCTTTGCGGATATGTGAGCGGTATACTTATGATGGCAGGAACATATTTCGGCATGACCGAACAGGCGTTGGCTCTGACGGTGCTTGTGACATTGTTTTTTCTCGTGTTCCTGCATGGCAAAACTGATTTCAAGGAGGTATTCGCCGTTGTATTCATGGCGGTGTATATACCTTTGTTTATGAGCTATATACCAAGGCTCAGAATGAATCTCGGGCTTGGCTACATGGCGTTTATATTTATTATCGCATGGGGCAGCGATACGTTTGCGTATTTTTGCGGAACGTTTTTCGGAAAGCATAAGCTTATACCAAAGGTAAGCCCTAAAAAGACGGTCGAGGGTTCTGTTGGCGCGCTGATATCGGTCATGATCTTATGTATGCTGTATATGTTTATAATGTATAAGAGCGGTCATCCGCTGGGCGGAGTGAAACCGGATATGATTTCGTATATCAAGACCGGCGCGTTAGGCGCGGTCACAGCTGCTGTATCGCAGATGGGCGATCTTGCGGCATCGGCAATAAAGAGAGACACGGGCATAAAGGACTACGGAAAGATATTTCCGGGACACGGCGGATTTATGGACAGATTCGACAGTGTTATTTTTATATCACCTGTAGTATACTATTATTGTCTGCATATATTGGGAATAGGTTAAATGAGAGAGCGGGCACCTGCGGGGCTGTAGCAAAATGCACAGACCACATAAAGCGAAAAAAACAAAGCAGGTAAGCCATTTTTATGGATCACTGCAGTTAAGTTTAATGCTGAAATTTTCATAAATGAAAATTTCAGCATTAAAATCGCTTTATGTTACGAACGAAACGCACCACTCGACGTACGCCGTACGCCTTCGGGCAAGGGGGCTGCGCCCCTTCGTTTCGTCCGTTCTGCACTATTTTTCTAAAGCCCCCAAGCCCGTGTGATAAGATAACAGAGGTACACATATGAAATTATCAATACTCGGATCTACCGGGTCTATAGGAACACAGACGCTTGAGGTCGTAAGGGCATATCCGGAGATAGGAGTGCATGCGATAGTCGGAAACCGAAACGCCGGTCTGCTTGAGGCTCAGGCGAGAGAATTCAAGCCTGAGTATGTGTGCGCTGCTGACTGTGATACGGCAGCGGAACTTAAATCAAGGCTGGCTGATACTGACATCAAGGTGTTAGGCGGTGATGAGAGCGTGGAATTTGCTGCGGCATCACCGGGGTCTGACACAGTCGTGGTGGCAGTCGTTGGCATGGCAGGTATAAAACCGACGCTCAGCGCGATAAAGGAAAAGAAACGAGTAGCCTTAGCTAACAAGGAAACTCTTGTGGCAGCGGGAAATATAATCAAGAAGTACGAGGAAGAATATGGGAAGAGAATAATACCTGTAGACAGCGAGCATTCAGCCATATTCCAGTCTATGCTGGGTATGAACGATAAACGCGAGATAAAAAGGATAATACTCACAGCCTCAGGAGGTACATTTTACGGCAAAAAGCCGCATGAGCTGAAGGACATCACGCCGGAGCAGGCGCTGCACAATCCAAACTGGGATATGGGCGCAAAGGTAACAATAGATTCTTCGACTCTTGTGAATAAGGGGCTTGAGATGATCGAGGCGAAATGGCTGTTTGATGTAGACATCGACAGGATAAAGGTGCTTATCCATCGTCAGAGCGTGCTGCATTCGGCGGTGGAATTTACAGACAATGCGGTGATAGCTCAGCTTGGAGCGCCTGATATGCGCCTGCCTATCCAGTTTGCTCTGACGTATCCGGCGCGCAGACCTATGAGTGGGAACGAGCTGGATTTGACAAAGTATGCCGGTCTTACATTTGAGGAGCCGGATATCGAAACATTCTATGCTTTGGAGCTTGCAAAGCGCGCAGGCCGCGAGGGCGGAACGCTGGCAGCGGTGTTCAACGGTGCTGATGAGGCGGCAGTCGAGCTGTTCAGAAAGGGCAGGATAAGGTATCCTGAGATCACCGAGGCTATAGCCAGAGCGATGGAGGAGCATAAAAATATTGTTGATCCCACGCTTGATGACATATATAATGCTGACCGTGAGGCAAAAGAGCTTGTTACGAAAATGTATGTCAATAAATAACTGCGGAGGCTGAGCTTAAGGCTGACGCATCTTAAGGAGGACTTGTGTTTTGGTTACTGCTATTGTAACGATACTGATGTTTCTCGTGATGGTTTCGCTTCACGAGTTCGGACATTTTATAACTGCAAAGGTATTGGGCTTTAAGATACTTGAATATTCAATAGGCTTTGGACCTGCGATATGGCACAGCAAAAAGTCCGAGATAAAGTATTCACTGAGAATAATACCGTTCGGCGGATACTGTAAGTTTGAGGGCGAGGATGAAAGATCCGAGGATGAGAGAGCTTTTTCAAATCAGCCGGTATGGAAAAGGATAATAGTTGTCGCAGCCGGAGGCATAGTGAATGTTATCTTAGGTTTTATCCTGTTTATTATAATACTGCCGGGAGCCTCGCCTATAAGCACAAATGTGATAGATGAGGTGGTGCCGGGAAGCTATATAGAGGACGCGGGTATAAAGCCGGGCGATAAGGTGGTAGAGCTTAACGGAAAGAGGATCAATATTTATGATGAAATAGCGCTCTACATGCAGAATGTACAGCAGGATGAGGAATGTTCCCTTGTTATTAAAAGGGACGGTGAAAAGCTTGATTTTACATTCAAGCCGTCTGTGCAGGAGATCACCTACAGCCATACGGAAACGGGCATAGATGTGTCATCATCTGTAAACGGGATAGAAAACACGAGTGAGTTTGTGGAGTACAGCGACAGTGTGCCCGCTGACGAGGAAAAGATAGGTACTACCGAGGTGGTCACAAGGCTTCTAATAGGCTTTGTAAATCGTCCTGAGGATATAACATTTACAAATATATGGAAAAATGCCTGGAATGAAACAAAGTTTGTAGTAAAGCTTGTGTATTACTCACTGTGGCAGATGGTAACAGGCAGAGTGGGAGTAGACCAGATGAGCGGCCCTGTGGGCATTGTATCGGAAGTTAACACGGCTGTCAATTCGGGCGAGGGCAGCTGGCTTAGGGTCCTAAATCTTACGGCGCTTCTGACTATAAATTTAGGAGTGTTCAATCTGCTTCCGCTGCCGGCTCTTGACGGCGGAAGGCTGCTGTTTATGATAATAGAGCTGATACGCCGCAAGCCTATACCGCCTGAAAAGGAGGGGCTTGTTCATGCTATCGGTTTCCTGCTGCTTATTGCGCTGATACTTCTTGTTTCATTCAACGATATAATGAGATTGGCAGGCAGATAGGATAATAGACCTGAGAGGCTGTAGCAACGTGTTTGCAGCAGCCTCTTTTGATTTGGCGGCGGTGATTGATACTTGAATTAAACAGCATATTGTGGTATACTGGTACTATAATGATACAGAAAACATCAAAGCTCAGCTATTGAAAGAGGAGCTTGCAGAGTATACAGGAGGTGGATTCCATGCAAAGAAAGAAAACAAGAGTGGTCAATGCGGGCGGAGTTAAGATAGGCGGCGGGAACAGGATCTCTATCCAGTCCATGTGCAATACCGACACTCGTGACGCTAAGGCGACCGCGGCGCAGATAATACGTCTTGAGGAGGCAGGCTGCGAGATAATACGTGTGGCGGTGCCGGATATGGAGGCAGCCGAGGCTATAGCGGAGATAAAAAGGAACATACATATCCCGCTTGTAGCCGATATACATTTTGATTATCGGCTGGCTTTAAAATGTATAGAAAACGGGATAGACAAGGTCAGAATAAACCCGGGAAACATAGGCAGCAGAGACAGAGTAAAGCTTGTGGCAGACGCCGCAAAGGCGGCGGGCATACCGATCCGCATAGGCGTAAACGGCGGCTCGCTTGAACGCAGACTGGTGGAAAAATATGGCGGCGCAACAGCGGACGCGCTCGTAGAAAGCGCGCTTGGTCATGTGGAGATACTTGACGACGTCAATTTCAATGATATAGTTGTTTCTATCAAGGTCTCGAATGTTCCGGTGATGCTTGACGCTTACAGAAAGTTTTCGGAATGCTCTGATATACCGCTGCATGTAGGTGTTACCGAGTCGGGAACAGAGCGCATGGGAACGATCAAGTCGAGCATAGGTATAGGCGCTCTCTTATCGGAGGGGATAGGCGATACGATACGCGTTTCGCTGACGGCTGATCCTGTGCGCGAGGTGTATGCCGCAAAGGATATACTCAGGATCCTTGGCGAGCGTGAGCGTGGAATAGAGTTTGTTTCATGCCCGACCTGCGGAAGAACACAGATAGACCTTATAAGCATAGCAAATGAGGTCGAAAGCCGTCTTGCAAATGTTGAGAAAAACATCAAGGTGGCAGTAATGGGCTGCGTGGTAAACGGTCCGGGCGAGGCGCGCGATGCTGATATAGGTATAGCGGGAGGAAACGGAGAGGGACTAATATTTAAAAAGGGCGAGATAATACGCAAGGTCCCGGAAAATGCTATAGTTGACGAACTGATAAAGGAGATAGAAAAAATATGAGCAAATTTCTTGTGATAAACGGTGTGAATCTGAATATGCTCGGTGTGCGCGAGCCGGATATTTACGGCACAAACTCATTGGACGGGCTTATGTCGCAGATCAGGGCGAAGGCGGACAGCCTTGGAGTGGAGGTAGATTTTTATCAGAGCAACTATGAGGGCGATATATGCACAAAGATACAGCAGGCTCTCGGCGTGTACGATGGGATAATAATCAACCCCGGCGCTTTCACTCATTATTCATACGCTATCCGTGATGCCTTAGGCTCAGTAAAGCTTCCTGCAATAGAGGTGCATATTTCAAATATCCATAAGCGCGAGGAGTTCAGGCACACATCGGTGACGGTGCCAGAATGTATAGGTCAGATCTGCGGTCTGGGCTTCAAGGGCTATGAGCTTGCATTGGAGGCGCTTTGCGATGAAGTCAAGAATTGAACGGCTGCTTGATGGGCAGGACGGCGGGAATGTATATTTCATTTCAGGTTATCCGAATATATTTTATTACAGCGGCTTTACGTCAGAGGACGCATTTTTATTCATAGCGGAGGATACGCGCATACTCGTGACTGATTCAAGGTACACGGTGCAGGCAAAGCAGCAAGCTCCGGAATTTGATATAATGGATATTTCTGAGGGCTGGGAAAAAATATTTGCGGCTGTGCATCACACGCAGATAGGCTTTGAGGAAAATAAAATGTCTGTGGGCAGCTTTGAGCGCATACGCGCTCACGCGGCAGGAAAGGATTTTTTCAGAGCGCAGAATATCATAAACGCTCCGCGCAGACATAAGGACAATGAGGAACTGAAAGCTATAGCAGACGCGGAAAGAATAGGCGATGAGGCATTTTCGCATATACTTAAATATATAAGACCGGGAATGACTGAAAGAGATATCGCTCTGGAGCTTGAGATGTACATGAAGCGCAGCGGCGCGACTGATCTTTCATTCACTACTATAGCTGCATCCGGAGCGCGTTCGGCAATGCCGCATGGAACAGCGTCAGAGAAGATAGTGGAAAACGGCGATATCCTGACGCTTGATTTCGGCTGTGTGTATAAGGGTTATTGCTCCGACATGACAAGGACGGTAGTTGTGGGCAGAGCGGACGAGATGCAGAGGAAAATATATGATATTGTGCTTGGCGCGCAGATGGCGGCTCTTGATGGAATGAGGGCAGGGATGCGCTGCTCTGAGATCGACGCGCTTGCGAGAGACTATATAGCCAAGGCGGGCTATGGAGATAAATTCGGTCATTCGCTCGGGCACGGCGTAGGCATAGAGATACACGAGTCGCCTAATTTTTCGCCAAAGAGCAAGGATGTGCTTGAGGAGGGAAATGTGCTGAGCGTTGAGCCGGGAATATATATAGAGGGCTTCGGCGGCGTGAGGATCGAGGATCTTATAGCTGTAAAGGATGGCAAAATAGTAAATCTCACATATTCACCAAAGCAGCTTATAGAGCTGTAAACAGCGTTTTTTTGACGCAGGAGTATATTTGTTAAGTATTTCTTGAAAAAAGTCTTGCATTTTCTGCGGATTTTTGATAAAATAGATATGTGTATGATTATCCGGATATTTACGCGGCATGATCAGATTAAGAAATAAAGATAAAATCCCCGGTCTTCCGGGTGGAAAGGAATGAATAATATGGTAACTGCAGGTGATTTTAGAAACGGAGTAACATTTGAAATGGACGGCGGCGTTTGGCAGGTCGTAGAATTTCAGCACGTTAAGCCGGGTAAGGGAGCAGCCTTTGTAAGAACAAAAATGAAGAATGTTATTACTGGCAGTGTGATCGAAAAATCGTTCAGACCTACAGAAAAGTTTGAAAACGCATTTGTTGAAAGACGCGATATGCAGTATTCATACAATGACGGCGATCTTTATTACTTCATGGATCAGGAAACTTTCGATATGCTTCCCATCGGCATGAATGAGATAAAGGACAAGATGAAGTTCGTTAAGGAAAACGATGTCTGCAAGATCCTGTCCTATAAGGGCAAGGTATTTGATATAGAGCCGCCGACATTTGTTGAGCTTGCTATTGCAGAGACAGAGCCGGGCTTTGCCGGAAACACAGCAACAGGCGCTACAAAGCCTGCAACACTTGAAACAGGCGCTGTTATCCAGGTTCCGCTGTTCGTAGACGGTTCTGATATAATCAGAGTAGACACAAGAACAGGCGAATACATGGAGCGCGTAAACAAATAATAGAAATTTATCCTGCTGAAAGGAGGGTTTGACTATGAGTGATATTTCTAAGGATATAGCATTTTTGAAGGGGCTTGCCGAAGGCATGGCTATAGAGGGTAAATCTGATGAGGGAAAGCTTATTACAAGGCTTATAACATTGCTTGAAACGGCGGTGGACGAGATAGAGCGTCTTGAGACAAATTTAGAGGAGCTTTCAGAGCGTGTAGAGCTTATGGATGACGATATAGGCGAGCTGAGTCAGACTATATATGATCTTGAAGAAGATGACGAGGATGATGACGAGGTCCCGTTCGGATTCGATCATGACTTTGATGATGACGATGACGATCTTTTCGATATGTATGATGATGACGGAGACGATCTATTTGAGATAATGTGTCCCGAATGCGGCGAGGATGTAGTCGTTGACTTTGATATGCTTGACGAGGACAACAGCATTGTCTGCCCTAATTGTCATCAGAGTATAGATCTGGAGTTCGATATTCCTGAGGAGGAGCCTGAGGATGAGAACAAGCCTGAAGATGACGAGGATATAAACGATTGATAATAAAAACCGCCGTTTAGGCGGTTTTTATAGTTGGAGGAATATATATGAAAGGATTATATATCCACATACCTTTCTGTGCAAAAAAGTGTGAATATTGTGATTTTGTATCGTATTCGGGCATGGAAAGCCGTATTGATGAATACCTTGACGCATTGTCGGCAGAGGCGGCTCAAAGAGGCGGAGCAAGGGTGGACACAGTGTTCATAGGCGGAGGAACGCCTACTATATTGAATGCTGAACAGATCACAAGACTGTGCGGCATAGTTCGGAATAATTTTGAGCTGAGCAGCGGAGCGGAATGGACTGCCGAGGCGAACCCCGGCACAGTTACGGATAGGAAAATATACGCTATGCTTAAGGGAGGCATAAACAGGATCAGCGCGGGTGTTCAGTCTTTTAACGACAGGGAGCTGAGGGCGGCAGGAAGAATACACGATGCTGAAACAGCATACAATACGGTTATTTCTTTGGTGAAAAACGGGTTCAGGAATATAAGTATAGACCTTATGGCGTCTTTGCCGTATCAGACGCCCGAAACCTTTGCAGAGTCGCTGAGGACAGCCGCGGAGCTGCCGCTTGAGCATGTAAGCGTTTACAGCCTTATAATAGAGGAGGGCACGCCTATAAAGGAAAAGTATGACGAGGGCATATATTCCGAGCCTGACGAGGATACGGACAGAGAGCTGTATTCGTACACAAAAAGCTTTCTTGAAAGCAGAGGGTTTTATAGATATGAGATATCCAATTATGCAAGGCATGGCTATGAATCAAAGCATAATATGCTTTACTGGACCTGCGGAGAGTATATAGGACTTGGCGCGGCAGCTCATTCCTATACCGGCGGGGAGAGATATTTCAACACTTCTGATATTAACAGATATATGAGCGGAAGCTTTTCTGACGGAGAAAGAGAAAGACTTACAAAGCGGGATATGATGGGCGAGTTTATGATGCTTGGACTGAGGATGACGCGCGGTGTAATGGCTGATGAGTTTTTAAAACGGTTCGGCTGCGGTATGACCGATGTGTTCGGAGCTGAAATAAAAAAGCATGTATCTGCCGGTCTGCTTGAATATGACGGCAAGGTGTGCAGGCTTACTGAGCGCGGTCTGGACATTGCCAACACTGTAATGTGTGATTTTATCTGAATTGATGCGCGTTAAGGAATAATTTATGAATAAAATATTAAAAATAAAATAAAACACTTGACAATCCGGTGTAAAAGTGTTATCTTATATATAGTTGTTAGCACTCAACTAATATGAGTGCTAACAAAGGAAGATTTGGTGATGGCATACGAAAGGATGCGAACACATATGGATCTTAATGACAGAAAAAAATTGATATTGCAGGCGATAATAGACGAGTACATCGGCTCGGCGGAGCCGGTAGGTTCGAGGGCTATATCGAAAAAGCATGAGCTTGGCTTATCAAGCGCCACTATCAGGAATGAGATGGCAGACCTGGAGGAAATGGGTTATCTTATCCAGCCGCACACCTCAGCAGGCAGAGTTCCGTCAGATGCAGGCTATAGATTTTATGTAAACTCGTTGATGAAAAGGTATCAGCTGGGCGTTGAGGCGATAGAGCGTCTGCGCGATGAGCTTTCGGGCAGGCTTGGCATACTTGATAAAGCCGTAAAAAGAGCAGGTTATCTTGCATCAGCCCTTACGGACTATACAACAGTAGTTTCCGCGCCGGTGTCAGAGCGTGTAGAGATAAAGAAGGTTGATCTTGTTCCGGTATCTGAAGAATCGGTAATGCTTCTTATAGTAACAAGGACGGTAAGGAGCAGGATAATAAAAACAAGGCTCAGCTTTGAAAAATGCGAGGCTCTTGCTGCAATACTGAACGCAAAGCTCAGAGATAAAACGGCTGATGAAATAACGTTCAATACTATAAGCGATATAGAACAGGAGATAATAGGCAGGATAGACGTAGAGCCAAAGGTACTCATAAACGTACTTCATTTTGTGTATGAGTCGGTTTCGGAGCTTGATGATACTGAGATATATGTTGAGAACGCAAAGTCGATACTGCAGTATCCTGAGTACCGTGATGTTGATAAGGCTCGTGAGATATTCAGCTTCCTTGATGATAAATCAAACCTCAAGCGGCTCATATCAGAGACCGGCAACGAGGGTATAAACGCTAAGATAGGCGATGAAAATGATTCTGAGATATTACAGGATTGCTCGCTTGTCACAGTCAATTATTCGCTTGACGGAAAGGCTATCGGAAAGCTTGGCGTAATTGGTCCGAAGAGAATGGACTATGCAAGGGTTTTTGCAAGTCTTGATCTTATATCACGAGAAATAGACAGACTGTTAGAATATTTTTCCGGAAACGGATAGGATGAGAAGCTGAAAAAAGGAGGTAACCGATTTGAGTAATGAGAATGAGGAGCTTGAGCAGACCGAGAATACAGAAACAGAGGCTGCCGAGACTGAAATGACAGAGGAGGATAAGCTGCGCGAGCAGCTCAAGGAGCAGAATGATAAATATATCAGACTGCTTGCGGAGTACGATAATTATCAGAAGAGAACGCAGAAAGAAAAGGCTGCGCGCTATGCTGACGCCGTTATCGACACAGTGGAAAAGCTGCTGCCGATTGGCGATAACCTTGAAAGAGCGCTTAAGACCGAGGTCAGCACCGAGGAGGCGGTCAAGTTCAAGGAGGGCGTCGAGATGGTAATGAAACAGTTCACAGACTGCCTTGAAAAGCTTGGCGTAACGCCGATAAAGGCAGAGGGTGAGCAGTTCGATCCGAATCTTCACAATGCGGTAATGCATGTCGATGACGACAGCGTTGACGATAATACCGTAGTTGAGGATTTCATGAGAGGGTATATATATAAAAATGAGCGTGTTGTAAGGCATTCCATGGTCAAGGTGGCAAACTGACGCGCATATAAATAGTTTTAGTAAATAACAATAATGCAAGGGGCGGGCAGATAAGCCCGGTATAATACAGGAGGAATTTAAAATGGGAAAAATCATCGGTATAGACTTAGGAACAACTAACAGCTGTGTAGCGGTAATGGAGGGCGGAAGTCCTAACGTTATAACAAACAGCGAGGGTGCAAGAACAACACCGTCAGTAGTAGCTTTCCAGAAGGACGGCGAAAGAATAGTTGGTCAGGTAGCAAAGCGTCAGGCGGTAACAAACGCTGACCGTACCATCATGTCAATAAAGAGAAAGATGGGAACAACAGAAAAGGTTACCATCGACGGCAAGGCATATACTCCGCAGGAGATCTCGGCAATGATCCTTTCAAAGCTCAAGAGCGATGCAGAGGCATATCTTGGCGAGCCGGTAACACAGGCTGTAATAACAGTTCCTGCATATTTTAACGATTCACAGCGTCAGGCTACAAAGGACGCGGGCAAGATAGCAGGTCTTGAGGTTCTCAGAATAATCAACGAGCCTACAGCAGCAGCTCTTGCATACGGCATGAGCGATAAGGATCAGACCATCATGGTATACGACCTTGGCGGCGGTACATTCGATGTATCTATCCTTGAGATCGGCGACGGCGTATTTGAGGTTCTTTCAACAAACGGCGATACACACCTTGGCGGTGACGATTTCGACCAGAAGATCATAGATTATCTTATAACCTCATTCAAGAACACAGACGGCATAGACCTTTCAACAGATAAGGTAGCTATGCAGAGACTTAAGGAGGCTGCTGAAAAGTCAAAGATAGAGCTTTCAGCTACAACTACATCAGAAATAAACATCCCGTTCATCACAGCAGATGCTACAGGTCCAAAACATATGAACATCACACTTACAAAGGCTAAGTTCGATGAGCTCACTGCTGATCTTGTAGACAGAACGCTTGTATGTATCAGAAACGCTATGAGAGACGCAGGCCTTTCAGCATCACAGATCAACGAGGTTCTTCTGGTAGGCGGTTCTTCAAGAATACCGGCTGTTCAGGAGGCTGTTAAGAAGGAAATGGGCAAGGAGCCGCATAAGGGCATAAATCCTGATGAATGTGTTGCAGTCGGAGCTGCTCGTCAGGCTGGCGTTCTCGGCGGCGAGGAAACAGGAGTGCTTCTTCTTGATGTAACACCGCTTTCACTCGGTATCGAAACACTCGGCGGCGTTTGCACAAAGCTTATTGAGAGAAACACAACTATCCCGACAAGCAAATCACAGGTATTCTCAACAGCTGCTGACGGTCAGACACAGGTTGAGATACACGTGCTCCAGGGTGAGCGCGAGATGGCTCAGTACAACAAGACTCTGGGCAGATTCAACCTCACAGGAATAGCTCCTGCTCCGCGTGGTGTTCCGCAGATAGAGGTAACATTTGATATTGACGCCAACGGTATAGTAAACGTAACAGCGAAGGATCTCGGCACAGGCAACGAGCAGAAGATCACAATCACAGCATCTTCAAATCTCAGCGATGAGGACATCGACAGAGCTGTAAAGGAAGCAGAGAAGTATGCTGAGGAGGATAAGAAGCGTAAGGAAGAGGTCGAAACAAGAAACAGCGCAGAATCAATGGTATTCCAGTGCGAAAAGGCTCTCAAGGATCTTGGCGACAAGGTAAGCGACGCAGAAAAGAGCGAGATCCAGGCTGAGATCGACAAGGTAAAGGAGGCTCTCAAGGGTACAGACTCAGCAGCTATAAAGGCGGCATCAGAGGCTCTTACACAGAAGTTCTACTCGATCTCAGAAAAGATGTATCAGCAGGCTAATCCGAACGGCGGCGCAGCGGGTTTTGATCCTTCACAGGCACAGCAGCAGGCTCCGGGCGCAGAGAATGTGTACGACGCTGACTACAGAGAGGTAGATAATGACAATAAATAATAACAGGGATATTATGAATATTGACTGTTGAAACAGCAGGGCGGGCACATTTGCAGTGTTCCGCCCGTTGTTTGGTTAAAAACTGTATTTTTTGTATAAATATTCGCTTAAACTATTTACAAAAGCGTTAAAATGGATTATAATATAATTCGGTGTTTGTATTGCACCGGAAAAATTCGTGTTTTGAACAGCGGCGGCTGTTATGGAAGGTGAGAATTGTGGCAGATAAACGAGATTATTACGAGGTGCTGGGCGTCAGCAAGGGCGCTTCGGGCGATGAAATAAAAAAGGCATTCCGTAAAATGAGTAAGAAATATCATCCCGATCTGCATCCGGGCGATAAGGAAGCCGAAGAAAAATTCAAAGAGGTAAACGAGGCGTATCAGGTTCTGTCAGATGATGAAAAGCGTCAGCGATACGACCAGTTCGGTCATGCAGGGGTTGACGGCAATGCGGGCTTTGGCGGCGGAGGCGGATTCAACGGCGGCTTTGATTTCGGCGATCTGGGCGATATTTTCGGCGATTTCTTCGGCGGCTTCGGCGGCGGAGGAAGAGCGCGCAGAAACGGACCGCGCCGCGGCTCGGATCTGAGCCAGTATATAAATCTTACATTTGAGGAAGCAGCCTTTGGATGTAAAAAGAAAATAAATATCACAAGCAACGAGCGCTGTGAGGAATGCGGCGGCTCAGGAGCTAAAAAGGGAACACAGCCGGTAACTTGTCCGCAGTGTAACGGAACAGGTCAGGTGCAGCAGCGTCGTCAGACGATGTTCGGATTTACCAATGTGGTATCAGAATGTCCCAGCTGTCATGGAAAGGGCAAGATAATAAAGGAGCCGTGTTCATCATGCCGCGGCACCGGCAGAATAAGAAAGAACAAGACAATAGAGGTAAATATCCCGGCAGGAATCGACACCGATCAGGTAATGAGAATACAGGGCGCGGGCAACGCAGGCGAGAACGGCGGTCCGAACGGAGACCTTCAGCTTGTTATAAAGGTAAAGCCGCATCAGCTCTTTAAGCGCAGCGGCTTTGATGTAAACGTTGTATTCCCGATAACCTTTGTTCAGGCGGCGCTTGGCGCTACGCTAAAGGTGCCTACGATACATGGCATAGTAGAGTATGACATACCTGAGGGCACACAGACGAACACAAGGTTCAGGCTCAAGGGCAAGGGTATCCCGGTTCTTAATGGGCGCGGAACGGGTGACGAGTATGTTACAGTCACTGTAGAGGTGCCAAAGAACCTCAGCCAGAAGCAGAAGGAGCTTTTGCGCGAGTTTGACGAGGATAAAAACTATACAAAAAAGAAAAGCTTCATGGATAAGATGAGAGAGGCTTTTAAATAATATGCCGGGGCGCAGAGCCGCCCCGTGAAAAAAATATGAAAGGAACAACAGTTATGACACCAAACATTTACGAGCTTGATAAAATGACTAAGGAACAGTATGATTTTATCATGAAAAGGGCGGAGCTTGATATTACTGAGCAGATGAAGCTTGCAAAGGAGGTTTCAGACGATATAAGAGATCGCGGCGACGAGGCTGTGCTTGAATATACTGCAAAGTTTGACCGTGTAACTCTGACCGCGGATCAGATGAAGGTAACCGAGGAGGAGATCGAGGCAGGCTATGCGCGTCTTGACAAGGAAACACGCGAGGCAATAGAGTACGCATACAAGAATATTTATGATTTCCATGAAAAGCAGCTGCCTGAGGAGATGTGGTTCACAATGGTAGACGATGGTCTTATGGTAGGCGAAAAGACAACGCCTATCGTAGATGTTTGTCTTTATGTGCCGCATGGCAAGGGATCCTTCCCGTCAGTGCTCTGCATGCTCGGAATACCGGCTGTTGTTGCAAAGGTGCCGAGGATAGTAGTAGTTACGCCTCCGAATGAAAAGGGAGAGGTAGATGACGCTATTCTCTGCGCTGCAAAGATAATAGGGATCAAGGAGATATACAAGGTAGGCGGCATACAGGCTGTAGCGGCTGTGGCATACGGAACAGAGACAATACCGAAATGTCATAAAATAATAGGACCGGGAAACAGCTATGCAACTGCCGCAAAGAGAGTTCTTGCAAACAGGATAGACGCAGGTCTCCCGGCAGGTCCGTCAGAGATCATCGTTCTCGCTGATGAAAAGGCGGATCCGGAAAAGGTAGCTCTTGACTGGATGATCGAGGCGGAGCACGGTCCGGACAGCGCGGCGCTGCTTGTTACACATTCGCGCGAGCTGGTGGACGCTGTTATTCCGATAGTAAACAGACAGCTTGAAAAGATATCGCCTAAACGCAAGGAATGGATAGAGACTAATCTCACCACATACGGCGGCGTTATACTTACAAAGTCACTTGATGAGTCAATAGACTTTGTAAACGACTATGCGCCGGAGCATATGGAGGTAATGACGGAAAAGCCGTTCGACACCCTGCCCAAGATAAAGAATGCGGGCGAGATACTGCTTGGCGACTACACGCCGGTAACTCTCTGCAACTTTGTGCTCGGACCTAACGCTATTCTTCCTACAGGAGGATTTGCAAAGACGTATTCGTCAGTATCTGTAATGGATTTCTTAAAGCGTTCATCTGTAGGCTACGCGTCTAAGGATGGTTTTGAAAATGTGCGCGAATATGCGTATCGTTTTGCAAATGTAGAGGGCTTTGACACACACGGACTTGCTGTAAAGGAAAGAAAGTAATAAGATGAAGAAAGTAAAAGCGATAAGAAAAACGACCGAATCGGAAATGAGCGTAACTCTTGATTTTTCACCGCTCAAGCCGGACTACAGAAAAAGAATAGCCACGCCTATACCGTTTTTGAATCATATGATAGAGCATACCGCATACCGCGCGGGTTTCAATATTGAAACGGAGCTTAAGCTGGCAGATTATTCTCTTACTCATGTTGTGACAGAGGACCTCGGAATTGCGCTGGGCAAGGCTGTAAAGGAGTACATAGATAAGACTGACGGCGCTTATGGCTACGGCGATGCTATAGGAATAATAGACGAGGCAAAGGCTGAAAGCGTGCTGAGCTTTGAGTCGCGCGCGTATATTGATATAGACTATCATGGCATAGAGATCCCGACCGAAACTGAGGGAATGCTCAGCGAGGATCTGGAAACCTTCCTTGAGGGCTTTGTTCAGGGCGCGATGTGCACGCTGCATATCGACCTGTTCAAGGGACATAACGGCCATCATATCTGGGAGGCTATTTTCAGATCGTTTGGCGCGGCGCTCAACAAGGTCACGGCGGTAGACGAGTCGCGTCTGGGCAAGACCTCGGGTGTTGCCGGAAAAATTGATTGGATAATTGAATCTGAATAATGAAAAGCTTTTTAGATAAATACGATACAATAATTTTTGACATGGACGGCGTTATCACAAGCGAGCAGAATTACTGGAACAGCGCGGCGCTTGTGGTCAGAGAATATCTCACCTCAGAAAAATATTTCGGGGGTGAGAGCATAGACGCCGCGGCTATGAGCAGAGATGTTGCAGCGATACGCGGCGAGGTGTTCGCCGGAGACAGGATAATTAACGAGCTAAAGGGGCGCGGAGTAAATTCCAACTGGGATCTTGGCTATGTCACTGTGTGTATAGCTCTCATAATAGGCAGCAGCGATCCCGAAAGGATACTTGAATATTCAAAGGGGCTTGGCGCCAATATACTTGACGAATATGACGAGCTGGCAGAGCAGGCGGCAAAAGTTCTGGGCATAGATGAAAGCGAGGCAAGCCGCAGCGGCAGATTGTGGAGCGAAATGCGCGACTGTTTTCAGGAATGGTTCCTTGGCGACGAGGCTTTTGAGCGCGTATACGGCAGAGAGCCGGTACAGTGCGGAAAGCCGGGTCTTATGCACAGCGAAAAACCTATAATAGGCATGGATGAGCTTAAGCGGATGCTCAGCGAGCTTTCAGAGAGCAAGCGTGTTTGCACCGGAACGGGCAGACCATATATAGAGCTTGAGGCTCCACTAAAGAGCTGGGATGTTATGAGGTATTTTGCTGCTGACGGTCTCTGCAATTACGACCATGTAATGGAGGCTGAGCGAAAAACAGGCATAAACGCGCTTACAAAACCGCATCCGTACATGTTTTTAAAGGCGCTTTACGGAACAGATTATGACGATTCAAGGCTCATAAGTGGCGATTATGACAGCTCGCTCATAAGAAAGACTCTTGTGGTTGGCGATGCCGGAGCCGATATACTCGCGGCAAAGGCGATGGGCGCTGACTTCTGCGCCGTGCTTACGGGTATAGCAGGCAAGGCGGGTCGCGGATATTTTGAAGAGCTTGGAGCGGAATATATACTTGATTCTGCAGCCGAGCTCATATGATCAAGGCATAGGAAAGGAATATGGAAATGGAGAAAAGAATTACAGTTCCTATCGACAGGGCGACAGCGGCAGAGCTGAGAGCCGGAGACAGCGTGCTCATATCCGGTGTCATTTATACGGCAAGAGACGCCGCTCATGAGCGCATGACAAGGCTGCACAAGGACGGCGAGCCGTATCCTATAGCTCTTGACGGACAGATAATATATTATGCCGGCCCGTGTCCGGCAAAGCCGGGCGAGGTGATAGGCTCCTGCGGTCCTACTACAGCCGGAAGAATGGACGCGTACACGCCGGAGCTGCTCGATAACGGTCTTGGCGCGATGATAGGCAAGGGCGCTCGCTCTCAGGCGGTCAAGGACGCCATAATAAGGAATAAGAGCGTTTATTTCGGCGCGATAGGCGGCGCAGGAGCGCTTATAGCCGGATGTATCAAAAAGGCCGAGGTCGTGGCTTATGACGATCTTGGAACAGAGGCTATACGCCGGCTGGAGGTCGAGGACTTCCCGGCAGTCGTATTGTTTGACAGCGCAGGCGAAGATCTTTATGAAGAAGGACAGAAAAAATTCAGGCAGATATAATTGCCTGGATTTTTTTCGTATACGGCTTGTTTTTTGTGCGGAATGCTGATATAATTGAACTATAAGATAAATTTATACTCAGGAAGGAGCTTTAATTATGAAAATAAGGAAGATATTGGTATCGGCTCTGATCTGCGCGTCATTCTGCTGCGCGGGGGCGGCTGTATCGGCAGAGGAGCTGATGAAGGAGAGCTATGATATGACGGGAAAGGAGCCTGTTTTAACTATTGACGCAGCGGATGGGGATTACAAAATCAATGTTATAACCGGCGGCGACACTGAAACGAACGCGAATGTGTATATAAACGGCGGAGAGCGTGTCAGGGCGTATACTCTCGAGGCTGGCGAGGAGCAGGACAACGAGCAGTACGCAGTGCCCAAGGACGGAAAGATAACTATTGAGGTGCTTGGAGATTCACCGAATGTAAAGGAAATAAAGATAGAGCAGTTGCCGGAGCGCGAAAAGCGCGAGCATCCGGCGATATATATTGCCGGAGACTCTACAGCTCAGACTTATAACTACGCCACAGCATATCCCCAGACCGGATGGGGACAGGTTTTTGCGGATTATTTCACAGATGATATAACAGTTGAAAACCGTTCAATGGGCGGACGCAGCTTAAAGAGCTTCGACAATGACGGCAGACTTGACAAGATATTGACTGAAATATGTCCGGGGGATTATCTGCTTATACAGTTCGGAATAAATGACGGCGCAGAGAACAAGCCGGAGCGGTACATAAGCGTGGAGGACTACAAAAAGCTGATAGCTGATAAATATATAGGCGAGGCGGTAAAGAGAGGCGCAACGCCAATACTGCTCACAGCCACAGCTGCTTCGTGGTGGGACGAGGAGAACGGAGAGTTCATGGAGTCACGGCAGGATTATGCTGTTCCAACAAAGGAGGTAGCTGAAGAAACCGGCACGGCTCTTATAGACGTCAATAAGATAGCGGAGGAAAGCTATAATACAGAGCTTACAAAGGATGAGGTATTTTCAATGTATTTCATATGCGAGCCGCTTGAGAGCGCCGCGTATATAACAGGAACAGACGACCATACGCATCTTAAGGAAAAGGGCGCGAGAGCCCAGGCGGTATATATAGTGAACGAGCTGAAAAATATTGACGGTCTGTCTGATTACATAGTGACAAATCCTGCGGATTTCTATGAGGATACGGCAGGACATTGGGCAGAAAGCGTTATAAAGGAGTATTCGTCAAAATTCATACTAAACGGCAGGAGCAAAACAGAGTTTGCGCCGGAGGCAGCTGTGACTCGCGCAGAGTTCTTGAAAATGGCTATGGAGCAGGCGGGCGTATGCGGTCATGCTTATCGTGAGGGAGAGTGCCTTGACGCTAAGGAAGATGACTGGTATAGATTCTATGTGCAGAGCGCGGCAGATAAGGGAATAATACCAAAGGAAATGGTAAGCGGCTGCACTGAGATCACAACGGAAACAAAGGTAATAGCAGAGGCTACAGAGGAGGCTGAGGCTGTCACAGCCGATGTATGTGTGTATAAGTCAGACGGAGCAGCTGAGTTTGAGGGAGATAAGCCAATAACCCGCGCCGAGATGGCAGCGATCCTGTATAATGTTATGGAATACAAGAGAATGGTAACTGACGGCGTTGGCACAGAGTACACAGACAGCGCGGAAATACCGGAATGGGCATCGGAGGCAGCCACAACTCTGAGCGCGATGGGAGTGCTTGAGGGCTATGATGAGGGTGATTTCAGACCGGGCAACACGCTTACGCGCGCTGAGGCAGTGGCGGCGGTAAGCCGTATAGGCGGATGATGAAAGAGAGGCTTTGGAAAGAGTTGAAAAAGGTAAATTGGATGATCAACATTATAATGGGAGCGATGGCAGGATTCTTTGTAGGGTTCAGCGGATATGAGTTCATATTTTATTTAAAGCATTCGTCCGATTATATTTTATATTCAGCCCCATGGTATACGGGAGAGATCCTGTGCGGCGCAATGACAGCAGTGATAGAGATAATACTGTTGGTTATAAAGCTGATAATATGTCGTGTGATCAGGAACGAAAAAGAGGATAGCAGCCTGTCAGAGGATCGATAAAAAGATGCTGTTGCAAACTCGTTGAGTTTTGCAACAGCCTCACCGCGTAGACTTGGAAAAACAGTGCAGAACGGCCGAAGCGAATATGCTGCCCGCTTTAGCTTATGCGGTAACGTATGAGAGGTATTTAAGCTCAATAAAGCTGTTCACATCCTCTGAAAGCCGTTCCGGAGGTGTGCGCAGTTCTCTTATGTATTCCATGAAGCTTACCGCATCGCTGCGGCGGCAGAATATCCCGTGTATTTCATTTGTGATCTTCGAGCGGGTACCGCCGTATACGGCAGTTGTTTTTTCTATCCGCACCCCATAGGTGCTGAGATCGGTATATTTTTCGTACAGCTTTCCGCTCAGAAGATATTGTTTTATCGTAGTAGTGCTGTTTGCTTTGAACTCGCTGAAAAGCTCCTCTGACATAAGATCAATTCCTTTCATTGCCGTTTGATGTAATAAAAAACGTGCATAATTATATTTTATTCTCAAAAAAAGCAAAATATTCTGAAAAAAATTCAAATTAGGGCTTGAAGTTTTCAAAAAAATATAGTATAATATATGTATTGTTAATAAGGCGATGATGATCGAGTCCGTGCGATGCCGTGCTGTGAACCGTGTCAGATGGGGAACCAAGCAGCACTAAGCAGATTTCGGGATGTGTTACGGGGCGCTCGATCGGAGCCTGTTAAATAAGCATTTACAGAAAACCGGTTTCGGTCTTATCTATAATTGCCGTCCGCTGAAATGCGGACATTTTTTGATTTATGGGGCAAACAGTTTGCGCCGCGAAAATGAAAACATCTTGAAAGAAAGGCGGAGAGCATGGCACATCAGGCTATTTACAGAAAATGGCGTCCTATGGTGTTTGATGATGTTGTAGGTCAGACACATATAACAAAGACGCTTAAAAACCAAATAATGTCCGACACTGTAGGTCATGCTTATCTGTTCTGCGGAACGCGTGGAACAGGAAAAACCACTTGTGCAAAGATACTTTCGCGCGCGGTCAACTGCCTAAATCCTCATGACGGAAACCCGTGCAATGAGTGCGATGTCTGCCGCGGTATAATAGACGGTTCTATAATGGATGTTACTGAGATAGACGCGGCGTCAAACAACGGCGTTGAGAATATCAGGGAGCTGAGGGATGATGTGAACTTTGTCGCGTCAATGGCGAAGTACAGAGTTTATATAATAGACGAGGTCCACATGCTTTCAAACAGCGCGTTCAACGCGCTTTTGAAAACTCTTGAGGAGCCGCCGGAGAATGTAATATTTATTCTTGCCACCACAGAGTCGCACAAGGTGCCGCAGACGATATTGTCAAGATGTCAGAGGTTTGATTTCAGGCTCATAAGTCCTGAGGATATAATAGTCAGGATGAAGGAGATAGCCTGCGGTGACGGTTATAATATATCAGATGACGCCTACCGCATGCTGGCAAGTCTGGCAGACGGATCTTTGCGTGACGGTCTTAGCATTATGGAGCGTGTAATATCCTCATGCGGAAATGAGGTAAGAGCGGAGGATATTGTAAACACACTTGGCATATCAACGTTTGATTCGGTGTTTGAGCTTACTGACGCGATCATTAACGAAGACCCCGTCACAGTGCTCAATATCATAGATAAGGCGCTTTCAGACGGCAGAGACCTTACACAGCTTGCAAATTCCATGCTGGCGCATTTCAGGGCGCTTATGATATGCAAGCTCACGGCTGAGCCGCAGCAGCTGCTTGAATATGACGCGCAAACGCTTGTAAAGATCAAGGCGCAGAGCGAAAGGGTCTCGTTTGAAAAGATAAATCATGCCTCAACTCTAATAACAGCGGCGCAGTCAGATGCGAAAACGGCAAAATCCGCAAGGCTCATATACGAGCTGGCGTTTCTGAAGCTTACAAAGCCGGAGATAGATCGTTCACCGGAGGCTGTGATGGACAGGCTTACGACAGTTGAAATGAAGCTGGCAAACGGTGTTCCGAGCGCGGCGCCTGTGCAGAGCAGCGACAACAGGGAGCTTATAAGCCGCATAACGGCTATCGAAAACGCTATAAAAAACGGCATACAGCCCCAGGCGGCAAGGGAGGAAAAGCCGGTAAAAGCCGAAAAAAAAAAGATATCTCACAGGCTCTATTCACCAATACCCGAATCGGAGCTGAACTATAATTATCCTACAGCGGTCCTCGCAAGAAATTGGAGCAACACGATCGAAACAATGAAGCGCATGAACAATCCGTATGTTTTTCCGCTTGGGAACTGCGTTACGACTTTTGATTCAGAGGGCATAATAGTTCTTGTGCCCGATGAAAGATACGCGTTTACGCAGAAAACGGCGGTAAATCATCTCAAGGAGATACGCGAGGCGTTCAGACAGGTTACCGGCAGCGATTACACAATAAAGATAGCGCGCCGTTCTGATCTTGACGACAGCCTGATACTAAATCCTTACACGCTGCCGCAGACAGGGGATATGCCTGAGGAGCATACAGCTGAAAAAGCCGAGGAGCAGCCGCAGGACGGAGATCTTTTCAATAAATTTATAGAAAAGTTTTCGGGAATAATAACAGATGCGGACAGAGAGATAAAAAGCTTTGACGAGAATATGGAACGCGGTACTCAGTCGTCCTTTGAGGATGCGGAGGAGGACGAGTATGAGTCGGAGGAATTTTTAGAGCAAAATGAATTGCCCTCTGATGAGGACGATTGATTATAAAAGTCATCTAATGACAAAAAAATAAGACAGACAATAAAGAAAGAGGTATAGTAAAATGGGAAAGTACAAGGGTTTTTCAGGTTCGGGAATGAACCAGAAGCAGAACATGAACAATGTTATCAAGCAGGCTCAGAAGATGCAGGAGGAAATGGAGCGAGTTCAGAAAGAAACTGAGAACGAGCAGGTAGAGGCAACAGCCGGCGGCGGAGCCGTAAAGGTAGTAGTAAGCGGAAAGAAGGAGCTTGTATCCTTGAAGATAGATCCTGAGGCAGTAGATCCGGAGGATGTTGAAACACTTGAGGATATGATCATCGCAGCTGTAAACGAGGGCATCAGCAAGGCTGACGAGCTTATGTCTGAAAGAATGGGCGCAGTAACAGGCGGGATCAATATTCCGGGATTGTTCTGATGTATTCGGCGGTAATTGAGGAGCTGATAGAAAAATTCGAGCGTTTACCGGGTATTGGTCATAAGAGCGCGGAACGCATAGCGTTCTATATACTTGAGCGGATGTCGGCTGAGGAGGCTGAACATATGGCAGGCTCTATAATCAAAGCCAAAAAGAGCATAAGATTATGCGAGTGCTGTCAGAACCTGACCGACCAAAGTCCCTGTCCTGTATGCTCATCGCCAAAGCGCGATAAGAAGCTTATCTGTGTTGTGGAAAGTCCGGAGGATGTATCGGCTATAGAAAACACGCATGAGTATAACGGACTTTACCATGTGCTGCATGGTGCGCTTTCGCCCATGGACGGGATAGGGCCTGACGATATAAAGATAAACGAGCTGCTTTTAAGGCTTGCGGACAATGAGGTCGAGGAGGTCATACTCGCGACTAATCCTACAGTGAACGGTACAGCGACTGCGGTATATATATCAAAGCTGCTCGCCCCGTTTGATGTAAAGGTCACGAGGATAGCGCACGGTATACCTATTGGCTCCGACATAGAATATGCTGATAAGATAACTATAGTAAAAGCGCTTGAAAGCCGCCAGTTGATGTAATTGTGTGTAATTTGTGCAGGAAGGAGCTTATGCGGTATGAAGCAATGTATGGATTCTGATAATCTTCACAGACGTCTGAGAAAGATAGCCGGACAGGTCCAGGCTATTGACAGAATGGTAGATGAGGATGTTCCTTGTGAGGATATCCTGCTCCAGATAAATGCCGCAAAATCTGCGCTGCATAAAGCGGGGCAGATAGTTTTAGAGGGGCATATAAAGCATTGCGTGCGCGATGGTATCGAGCATGGAGATGCTGAAAAGACTATAGAGAGCTTTACAAAGGCGGTAGAACGTTTTGCCAATATGAAATAGCATATATTATGATCCGGCTTTTCAATGACGAAATGATCCGGACATAAAAATAACCGACCGAGGAATATTTTTCGGTCGGTTATTTTTATGTCAATAATTGCTCATGTTGTTCAGATAATTTCTTACTATGGAATAGCCGTAATAAAGATCGGGACACCAGCGTCCGCCAAGAGCCTCAACGTTCTTTATTGTGCCTGCCCAGGAAAGCGATTTAACGGAATTGTATCTGCCATGTACCTCGCCCATAGGCTCAAGACCTATGTACGCGCTCATATGATTGAAATGCGCGCGGACTCCGTCCTCCTGTGTGGCAAAGGATTCATGATCGTCCTTTTCATCACCCGTAGCGCCGTATTTTTTGATCCCGGCAAAATTGTTCATATCGGGAGTGACCGCGCCGCCGTACTTACCATATCCTGTTTCCTTTGCAGCCTGAGCATAAAGTATTTCAGGGCGTATGCCTGTAAGCTCTCCGTACTGCCAGTAGTAATCAGCCGCGTTTATAAAAAGCTCTGCCGCGCCCTTGGCTTCTGCCCATGCTTTGGCGGATTCAAGGCTGATCTGTGCCTCGCCGAGCAGTGGAGTGTACGTCTGCTCAATGCCGAGATCCTCCCATGTAAGGGTAATGTTGCCCTTGTTTGACTCTATAACTCTATAGAGCAGCGCACAGACCTCAGCTCGAGTAAGATCATCCTGCGGTCTCAAATAGCCGTCGCTGCCGCGGAAATATGCGCGTTCTACCGCTATCGTCATAAGCGTCCTGTATTTTGATGAGACCTCATCGGCGTCCTTGAAGTTTACCTCAAGCATACCGGAGTTTCTTATATTGCCCTCGGTAAGTCCGCTGGCGCGCACAAGGGTGGAGGCAAATTCCTCGCGTGTAACGATCTCGTCGCCATTAAACCTGTCGCCAGGCTGTGTCATGTACTCCCTCAGCGTTTCGGCATAGCTGTAATACCACATATCTTGTGATACGTCCGAAAATGAATTTTGCATTGGTATCTCGCTCGGAGCGGGCTGAGACGATGCCGTATCCTCCTTGTCAAGCTCAAAGCCCTCAACAAGCATTTTTGCCATTTGCGCGCGTGTGAGCGTTCCTCCGGGGTTCAGGTCTCCATTCTCATCTCCGGTCATGATGCCGTTTGTACGGCAGTATTCTATTTCAGTTTCAGCCCATGAATAGTCATTATCATTGGCGTAAGCGCATGCCGCGGTCTGCGCGCACAGCAGGCTGACAGCCGCAAGGGCGGCTATAAATTTTCTCATAGCTTCATTCCTTTCGTGTGTTGTGTTTTACTTCATATATATGAAGTATATTTCCGCATTATTCGGAGCAAGCTCCGGCATACAGGGATATATATTTTTTTATATCAGCGCATTTCATAAATCCCGACATTACGCACACGCCCGCCGCTCCTGCGTCAATGGCTGTATTAGCATTGTCTGGAGAGATGCCGCCTATGGCGTAAACAGGCAGGGGAACTGCCGCGCATATCTCGCGTATAAGACCTGTGCCGCGCGGAGGCAGCCCTTTTTTACAGTCGGTGGCAAATATATGCCCGGCTGTTAGGTAGTCCGCGCCGCATTCGTAAGCGCGCAGAGCTTGCTCAAGAGAGTGTACCGAGCTGCCAACACGCTCAAAACCGCTCACGTCTGTGCGCTCAAGCAGGTGCAGCGGAAGATGTATCTTTTTTATACCCGCAGCCATAGCAGCGTCAGCATATGTGTGAGCTATTATATTTTCTGTTCCGACCTGTTTCAGAAGTGAGAAGTATTCATCCTCGCAAAGATCCTTTTCTCTAAGTATCACCGGTATGCCGCAGGAGGCTATTTTTTTTATGCGCTCTGTGAGATCGTTACAAAGCGTTCTGTTTGAAACACATATAAGCTTATACATATATATAGTCACTCATTACCGGCTGCATACCCTGCTTTATAATGGCGTCGTATACCTCCTGAACGCTTCTGTCGTCTGATATCTCAAACTGTTCGTCGCCCTTTTCTTCCTCGTTCTCGCCGTGACCGCCTATGCCTACGCATACTCCGCCGGAGATCTTGGTAGCGGCGATTTTTATTATATTGTCGCGGAAGCGTTCACATTCACGTGTTGAAATTGTTATGCTCGCAAACGGCAGGAACAGTCTGTAGGCGCATATTACCTGCAGCAGCTGCTTTTCATGAACGTCCTTTGGATTTATTTTGTCGTTGTTTATTATTGGTCTCAGACGAGGACAGGAGATCGCTATTTCAGCATGAGGATATTTCTGTTGCAAAAGATACGCATGGTAGCCTGTTGCAAAGCCGTCCTTTCTGAAATCGTCCAGACCGAGCAGAGCGGCAAAGCCAACGCCGCGCATGCCGCCGCGTATAGCGCGCTCTTGCGCATAGAACCTGTATGGGAATATGCGCTTGTGTCCCTCCAGATGCAGAGTTTCGTACTTGTCGCTGTTGTAGGTCTCCTGGAAAACGGTAACGTAATCCGCGCCGCATTCGTGGAGATAGGCGTATTCGTCAGTATTCATAGGATATACCTCAACGCCTATAACCTTGAAGTATTTGCGCGCAGCTTTGCACGCCTCGCCTATGTATTTCACATCTGACATTTTTCTGCTCTCGCCTGTGAGTATCAGTACCTCCTGCAGTCCTGTTTTGGCTATCTCCTGAAACTCATGCTCTATCTCGTCAGCCGAGAGCTTTGCGCGGTTTATTTTGTTGTGACAGTTAAAGCCGCAGTATATGCAGTAGTTTTCACAGTAATTAGCTATATATACAGGTGTGAACATCATTACGGAATTTCCGAAATGCTTTCTCGTCTCAGCCTGAGCCCGCTGCGCCAGCTCCTCAATAAACGGTTCAGCCGAGGGCGAGAGCAGCGCCTGGAAATCGCGCGGGCTGAGTACGTCAGCCCTCAGCGCTGCGCGCACATCATCAGCTGTGAATGATGTATAGTCGTATTCGTTCATTGCCGATATGACCTTATCAAGCATATCGGAATCTATGACCTCCATATCCGGAAGGTATTTCATATGATCTATTCTTTCAGTCATTTTGAAACCCTCCGTTAGTCTGCAAGAAATCCTGTGAGCGGTGATGAGGCAGCTGCGCCCTTTTCAAGAACTCTGCCCGGCTTGCTCAGATATGCCGTTCTGCCTGCCTCTATAGCCTTCCTGAATGCCTCTGCCATAGCAGGTATATCTCCCGCTGTGGCTATCGCTGTGTTTGCCATAACGGCAGCCGCGCCCATTTCCATAGCCTCGCATGCCTGCGACGGTCTGCCTATCCCGGCGTCGACTATTACGGGGAGGTCTATCTCGTCAATAAGTATCTGTATAAAGTCCTTTGTGCACAGTCCCTTGTTTGTACCTATAGGCGCGCCGAGCGGCATTATGCAGGCAGCTCCGGCGTTTGCCATATCGCGCGCCGCGTTAAGGTCGGGATACATGTACGGCATAACAACAAAGCCCTCTTTTGCGAGTATTTCTGTGGCCTTTGCAGTTTCGTAATTGTCCGGCAGCAGATACTTTGAGTCACGTATGCACTCTATCTTTATAAAGTCACCGCAGCCTACCTCTCTTGCAAGTCTTGCAATACGAACTGCTTCTTCAGCGTTGCGCGCGCCTGAGGTGTTTGGCAAAAGAGTTACGCCCTCCGGTATGTAGTCAAGAATATTGGCAACATTTCCTGTAGTCGCGCGGCGCAGCGCGAGCGTTATTATCTGAGCGCCGGCGTTTTCCACAGCAGCCTTTATCAGTTCAAGCGAATATTTGCCTGAGCCGAGAATGAATCTTGATGTAAATTCGTGATTTCCAAGCTTAAATGAATCTTTCATTTCAATATATTTCCTTTCTGTTTGAGCTTTCTTGATCAAGGAACTTCGGCAAAATGCACAGACCTTGTACCTTTGTGCGCCTTTGGGCAAAAGGCAGCGCTTCTTTGCTTTGTCCGTTCTGAACTGTTTTATTAATGCCCGCTGATGCTTTAGCAAGCTCGTAAAATTTTGTAACAGCCTTTTGTCTGTTGCTTATATCATACGTCCGTCATACCAAGTATAAGACGGACCGCCATATTTGCCTGATGATTTGCGCATATAGCTACACGCGGCGCCATCAGCCCGTTAGCGTCAGCTATATCGGTCACGCCGTCGCCGCAGATATACAGACCCGCAAAAGCACGTCGGGTTTTTATAGTGTTAGAGCTGAGAGCTCCTGCCATTCCGGAGCCTGATATTATTATTTTATCAGGATCGCTTTCAAGCAGCGCGTTTATTAGCAGAGCTTTCATGTCAGCCCTGTCGAACGCCTCGCAGACTATATCATATGGCGCGAAGGTGGCTGCGGCGTTATCCTCTGTTATCCGCTTTGTTTCGTAGCTGATGTTCAGGTACGGATTTATGTTATGCAGAAGATCAGCTAACGCCTCTGTTTTGTATCTGCCTATATCGTTTACAGTGTACTGCTGCCTGTTCAGATTGCTGAGGTCCACGCGGTCAAAGTCTGTAAGGAACAGTGTTCCCACACCGGCGCGGGCAAGCGAAACGGCGATATTTGAGCCTAAGCCTCCGAGCCCGGCAATAGCTACCGAGGCATTTTTCAGCCTGTCATACACGGGCTTTGTATGGCGTTCTATCATTATTCTTTCAAATTCTTCAAATGTAGGTATGCTCATCTGTACTGAACTCCTTTATATCAGCCTCCGCCCACAAAGTTCACGACCTCTAATTTATCGCCATCTTTGAGCAGCGTTGATGAATACTCATCCTTTTTTATTATTTTTCCGTTAAGCTCAACGGCGATGAATGTCATTCTGAATCCGTGTTCTTTTATCAGATCTTCAACAGTTATCCCATCTTTGCCCTCGAGAGAAGTCCCGTTTACTGTTATCACAATTCTCACCTCCGGTGGATATATATACCGGAATAAAAAAACGGATCGCAAAGAAGATCGTACCCGTGGTGGTGCGCCCCTTTATGATCCCGAATAGTTTATTGCCGGAAAATGGGGCTGCAGCAAACTTACTGAGCATTGCAGCAGCCTCAAGCATAATGTAATTATACCATGTGAGGGCAGTTTTGTCAAGAAAATCTTGCTCATATGCACGGCAATTTCTTCAGATTACAGAAAAATTACAAAAACGATAACATTTTGAAATGTACATTATAATCATTT
>CALXSS010000005.1 GCA_944391225.1 uncultured Clostridia bacterium
GGTATGCTTACGCTTTCATCTGCCGTTATAGGTGATATAAGGTCCTCGCCGTATATTTCAAGCCATGTATAGCCGCCCGGTCCAATATTCAACGAATCATGCGGATTCGTTTTGTCGAGCCCCATTTTATCCTCCCATACATCCGGGATCCCGTCTCCATCGGTATCAAAATCCGCCGGACGTGTTTCGCTTACCCATATAGGATAACCAAACTCGTCATAAAGCGCCTCGTCGCCCTCCGGCACTGCATCGATCGGCTCGTCTATAAGATACTGACTTCCATGCGAGCCTTCGACAGGCGCAGTTCTGGTTTCAACATTTTCTATTATGCGCGCGTCTACAAGATCAGTTTTCGGCAGATTTGCGCCGCAGTCCGCCATAACGTCGGCATATGCGTCCTGCGCCGTTTCTACAGCCTTACCGAACAGATATGAATCATCAGGCAGTCTTTCAAGACGCGTATACTTATCCGTCACCTGATCGTTCAGATACACTCCTGTCTTTCTCTCTATCTGCCAGTTCTCCGCGTTTACAGCTGCCGCTTCCTCTGTGTCATCATCTATATAATTCCCGTCGGCATATATGTCGCCTGACCAGTTCTCCTGATATTTGTTTCCCGGGCTCAGCTCAAATATCCTTGAACGCTTACCCTCAGGCGTTGCCGGACCCGGCTTATAATAGTTGTTTACCAAATTAACATTTGAGCCGTTTTCAGCTCCGTATCCCGACTTATCGCCCCAGTTATAGATAATATTGTTCCACATATCTATGACTGTTTCATCGTCATTATAACCAGGCGTCATCGAAACCGTTTCGCTTGTTCCGACCTTAGGGTTCCTGCTCTTATGGCTGGCTATTATGTTGTGATGGAACGAAATATTTACACCGCCCCATATTCCCGCATAGCTGTGCTCTCCCTTTGCATGTATTGAACTGTTCAATGCCTCTGATACGATACAGCGCTGTATGGTAACATCCTTTGCAGCAACTACTGAAAGATTCTCGTCCGTTCCCCAGCTGATGCTGCAATGATCCAGTATAACTCCCTCTGCACCTATTGGGATACCAAATCCATCTTGGGTTTCTGTTTCGCTTCCGTCAGTCATATGCGATCCGACACGGCAGCGTAAATATCTCAGGATTATATTTTTACCGTTTACCTTAAGGCTGTTGCCTCTGAAACATATACCGTCTCCGGGAGCTGTCTGACCAAGAACTGTTATATTGCTATGGCTTATAGACACCCTTGTTTTAAGCTCTATCATACCGGAAACATCGAAAACCACTATTCTGTTCCCCTGTGAGACCGCGTCGCGGAACGAGCCTGCTCCGGAGTCGTTAAGATTAGTTACATGATATACCTCAATATCTGCTCCGTCATTAAAAGCTCCTCGCGCTCCTGTGGTGTACATTCCACCGCCCTCAGCTCCGGGAAATGCTGCTATCCTTGTATCTGCCGCTCCATTATTTCCGCTTCCGCCTGCCGCCAACGCGCTCGGCGCGGCTGCCGCAACAGCAAGAGTGAGCAATGCCGCTATTGTCTTTTTCATATCAGCCAACCCTTCCTTTCCGTATTTGCAGGCAGCTGCCGCAAACCGTAGGTTTTTCAGCAGCTGCCCGCATTTTATACGCCTGTTACCTCAACCAATAATCAAACGTTAAAATATTCTACCGCATTATTATAACAAATATCTTCCACTATTTTACCCAGTGTTTCCATATCGTCCGGGAACTCGCCGTTTTCTACCCATGTTCCGATCATGCTGCAAAGAATCCTTCTGAAATACTCGTGACGAGTGTATGAAAGAAAGCTTCTTGAATCAGTCAGCATTCCGACGAACTTGCAGAGCGCACCAAGGTTCGCAAGCGCCTTTATCTGCTCTGTCATACCGTCGCGCTGATCGTTGAACCACCAACCGGAACCGAACTGTATCTTGCCCGGTATCCCTCCGCCCTGGAAATTGCCAAGCATTGTTCCGAGCACATAGTTGTCCTTTGGATTCAGCGTATAAAGAATAGTCTTAGGCAGCTTATCCTCGCTGTCAAGCGCGTTCAGCAGTCTTGAAAGCGGGTATGCGATACAGTAATCGCTTATCGAATCAAAGCCTGTGTCCGCTCCGAGCTTTGCAAACATTCTTGAGTTATTGTTTCTCAACGCTCCTATATGCAGCTGCATCGTCCAGCCAAGCTCGCTGTACTTTTCGCCCAGCTTTATCAGTATGTGAGATTTGTATGTATCTGTTTCTTTTTGCGTAAGCTTTGCTCCTGTCATCGCCTTTCTGAACGCTGCGGCAGCCTCCGCCTCCGGAGCCTCCTCAAACGGCACGCTGTCAAGCGCATGGTCGCTTATGCGGCAGCCGTTTTCATGGAAGAAATCTATTCTCTTGTATATTGCCGAAATAAGGTCATCATATGAATCAATCGCCATACCGACAGCAGCCGAAAGCTTTTCAATATAACCCTTGAATGTGTCCTTATCGATATTTATCATAAAATCAGGACGGAACGCCGGGAGGACCTTGGCTTTCACATGACCTTTTTCAGCTATAGCCCTGTGTGTTTCAAGCGAGTCTGCCGGATCGTCCGTGGTACAGATGACCGCTACATTTGACGCGTTGATAAGCGACGCGGGGCTCATCTTTGTTTCCTTTATCACCTTATTTGCCTTTTCCCATATCTCATCGGCAGTATCGGCTCTTACCACAGTGTCGATACCAAAATAACGGTTCAATTCAAGATGCGTCCAGTGATAAAGCGGATTGCCTATTGCATACTGTAAGCATCCGCAGAATGCGCGGAACTTTTCATGGTCTGACGCTCCGCCTGTGATCAATTCCTCGTCTACGCCGCAGGAACGCATATAGCGCCACTTATAATGATCTCCGCCCAGGAATATCTGCGTGATATTCTCAAACGGCTTATCCTCATAGATCATCTCCGGGCTGAGATGACAATGATAATCAAAAATCGGCATTTTCTTTGCATGTTGTTCATAAAGGGTCTTTGCTGTGGAATTACTCAGCATAAAATCCTCGTCCATAAATTTTTTCATAGCTATGATTCCTTTCTTTGATTTTGCCGCATGCACGGCAGACGAATACTCGTCCACTATCATTATATCATATAAATATTATACATCACAGCATTGATGTTGACAATCGAGATTTTTGTTCACAATTAAGGATAATTTGTCCTTTTTACAGGTACGGCATGTATATTTTGTCTAATATAAATCCTGTAAAAACATATCCGCTTTCATTTTCACAAGATCCACAGCGATATGCTCACAAATTATGATCTGCACGGTAGTCCATTAATGATACAAAACCACATTTTTGTGTTGTGTTTTTTTACCTTTTTATGCATAAACAACTGAATTTTTATTTTTTTTTATGTTTTATAGTGAAAACCGTTGAAATTTTGCCAAAGTTATGATATACTGAATATGTTACAGAAAATGCAAAGGAGTGAGAAGTATATGGGACTGCCGGACGGTAAAAAATTTTGGATCGAAAATGTGTCGGAGGTAGAATCACAGGGAATGCCGCATTCGCATTTCCACAATTATTATGAAATATACTATCTTGTTGACGGAAAAAGGCGTTTTTTTGTCAATCACAGCTTATATGATGTGCTGCCAAACGATATCATGCTGATCAATAAGGGCGACATACATCAGACTATGACCGCTAAGGACGATAAACGCCATGTCCGGTATCTGATAACTTTTTCCGATCAGTTTCTTGACGGTCTTGGCGAAGAATTTGACAAGGGATTTTTGCTGAGCATATTCAACAACAAAAAAGCTCATCTTCATGAATCTGCACAGCACTCATTCCACACGCTTCTTCATAAAATAGAATCCAAGATCCATCAAGAGGACATACACTCACAATATATTGCTAAGCTCTGCGTTATTGAACTGCTCGTTCACATTAACAAGCTTGTCGATAAAAACGCATCGCCGCTTCTTGACAATCTTACCGCATATGAGGACAGGATACAGAATGCCTGCCGCTACATATGCAATTATTACAATCAGCCTATCTCGCTTAATCAAATGGCTAAAATAGCTTATATGAGCCCAACTTATTTTTCCAAGAAATTCAAGCGTGTTACCGGTATAGGCTTCAACGAATATCTCAACAATGTGCGCGTGAAAATGGCTGCAAACATGCTTGTCGAAACAAAGGATTCGATAACCGAAATAGCCACATACTGCGGCTATCAGGACAGCAACTATTTTGGCGATGTGTTCAAGAAGATAATCGGCGTTTCACCTAACAAGTACAGAAAAGAACACTTTCTTGTATAGAATATAGTTTTTACAAGCCGGGGGCAGCAGCAAGAGGGCTGCGCCCCTTATTTTCGTCCGTTCCGCACTATTTTTCTAAAGCCCTCAAGGCTGCTGCAAACTCGTTGAGCTTTGCAGCAGCCTCTTTAATATACGCTCAATTGTATTTTACATCAGACTTTCAAACGAACCAAGGTTGAATACCCTTTCAAACCCCTGCGCTCTCGCGATCCGCACAGCTTCAGCCGCCCTTGTTCCTCCAGCGCACATGAATATCAAGGCAGTATTTTTGTCAAAGCCGTCCAGCTCTGCCTCAAGAACATCAAGAGGTATATTCACAGTATCCGGCGCGCAGACCGACGCGTATTCCTCAGCGCTGCGCACGTCTATTGCAATTGCTCCGGCTGCTATCATTACCGACGCTTCTTCAGCTGCGACCGCGTCCGCGCCCACGTCTGAAAGAGCATAGCTCAGCTCTGTATCTGCTCCGCGCAATATCAATCTGTCGTTTTCGATACTCAGCTCTTTTATGTCATGATCGCTAAGCTTGATAAGGCGGCTGCATTTTTCGCACTCGGTGAATATCATTACATATCCGCCGTCACAGCCCGCGTATAATCTGCCGTTATATTCAGCGATGGAGTTTACTACAAGTTCTTCTCCGCTGTAGCTTTTATCCCTTTCCGCAAAGACAGCCGTGTCAAGACTTACTCCCGTGTCGTCCGCCGCCGCTCTCTTTATGCTTGTGCTGCCGTCAGCTCCGCGTACAAGATATGTATCAACGCCCAGCCATTCTGTTTCCTGCAATATTACAGGCTCTGCAGCAGGATCAGCCTGTCCATAATATTCCACTATTATTGCATAGAGATTTTTATTGCTGCTGCCTCCATACACATATACCGGCTGTGAAACATCATCAGTTTCGGCTGAAAATGATACATCCGCACCTGAACCGTAGCCGATAGCGAGCTTTTTGCCGCCCTGCACTATGTACATATCGCGTCCTTCCGCGCCGTTGAACACTACAGTCACGCGGCAGCGCCCCTCAGGTGTAAAATAAAGGCTTCTCTTTGCTTCACCGCCCGTTCCTGCCTGCCATGACGCTGTGAACTCATATTCATACACATTGTCGTTAACATCTGTATACTCGTATTTTGTACCCTTGTTCGCTATGACCCAGCCGCCGTAGCCTGAAAGACCGTTCACTTCAGTATATGCGTCGCCGTCATTTCCGCCGCTGAGCACAGTGTAGTCGTATTCTCCGCTGTTGAGCGAATATACAACCATCCTGCTCGGCTCAGGCGTCTTAAAGCTGTATTCATACGCTGCGCCAAGCGGCAGCATGCTCCGGGTATCGTTCCATATGAATATCTTTATTTTCTCGCCTTCCTGAGCTTCAGTCAGAATATCGTATGCTCCCGCGCCGCTCACATCTGTCATATACATACGTTTTACAGAGCTGTCATCATCGTATACTGCCGCTGTCATAACAGCCTGAGACGCCTCCGCGCTGCCGCGCCAGCCAAGCTGAACATTTATGCTCCCATCGACCGTGCCGCTCACCTTTTCTATAACATACGGCTGTTCATCATCATTTTCATAATAGTTGAGACGGAAATAATCAAGATTTATACCGTTGGTCTGTATATACACATCAGTGCAGCCGTATTCATCAAGCGCGCCGCTCTCGGAAAGCGTATAAATATTGTCACGGTAAAGCTCAGTTTCTGTTTCCTCCCATGTGCTCCAGCCGCCGGTGGACGGAACGCTTACAGATGCTATAAGCTTATCCTTATCGCTGCTCTTGTCAGCGCTGATGTATATGCTGCCCGCATTCTTTCCCGCGTATCTTACAATAAGGTTTTCAAGCTCCGTAAGCTTTACAGACCTGTACAGCATCCATGAGCTCGACGTGCTTCCGGCGTTGCCGCCGCTTGCTCCGCTCTGCTTATCAGTCAGATCCGCGCCTCCGCCGTCATCAGCATATTCAGCCTCGATCTGCATATTTATATATATTATCTGACGTCCGCATATACCGGCGTCTGTATTTGCCGCAATTATCTCTACAATGCCGTTTCCGTATACTGTTAGCTCGCCTGTATCCGGGTCTATTTCGGCTGCCTGTCTTGACGAGCTGTCAAGCTTTTTCAGCTGCCAGCTTATGCCGCTGACCTCCGCGCCGCCCTCGTCATAAGCCTTAAGCTGTATCCCTGTATACGGCGCGTCGGTCCTGACCGTGCCTGACGCGCCCGAAAACGGCTCTATTCCGCCCTCGCGGTAATCAATAACTCCGTTATACAGATATTCCTTATTTTCCGAGCCTATGCTGTATCCGACCTCAAGAGCGTCCATCTCCACAGCCTTAAGCTCTGCTATATAGCTTTTTAGAAGCTGCTCAAGCTCCGTTTTTGTCATCGCTGCGTCTATCGCCGAAACTCCCTCATTGTATATGCCGCTAAGCTTGTTCCTGTTTTCCTCTGAATACGCATTCGCCGGCAAAGAATTATAAACCGCCTCAAGCTCCGCTTTTGCCGCGCTTACCTCGTCAGCTCCCGGCTTTATTTCAAGCACAGTTACTACAGGGAACGAGTCAGTCTTTTTAACTCCGTCAACAGTGACCTCGGCAGTTATAACAGCCGTGCCCTCCTTTACAGACGGTGTTACAACACCGTTCTCGTCCACTATCGCCACTGATGCGTCCGAGCTGCTGTATCTTACCGCTGCATTTTTCAGATCAACGAGCCGCTCATCAGACATCACCGCCGAAAGTCCCGCGTCTATTGAGTTCAGCGCTGTCAGGTCAGTACCGTCCTCGCAGATATATCCTTTAAGCGTTATGCCGTCGGGAATGGCTCTTACTGTTTTAAGCTCCGAGCTTAGTGTTCCGCTCACCTTCACTTTACCTGTGAAAGCAGTGTCAGCAGCGTTTTTGCCTATGCTTATTATATACTCGCCCTCCGGCACAACAAGCTTCTGCTCCGCCTCATCAAACAGGCTCATATCGCTTATATCCAGCTCAAATCCAACCGTTTTTGTCTCGCCCGGCTCAAGTGATATCTTTTCAAATCCTTTGAGTTGTTTTTTAGGTATATTGCCCTCTCCTGCGCCGGGGTGCGATACATACAGCTGCACTACCTCCATGCCCGCAGCTTCGCCCGCATTCTTCACATTAACGGACGCTTTTACAGTTCCGTTCGCCTCAGCCTGATCTGTTGATACGGTAAAATCAGAATATTCAAAATCAGTATAGCTCAGACCATAGCCGAAAGGATATACCGGCTCTCCCGTATAATACTGATATGTTCTGCCGGGGCTTGCCGCTGTGCTTTGCAGGTCATAATCAGTATAATAACCGGTTATTCCCTCAACCGTTTTCTTTGATGTGTTTGCAAGCTCCAGCTTTGAAAGGTCGTCGGCTTTATACCATGTTGTAGATAATCTGCCCGAAGGATTGACCTGACCGGTAAGCGTCTTTCCGAACGCTGTTCCCTGTGTTTGACCGTTGTAAGATGTCCAAAGTATAGCCTTGACCTTATCCGCGAACGGCTCTACATCTATCTGACCTACCGTTTGCATCGCAACAACAGTCTTTTCCGGATAAGCGTCGGCTATAGCCTGAACATGCGACTGGTGTTCCGGCAGAGCTATGGAGGCTCTGTCATTCGATTCCTTGGAATCCGCTGTGGTCGTTCCCGCATAAGCAATTATGATATCTGCCGAATCAAGCTGCTGCCGATAGTTTTCTACTGAAAACTCCTTTTCTATCGGCATTATTGAAATATATATATCAGCAATGCCGCCATATCCGCCGTCCGCGCCTGTGTACGCGCCTGTAAAGGTTTCAAAGCTGTCGGCGCCGCCTGTGGCGTCCCCCTCAATTATAGCCACTGACGGACCGTTGGCGCTGCCGTAATTCATAACTATATCCCCGCCGAGAGAGCCGGACGGTGTTGATACCTCCGCTTCCACCGACACAACATCAGTAAGCTCTACATTTCTGATCACAGCTGACGCTGTTGGCGTAACGCCGCAGAGCGTGCCGTTTTCCAAACTCATTCCCGAAACATTTTCTGCCTTGCTAATATCTATTGTCTTTTTTGAACCGTCTGATCTCACAAGAACTATGCTCTTGATATTCATTATCTCCGCGTCATCTGCGACAGAGCCGAGATAACTGAGGACCGCTGACGGATTTGTTTTTGAAAGCTCCTCTTTAAGCCCCTCGTACGGCGTCACTGTTTTTTCAGGCTCGCCCGAGTAATCACCGAGCACGACCTCTCCTGCATACGGTCCGACAATAACTATATCCTGAGCCGTTTGCGAAAGCGGTAATATATCATCCTCGTTTTTGAGCAGCACCCATGATTCTTCCGCTGCCGCCTCTGCCGCCGCGACATGCTCGTCAGTTTCAAGCTGATCCTTGGTTATCTCCGAATAGCTTACCCCCTCGTCAAACTCGCCTGTTCTGAACCTCTGCAAGAACAGATTATAAACATTCGTTTCAAGCTCCTGCTCAGAGATATAGCCCTGCTTTACCATTTCAACGCCGTTTGTTGTAGCCGCGCAGCCTCCGCCAAGATAACATTCTATATCCATTCCCGCCAAAAACGGCTGAGCTATTGCCTGCGCGTCAGGCACGTCAGCAGAGCCGAGCATTCCCTGCTTGTACGCACTGTTCTTTATCATATCCTCGCCAGCTCCGCAGTCACTTGTAACATAACCGTCAAAGCCCCAGTTCCGTCTTAACAGATCTGTGAGCAGATAACTGTTGGCAGATGAAGGCAGATAATTATACAGCAGCTCGCCGTTCCTGTAAAGCGTTGTCGCATTATAGGACGACATGACCGATGCCGGATGCGCCTTTTCCACTACGTTCTGGAACACCTTTGCATAGTAATTTCTCATATTAAACTCGCTGAGCACAGATGTTCCCCCGCGGCGGTTTTTCTCGTTATTATTAGCTGCGAAATGCTTCAATGTAGATATTGTTTTAATATATTTCTCGTCATCTCCCTGCATTCCGTTGACAAACTCCGACGCCAGCTCGCCCGTGAGATACGGATCCTCGCCGAACGTCTCCTCATTTCTTCCCCAGCGCGGATCCCTTGCCATATTTATTGTCGGGCTCCAGTATGAAAGATCCGTGACTGGATTCTTTGCCCTTGCCTCTGTCGAGGTTATGTCCGCTATATTATAGATAAGCTCGCTATTCCACGTGTTAGACATTGAAAGAGGCGCGGGAAAGCTTGTCGCCTTGCCCTGTCTTGCAACGCCGTGCAGAGCCTCGCGCCAGTAATTGTACTCCGATACGCCGAGCCTCTCTATTGCAGCCGCTCTGTATCCTATCTGAGATACCTTTTCTTCAAGCGTCATTCTTGAGACAAGATCGGCAGCGCGCTCCTCAAACGTGCGCGATGTATCAAGATACACCGGCAGTTCAGCTCCGCCTCCATCTGTATAGAACCGTACATAAACATAATTGCCGCAGTATGCGTTTCCGCCCTCCGTTTTTATATTAAGCGTTATGTTTCCCGCCGCCTTATTAGTTATGAGCTCCGTGCTGAAAACACTGTAGTTTGTCCAGCCTCCGGTATATACCGAATCAAATACCGCTATATCTGTATCCCCCGCCTTTATACTGATCGACGAATTATTCTCATTTGCGGCGTATATTTCTATACGGTCATAATCGGTATTGTTGAGCTCCATGTACGAAAGAGTCAGCACAGCGATCCCCTCATCGCTTGTTCTCAGGTTATCCGGGCGCAGTACACCGCCGTTTTCGTCATCAGTTATGATCTCGCCCTTATTCCCTTTTACAGTTATGGAATCCGCGCCGAAATTCAAAATACTTGAACCGTCGCTCATAACATTTATAGTTCCGTAATCAGCTCCGTCTTGCGCGAGCGCCTGAGGGAACGTTCCTAATACCACAGCGGCAGCTGCTGCAAATGATACTATTTTTTCTAATTTCATTATTGTCCTCCTTATCCTATTATGCAGAAAACCGTTACACTATCTGAATATACTGCTTATTTCATAAGCGCGTGCCGGCTGCGCTATTTTTCTTATACTTGCATTTTACCACGATATGTGTTAGAATTAAAGAAATAAAAGAAAAGCAATTAGCCAAAAATTGCACAAATGATATTCTGTTTAAATTTGTAAAGTTAAAGGAGTGATAGCATGATACCTTTTTATGAGCTCCAGCCATCTGATCTGAATATAATATACAATAAGCGCGAGCTGAATTTCAGACCGCATATACATAAATATGTTGAAATACTATATGTTTTTAAAGGCGGACAGCATCTTGAAATAAACAGCAAAAAGTTTCTGCTTGACGAGGGCGACGCCGCTATAATTTTTCCCGATCACCTGCACAGCTTTTCAAGACCGGTACAGCGAGAAGCGGCAGTTATATTCCTTATATGCACGCCGGAAATTTTCGGCTCACTCTTTACAAGCCTAAATGAGTGCACGGCAGATGTGCCAATTGTAAAAAAAGAAGACATACCGGAAAGAGCCGTGTATGCCTTCAATAATCTCGACAAAACAAACAGCTTTGCCGAAAACCTTGGATGGGCGTTGATAATAATGTCGTCATTGCTTGAGCATATAAAGCTGCGCAAAACACATCGCATGCCTGTCAATGACATTATGCCTAAGCTTATTAAATTTATTGATGAGAATTTTACGCGTCCGCTGAGCCTTGACATGCTTGCAAATGAATTTCATGTCAGCAAATACTATATATCCCATATATTTTCAAACAGGATAAACATGAATTTCAGGAATTATATAGGCACACTGCGCGCCGAATACGCCGCCACCCTGATACGCACGACAGGCGATAACATGACAGCGATAAGCGATAAAGCAGGCTTTGAAAGCCAGCGAACCTTTAATCGTATTTTTAAAGCTATATACGGTATTTCCCCGCTTGAATACAAATCAAACATCAACGCGTATCTCAAATCACAAAATCAATAATATGTGATGCTCGCGTATATATCGTTTACATATCCGTCATACAGATCGAACTGCGCTGACGGAAAGTGCATTTCAAATCCGCGTATAAGCCCGTTTGTCAGCTTACATCATCAGCATGAAGCTCAGTTCCGCAATTGCTGCATTTTCTGCTCATGACAATATCCCTCCGGTCATAAAATATCGTTTTCCTGCTCGTAATCCACGCCGTAAATATACCATGCGCCGCCGCTTTTGACAAGTATGAAATCATACTCCAGCGCCATAATGCGTCCGTTTTCACCTGTCAGTCTGCACGTTACCTCAACATCGCGCATATCTGATATTTTGAGGCTGTATCTGCTGCTAAGCTCCGTTTTCATTTCTCTCAGCTCATCACGGTCGGCGCGCTCGCTGTCAGTGATCTTATACTTATAATCCTTTACGCCGCCCAGCGTATCGGTCATATCATCTTTCATATTTTTCAGCATTTTTCCAGCCGCATTATACATGCTTTCCCTGTCGCCATAGTTGACGCCGAGTATCTCCTCAGGAAAGAGCGAAACATATGTCTTGCCGTCCTGAGTCTCAATAGTGCATTTCATATAATCCTTTACAATTTTTTTATAGCTCTGTCCGCTGAACACAGCTATTGCGGCTGCCGCGATCAGAAGTACAACTATTGCCACGGCTGCTATACCAATTATCTTATTCTTTCCGCTGGTTTCCGCGCTGTACACCACAGGAAGCTGCGCTTGAGGCAGCTCATTTCCGCATTTAGGACAAAACCTCACGTCATCGCCGACAGACGCTCCGCATTTATTGCAATACATATATTATCCTCCGTCAGTTCTTTTTAGCTAAGAACACTTACAAAACCAATTCCCGCCGCCATCATGATAAAGAATACCAACAGACCTATACCCAGCATTATAAGGAAAACAACTATCTGAGCCTTAGCCCAGTTTCTGAATGTCTGTTCCTTTGAAACATCGCCTGACCATATCACAAGCAATACTATGTACGCGATAGTTCCCAGTATCGGTATGCACGCTATAATATTCAGCACAAGCGACCTGCCTATCCAGCCGCCTACAGAAACAGGACAGCCGCCGTTTTGAGGCGCTGCATAGGTCGCGTAATTATTGGGCATTCCCTGCGCGTATCCGCCGCCGTTGCCGGGATCCTGAGCGGGTTCGCATCTGCATCCGCATCTGCGGCAGAATTTAGCAGAATCATCAAGCGTCTCTCCACATCTCGCACATCTTTTCATGATAACACCTCCGTTTACTCTGCAAGTTTTTTGCCGCAGACCGTGCAAAACAGAGCGCCTTGCTCTGCCTTTGCTCCGCAGGCTTTACAAAATACAGCTGACGCCTCTCCGCTTTCCGGCTTTGTGTCATCATCTGTTATCGTCTTGTCCTGCTCTGCCGCGCTCTCGGGTACTTCCACATTCTCAGGTTCTGCCGCGCTCTCCGGCTCTGCCGCCGCAGACGGCTGTGCTTCAGGCTCTGCCGGATCCTGTTTTACCTCTTTCTGCTCAAAGCCGCAGTAGTTACAAAATACAGTTCCCTCAGATATCATCCTGCCGCAGTTTGTGCAGAACACCTGTGCCGGCCGCTCCTCAGCCTCAAGCCTTGCGCCGCAGACGGTGCAAAACAGCGAGCCTTCAGGATTCATAGCGCCGCACCTTGCACAGCCACAAGTGTCGTTCATGCTGCTGAGCTGTTTTTTCAGCTCCTCAATACGCTTGTTCGTCTCTTTTACCGAATACACCAGCTCTTTTAATCTTTCATCAGGCTCTGAGCCGTGAATTGAAAAATACGCTCTGCCTATCTGATTATATAGATTATTCACCGCTCTTTCCTGATCGGAAATATCTGCATTTATCCTGACTGTATCAGCCACATTCCTTGTTTTTTTTATTGCACCCTGTCCCGCCTGACTGATGCGTCGTCCCAGATCATCAAAAAATGCCATCTTTTTTCCCTCCTGTACATAATCGATTTATCTGCGCTGTATAGCTTTTATTTTCTCATTTCATAATGGGCAGCATACGCTCACTGCGTTTAACAGCCGCCTGTTCTTCGTTATTATTCTATCATATGCACAATAAAAAGTCAACAAAGTTATGACATTTTATACAAAAACGCGAGGCTGCCGCAAAACTCAACGAGTTTGCAGCAGCCTCACAGAAGCCGAAAAATAGTGTGGAACGACTGAAACGAACGGCTCAGCCACGGTACAGTTATTTTTTCAATACGCTGTACATCGATCTTATAACATGTCTTTGCGACGAGTATATCGAGTTATTGCCGTTCACCGCAAAGGCTATCGCGCAGGCAACAGCATAGTACAGCGCGCCCCCGCCGCCGAACAGCTCTATGCCTATAAAAATAGGCGCAAGCAGTGTGTTTGTTGCCGAGCCGTATACTGCCACGCAGCCCATCGCGGTGCAAAGCCCTATAGGCATGCCGGTCAGCTGAGAAAAAGCCGCTCCTGCCGCTGCGCCTATAGCAATAAGCGGCGTCATCTCGCCGCCCGAATAGCCGACACATATACATATCACAGTAAATACAAATTTCAATGCAAAGTCATATATGTAGAATGAGCCATGCTCAAATATCCCCTCTATAAGCAGCTCGCCTGTGCCGCAGTATCTGCCGCCATGGATAAACATCAGGAATCCTGCCATTATGCAGCCAGCCGCAAAAATGCCGAAATAGGGATTATCTACCTTTTTCTTATAGATCTCCCTCGATTTTGTAAGTGCAATAGCGAACAGCCTGCCTATTATGCCGAAAGCCACCGCGGCTATTATCAAAAGAAACACATTCCGCGGCGTAGTCGCCAATGACGCGTCTATGCTGAAATGGAACGGCTCATAGCCGCAAAGCCCGGCAACCATACAAGCTGTATACGCGCTTATGAACGAGGGCACAAGAGCCTCATAAAAGAGTATGCCTGTAGCGACAAACTCAAGCGAAAAGAACATTCCGCCGAGCGGAGTGCCGAAAAGTCCGCCTAAAGCCGCGCTGACGCCGGCAAGCATAAGTATCTGCGAATACTTTCTACTCCTGAAAATGCGCGAGGCGTAATCGCCGACAGCCGCGCCGCACTGAGCCACTGTTCCCTCCTTGCCGGTGCTCGCTCCAAAGCTTAGCATGATGAGATTTGCCGCGAGCTTCAACGCTACATAGGCATTCGGGAACTTTCCTATCTTTCGAGCTCTGCCGAAGTCCTTTATCTCGCCCTTTTCGTTCACCTCGCCCATCTGGTAGGCTATAGCCAGATCAAGTCCCTGCCGAGAGCGGGGACTGAATTTTCTGTAAAGAAAAACTATAGCTATACCGGCTGCGCCTAAAAACGGCGTCAAATACAAATAATACTCTCTGTGCACCTCTGTTACAAAACCGAGAGCCAGTCCGAACAGACCTGATATAACGCCCATCACCGCGCCTATAACAAGCGCGATGAGCGAGCATATAAGCGTATCCTTAGTTTTCCTCATATGCCCCTCCCGTTCTGACTTCCTGCGATAATATCCGCTTCAAATAAAAGCCTGTGTATGAGTTCTCAGTCTCCGCTACCTGCTCAGGCGTGCCCTTTGCTATCACCGTTCCGCCGCCGTCGCCGCCCTCAGGTCCTAAATCGATTATATAATCGGCTGTTTTTATTACGTCAAGATTATGCTCAATAACTATTACCGTATTTCCGCCCTCCACAAGCTTATTTAGCACATATACAAGCTTTTTGACATCGGCGGAGTGAAGCCCTGTCGTAGGCTCGTCAAGAATATAGACTGTTTTTCCGGTAGACCGCTTTGAAAGCTCTGTAGCGAGCTTTACTCTCTGCGCCTCGCCGCCCGAAAGCGTTGTGGAGCTTTGCCCGAGCTTTACATAGCCCAGACCCACCTCCTGAAGCGTTTCAAGTCGCTTTTTGATCTTAGGTATATTCTCGAAAAACTCCACGCCCTCGTCAACTGTCATCTCGAGCACCTCGTATATATTCTTGCCCTTGTATTTTACCTCGAGCGTTTCGCGGTTATAGCGCTTGCCCTTGCAGACCTCGCAGGGTACATAAACGTCTGAAAGGAAGTTCATTTCTATCTTTACTATGCCGTCGCCCGAGCACGCCTCACAGCGTCCGCCCTTTACGTTAAAGCTGAATCTGCTTGACTTGTAGCCGCGCATCTTTGATTCGTTCGTCGCTGCGAACACCTCTCGTATATCATTGAAAAGGTTGGTATACGTAGCAGGATTTGAACGCGGCGTTCTGCCTATAGGGCTTTGGTTGATATCTATGACCTTATCAAGAGCCTCTATGCCCGTTATGCTCCTATGCGCTCCGGCATGGGTATTGGCGCGGTTAAGCTCGTGCGCGAGCTTTTTATATAATATCTCGTTTACAAGCGAGCTTTTGCCTGAGCCTGAAACGCCCGTCACACAAGTGAGCACGCCAAGCGGAAACTTTACGTTTATATTCTTAAGATTATTTTCCCTCGCGCCCGAAACGGTCAGCCAGCCTGTAGGCTTCCTGCGCTCTGCAGGCACGTCTATGTGGAGCTCGCCGCTGAGATATTTTCCGGTTATTGAGCGCGGGCAATTCATAAGCTCGCTTGCCGTTCCCGTGCCCACGACCTCGCCGCCGTGTATGCCCGCCTCAGGTCCTATGTCAACTATATAGTCAGCCGCGAACATCGTATCTGTATCATGCTCCACAACTATTACTGTATTGCCTATATCACGCAGATTTTTCAGAGTGCCTATGAGCCTGTCGTTGTCGCGCTGGTGCAGTCCTATGCTCGGCTCGTCAAGGATATAGAGCACGCCCGTAAGACCGGAACCTATCTGTGTGGCAAGCCTTATCCTCTGCGCCTCGCCGCCCGAAAGCGTGCCTGAGGATCTTGACAGGGTAAGATAATCAAGCCCTACATCAAGCAGGAATTTAAGACGCGAGCGTATTTCCTTTACTATCTGGTCAGCTATCACAAGCTCCCTCTCCGTCAGCTCCAGACTGTTTATAAAGTGCATTTCTTCTCTAACCGGCATGCAGGTGAACTCATAGATATTCTTGCCTCCTACAGTCACAGCAAGTATCTCATCGTTAAGACGCGCGCCATGACACTTGGGGCACTTTATATTATTTATATATCTGCCTATGTCGCTGCGCGCATACTCTGAGTTAGGCTTGTCATAGCGGCGCTGCAGATTTGTTATTACGCCCTCAAACGGCATTTCATATGTTCCGCTGCCGTATGTCCTCTCATAGCTCAGCTTAAATTTTTTATCACCTGAGCCAAAGAGTATCACCTGCTTTGCCTCCTCCGGAATATCCTTATACTGAGTGTTTATATCAAAACCGTACTCGCGCGCAATGGCGTTATAATACATATACGCTATGCTTGTGGGATCATCGTAGCTGTTCCAGCCGCTGCATCTAATAGCGCCCTCAATAAGGCTCAGGTTCTCGTCAGCTATAACAAGCTGAGGATCTATCTTCTGCAGCACTCCAAGACCGTCGCAGAACGAACATGCTCCGTATGGATTGTTGAACGAGAACAGACGCGGCGAAAGCTCCTGCAGACTTATGCCGCAGACGTCACAGGCAAAATTCTGTGAAAACTGCATTGGCTCTCCGCCTATAACGTCCACCATCACTATATCTCCGGTAAGCCTCAGCGCCGTTTCTACAGAATCCGCAATACGCTTTTCTATTCCCGGCTTTATCGCTATACGGTCAATAACTATCTCTATATTGTGCTTTACTGTTTTTTTCAGCTCCGGCGGCTCTGCAACGTCATACATCTCGCCGTCAACTCTTATTCGCACATATCCGCTCTTTTTCGCTGACTCGAACACGCTCTTATGCTCGCCCTTTTTCCCCTTGATCACGGGCGCAAGTATCTGTATCCTTGTGCGCTCAGGCAGCTCTGCAATCCTGTCTACTATCTGATCTACCGTTTGGCGCTTTACCTCCCTGCCGCATTTAGGACAGTGCGGTATGCCTATACGCGCATACAAAAGACGCAGATAATCGAATATCTCCGTTACCGTTCCGACTGTGGAGCGCGGATTTTTTGATGTGGTTTTCTGGTCTATGCTTATAGCCGGAGATAGTCCCTCTATATAATCCACATCCGGCTTGTCCATCTGACCCAGAAACTGACGCGCGTATGAAGAAAGCGATTCAACATACCTGCGCTGACCCTCAGCATATATAGTGTCGAACGCGAGCGAGCTTTTACCCGAGCCTGAGAGACCTGTGAGCACCACAAGCTTATCACGCGGTATCTCGACCGAAATATTTTTCAGATTGTGCACTCTCGCGCCGCGAATTTTAATTTTATCGTTTATCATAAATAATCCTCCGTTCGCCGCTTGCGGCGGCATAAAAAGCATTGTGAAAAAGCGGGCGGCGACGCCCTAACCGCGCCGGTTCAATTATATATCCGGTATCAGCTGAGCATACTGTCAATTCGCATAATATGTTCCCGTTTCATCATATCTTTTGAGTATCTCGTTCCTGATATTCGTCCTTTTTTCAAGATCGGCAAGCATAGCCTGCTCAAATGCCATTTTTATAAGCTCGTTCGCGGCGTATACAAGCCTCGAGCTTACGATTATATCCCATCTGTCGCTCTCGTCAAATTCGCGGATATCAAGTATCTCCACATTGACCCCAAGCTCTGTATATACGGCGCGCTCTGTTTCCCTCAGCTCCTCGATGCTGATGTTTGTGTCGCAGAAGCATATAAACTCCACCGCCTCATCTTCGTACATATACAGCACAGGCGTAAGAATACGCTCCGTTATTATATCTATAGCCTTTATAAGCATATTTTCATCCATTTGTATCATTCCTTTTTTAAGATTCAAGCTCCTTTTCCAATCTGCGTATACGGTCGCGGTATTCCGCCGCCTGCTCAAATTCAAGCTTTTCGGCAGCCTCGAGCATGAGCACCTCAAGCGCTGCTATCTCGTCGCGCACATCTGTGAGCCGCGGACTCTGCTTTGTATCCGCCGCCTCCATAGGCTGTATAATATCGCGTATATCCTTGCGTATGGTTTTAGGAACTATTCCGTGTTCCTCATTGAATTTTATCTGCAGTCCGCGTCTTCTTTCTGTTTCATCTATCGCCTTCTGCATAGATTTTGTGATGGTATCACCGTACATTATAACTCTGCCCTCAGCATTTCGCGCCGCTCTGCCTATAGTCTGTATAAGCGACATCTCAGAGCGCAGGAATCCCTCCTTGTCGGCGTCAAGTATAGCCACAAGAGCTACCTCGGGTATGTCAAGACCCTCTCGCAGCAGGTTGATCCCCACAAGCACGTCATACACGCCGAGGCGCAGATCCTTTATTATCTGCGTTCTTTCAATAGTCTTTATATCTGAGTGCATATATGTCACCTTGACGCCTATCTGCTTCAGATAATCGGTGAGATCCTCAGCCATTTTCTTTGTAAGAGTGGTAACAAGCGTTCTGTATCCCGCCTCTGTGATCTTATTTATTTCATTAATAAGATCGTCTATCTGATGCTCCGTAGGACGAACCGATATTTCCGGATCTATAAGTCCTGTAGGGCGTATTACCTGCTCCGCCACCACAGTTGAATGCTCCTTTTCATAATCGCCCGGAGTTGCGCTCGTAAATATGACCTGTGAGAGGCGTTCCTCAAACTCAGGGAATTTGAGAGGTCTGTTGTCAGCCGCGCTCGGCAGACGGAACCCATATCTTATAAGCGTTTCCTTTCTCGCCCTGTCGCCGTTATACATTCCGCGCACCTGCGGCAGAGTCACATGCGACTCGTCGATTATCATCAGATAATCCTCAGGGAAATAATCCAGCAGAGTATATGGCGCGGAGCCTGCCGCCCTGCCGCTGATATGCCTTGAATAGTTCTCTATGCCCTGACAGAAGCCTATCTCCTGCATCATTTCCAGATCATATCTCGTGCGCTGCTCTATGCGCTGCGCCTCAATAAGCATATCGCGCTCCTTGAAGTACCTGACCTGCTCCTCCATCTCCTCCTCAATAGCAGCCATAGCCATAGCCATCTTTTCAGAGGTCGTTACATAGTGCGAGGCAGGCATTATAACGGCATGCTTATATATCCCTATCACCTCGCCGGTGAGCACGTTTATCTCACAAATGCGCTCGATCTCATCGCCGAAAAACTCAACGCGAATAGCGTTCTCACCATTATTGGACGGGAATATCTCCACCACATCGCCGCGCACGCGGAATTTATTTCTGACAAAATTAATATCATTTCTCTCATACTGCATCTCGACAAGCTTTTTCAATATCTCGTCGCGGTCACGCTCCATGCCCACTCGCAGCGACAGCATAAGATTTTTATAATCCTCCGGATCACCCAAACCATATATACACGAAACACTCGATACTATAAGCACATCCTTTCTTTCAAGCAGCGCAAACGTTGCGCTGTGGCGCAGCTTATCAAGATTTTCATTCGTCATGGCGTCCTTTTCTATATACGTATCCGTCTGCGGCAGATATGCCTCAGGCTGATAATAGTCGTAATAGCTTACGAAAAATTCCACGCAGTTATTAGGGAAAAACTCCTTGAACTCGCTGCACAGCTGAGCCGCGAGCGTTTTATTGTGCGCAAGCACAATTGTCGGCTTGTTCACCGCCGCTATGATGTTCGCCATTGTAAATGTCTTTCCAGAACCTGTAACACCAAGCAGTGTCTGGAACTTTTCGCCCCTGTTAAGCCCCTCAACGAGCTTTTCTATCGCCTGAGGCTGGTCGCCGGCAGGCTTATATTCCGATACAAGCTCAAATTTTTCCATACACATCTCCGTTCCGCCGTATATACAGCTTATTATATGATCTGTCTATATCCTAATCATTATACCACACGAACATCTGTTTTGCAATAGCTGATATAAATTTAATAAAACGCCTTATTTTGGGTGCAAAAAAACAAGAGGCTGTTGCAAAACTCAACGAGTTTGCAACAGCCTCGCGGGGCTTTAGAAAAATAGTGCAGAACGGACGAAACGAAGGGGCGCAGCCCCCTTGTGCTACAGCCCCTCGTTTCTTATAGATCAGTTTGAGGCAACTGCCGTCTTAACGGTGTGTACACCGTTTATCTTTCCTGATACTCTTACTGTATAATCACCGTCAAACTGCTGTGACCATGACGCTTCATAGCCGTTTGCAATATCGCGTGACATATCAAAGCAGAGTATATCACTGTCGCTGATATTTGTAACATCCGCCTCAGCCTTTGTCACAAGCACCGCTATCTCAGAGCCATTGTCAAACTCAGGAATAGCTGTTAGCTTTACGCCGCTTGCCGTCTTTTCAGCCGAAAGAGCGCCGTCCGGTTCTGCCGCCGTGTCCGCAGAAAGCTTTGTAACAGCGTATATCTTCAAGGTATCCGTTGTCTTGTCAAAGCCTTCCGGCAGCGCGAATCCGAGCGATATCTCGTTTTCGCCCATTCTGATAGCCGAGCCGTTGACCTGCTTAGTTGATACTGATGTGATCGCTCCGTTTTCATCAAACGTTTCCGCTACAAATGTCAGCTCATTTGCATAGTAGAAGTTCTTTGTTACAAAGAGCTTTACAAGCCTTGATCCATCCTCGCTCACACCAAGCTTATCTATAGTGATAATATCTGATGATGTGATTGTAAACTTAGCGCTTGCATATTTACCTGATTTTGGCGAAATCGCTCTAACATATACATCCTGAGGTTCTGCAGCATTATCTATAGTTATCAGTCCTGTGCTGTCAATAGCTATAAGAGAATCTTCGAGCGGCTCGTTATCCTCAGAATCATAGAGCATAAATTCAAGCATATCAGATGCCGGTTTTTTCATTTCAAGAGAATTCCAGTATAGAGTCGCCGATGCCTGCACCTTTCCTCCCGGGAATACTGTTGCCACATCTGTGCTTACGCTTATATCAGTAGGAACAGGGCTGAGTATCCTCAGATTGTCAAAGCTCGTTCCGGCATTGATATTTACAAAAGCCGTAGGCTCGTCATTTCTCTGATTGACGTCCTTTATGAGCTTTCTGTTTATGCGGTTTCCATTATCGTCATATTCCTCAAATATGATATGAGCATATGACTCCATCTTTCTTATTATAGTGATATGATACCACTTATTCGGGCTTATCTCACCATAATTAGTGTAGCTGCTGCTGCCTGTCTGAACTGCAAGCTGTCCGTTATGATAAACCACGCAGGTGTTGAGCTTACCGTTCTTTGCCGGCTGGAAGCCCGCTCCCTCCTGATTGAACTTAATATCCATCTCTATAACAAGATCTGAAGCTGTTTCAGTAATGTTTCCTGTAGTGAGACCTGATTCTGCTCTGAATGCGCTTGTTCCGTCAGGCGCTCCCGACTCGCGGACTGCATTTGTAAGCTCGCCCTCACAGTTGTCCGCATAGAGAAGCTTATCCTTATCACCGTCCTCATTTCCCTCAAGAGCATCGCTTGACTTGATGTGAACCGCTACAGAACCTCTTACCGCATCTGTAGGATCAGCCGCACGAACCGTTATATCCTGCGATATAGCCTTTGTATCTACGCTGAGAACTCCATTTTCAACCTTGATCCAATTAAGCTCATCTCCAAGGCTGCGCATATTGTCCTTGTCGCATACGTACCAGATAAGGTCGTTCTCTGAAAGTGATACTGGTTCTCCGTTCTTTGACGCCGCCGCGCTTATTGTGAGCGGCTCGTCGGCGCTTACATATTCGCGCGCCGCACTTAGTGTCAGTGTATCAAACTTAACGCCGGAAATATCAACAGCCTTAACGCTTATCTTCTTTGACGCGCTTATTCCGCTCTCAGCTGTCGCGCGTACATATATGTTCTGCTCTGCCGCGTCTATTCCCACGCTTAGAACTCCTGCTGAGTCTATTGTTATAGAAGCATCGTTTAGCGGCGCGCTGTTATCGGAGTTGTATACCTCCCATGTAACAGCCGGCTTTGTTATATACGCTCCCTGCCTTGTAGCGTCATATGTAAACTGCATTACATTTCCTGCTGTAATCTCACTGCTGTTGGAGCTTACGCTCAAAGCATCCGCGCCAAGCATTGTTATCTTGAGATTGTCAACGCTCGTTCCCATATGCACATTCCAATGGCTTGCGCCGTTATTTGTATTGGCTGAAAGGTTTCTCTGATTTACGTTCTCGAATGTTCCGAGATGCTTCATCTCAGAACCCTCATAGCCGTAGACTATCATATTCGTAGCCGCGTCAGGAGCGCTGAAACGTCCTATAAGCACAATATGATACCACTTGTCAGGATCTATCTCAAGATAATTTTCAAATTTATCACCGCCGGTCTGTATTGAGAGCATCGGTTTTCCGTCAACATCGTGGCGTCTTACGCAAGTACCGAGTTTCTTGTCTCCGTTATCGTAAGGAGTTATGCCGGAGCCGTCAGTATTGAACCTTACGTCAGCCTCCCACATGATGTCCGCCTTTGAATTTTCTGAAAGTCCGCCGAAGCAGCAGCCCGCTGCGGATTTTCCTTCATAGCTCTCATTTGTAAGATATTTTGTTCCGTCAGGCGATGTGTCCTCGCTGAGCACAAGATTTGCTGCCGCTGTGTCACAGCTGTCGAAAAATGCCACTGTATCATAGTTATCGCTGCCGGGTTCCGGAGTAGTTTCCGGTTCCTGTGTTTCCTGCGGTTCATTTTCTTCAAGCTTTATTGCCTCACAAAGAGCATATTTCATATCTGAACTCCAAAGCATCGCTTTTGCGGTAGAAGATGAGAGTATCTCATCACTCACATCCACAGATGTCTTTGCTCCCGCTTCAATATTTACTTCTGTGAGTACAACTTTCGCTAACTCTCCGTTCTCGCTGTATCCAGCCATTATGAGATTAGCGCTTTCAAGCTTGCTGCCGCTTGATACCGTAACCTTATTATCACTAAATTCGAGCGCCGGAGTTTCTTCACTCATAAGCGATATAGCTTCATCATTGACAGTTATTGCTAATGTTTTTGACTCAGCATCAGTGCTGAACGATACACCAGGAAGCTGTCCAAGCACTGCTGAAAGCTCTGCCATAAGAGCTGTTCCGTCCGAGTTAGGAGCCACTCCGAAGTTTGTAAGGTTTCTTTCTCCGTTAATGAATATATCCGTTGCTACATTTACTATATCAACCGTATTTTCATCAGTGTTTATTGTGATGTACGGAAGCTCGCCGTATGCGTATGACGGTATACTTCCCTCCGTGTTATATGAATATGTAAAGTCGCCGCCTGCCGCTTTTACAGCGTCAAGTATAGGATTGACCTCGCCTACCACACCTGTGTTGCTGTCGGGCTTGTAAGCCTTATCTGTAAAGCTTACCTCCTTGCCGTTTACAGTTACAGTATAGTAATCCTTTTCATCCTCGTTTACCTTTACAACATTGCCTGTTTCCTCGTTCCAGTCAGCTGTGAATACGCTGCCAAGGCTCTTAAGCTCCGGAGCAGTCTCCTGTGCCGGAGGATCCGGAACCTCGCCCTGCTCAAACGAACGCTGCAGCTGTGTTGTAAGACCGCCGTCAAGCTCAAGCGGAGTTGTTTCTAAGGTAATATCTACCGGCTGCATACCCTCTGCCGATGCTGTAAGAGTTATCGTTCCCGAGGTCTGAGTTGAGCGTATAAACACTCTGTTCACGCCGCATTCAGCATAAACATAATCCTTGTGATTTACTATTCTCTCATCTACACCGCTGTTGTAGCCGCCGAGGAATACGCCGTTTCCGTTAAGAGTAAAGTTGATCTTTCTCTCATCAAGCGGACAAACGTTTCCGTCCTCATCCACTATCTCCACATCAACATATGCTATATCCGAACCATCCGCGATAAGTCCGTCTGGTCCTGTTACAGGCGTAAGCTTTATTCTTGCCGGTTCGCCTGCTGTTACGATCTCGTCATTCGCTATGACCTCATCAAGCTCATTATAAGCCTTTGCGCTGACACTGCCCGACTGGGTAACGTCTATATTGTCAAACGCATAGATATAATTATCGTCCGCCTTTGTATCCGTTCCAACAAGCTCGCCGTTAACGTAAAGCTCTACCTTTGCAACATCCTCCGAGCCTATTACATAAACAGTTTTCTTTGTCGGATCTCTCTGGAGCATTGTGCCGTTAGGCTCCCAATATGTTCCGTTAAACGTCTTATCCTCATACCAGTAGTTACCGTTTTCGGTATCACCCTCTATATATTCAGGATAGTTCCAGTGTCCGAGTATATGCAAAGCCGGAGTATCCGACTGCGCTGCCTGTATTGCATAGAATGATTCCTTCTTTATTCTGACCGGATCTACTCTTCCTGATGTTCTCGCATTCTCCACGCCGCAGTTACGCACATGCATGTTAGAATCGGACCATACCATCATAGCCGCGCCTGAATAATAATTCTTGCCTGTACCGCCTACACGGTTGTTATAATAATATGAATATCCGTCACCGGAGTTGAACATGGTGCGCGAGAAATCCTCCTGAGTCTGATCCCATATATCGTATCCGTCTGTTTTTGAACCGTCTGCTCCAAGCCACTTGTTCACATAATCATAGTATGGCGGTGAATAGTCATCCCATACTCTTCGCGGAGCCTCGTTTCTGTGATACTCCGTTTCAAGCATCGGTATATAGTTGCCTGTAGACTGCATAGCAGCATATGCGTTCTCATCGTGGCGGAAAATCATAGTGCCTGCCCATTCAGCCTCTTTTATCTGATCTGGACTGTTGATGGTACGGCAGCCCATAAATCTGTATCCGTTCGGATCAAGATTATTTTTCAGCGTTGTCATCTCACGCATATGGTCAGCTGTGATCTGATTGTTTCCTGCCTCATAGAATATTACCGACGGGCTGTTTCTGTAATATATAATAACGTCGCGCATAGCCTCTACACGCTGATCCCACTGTCTGCCTGAAACATCGCCTTCTTTATCTCCTGCCGGCGCTACTGATATAACACCGTACTTATCGCCTGAACGTATAGCGTTCGGCTTAGGCGCAACGTGCATCCAGCGGATAAAGTTCGCGTTTGATTCCTTTATGAGCTGCATGTCAACATCTTCAAGCCAATCATTTGCAACTCCTATTGCAGCCCATTCATTAGTTGAACGCTGCGCGTAACCCTTGAGATATGTCGGAGTTCCGTTTATCTGCAAGCCCTTATCCTTGTCATATACTACCTCGCGGAAGCCTGTAACAGTTTCCTGAACGTCTATTACTTCCTCGCCGTCCTTGAGGACTGTGTATACAGTATAAAGATACGGCGATACGTCGCTCCAGAAATGAAGCTCTGAAACGTTCGCGCTTGCATTTATCTTTGTTACCTCTACAGTGTCAAGCGATACGCTGTTGTTTTCCTGACCCTCGCCTGCTTCATTATAAGCATTTTCAGGTACTGTTGTGAGGAACTGATCTGTTTCTGTATCCATTGCCGGAAACACTGTTTCAGTCTTTGAGAAGGTCGATACAAGTATTCCGTCGCTGTCTACAACGTTTACCTCAAGCGTTATATCGCGCTCTTCATCTGTTTCGTTTCTTACCTCAGCCTCAACATTTATATCAGCAGAATTTTCTCTGAAATCAAAGTTGCTGCCGTATATGTAATTACCGGTTGTTTTAAGGTTATTATACAGCGGAAGCGTCTGATATATCTTGTTCTTAGCATAAAGTATAACATTTCCCGTCAGTCCGCCCTGAACCTCGTTAAAGTCCTTTGTGTTCCACTGATAAAAAGATCCGGACAGGTCTCCCGGCTCGTGTCCCGGTATCGTTTCTTGTGTTTCAAACGAGCTTCCTCTTGACGAAGCGTTATCTGTAGCAACAGCTATAACATTATCGCCGCCGTAATTGACGAAATCGGTAATATCAAAGCCTATAGGCGCAATGCCTGCCTCATAGTATCCTACCATCTCGCCGTTTACATACAGATACAGCGACTGACGCACAGCCTCAAACTCAAGTATGAGCTTTTTGCCGTTATCGCTCTCAGGTATTGAGATGTGCTTACGGTAGAACATAAAGCCCCTGTACAGGCTCGCCTCGCCCGCATCGCTACCGGCTCCGTCAAACGAGTCCTCCGCGTTGACCGCATGAGGAACGCTGACTGTTTCCCAATCCGTATCGTCATAATCCACATCATAGAACTGCTTTCCGTTCTTAGCTATTGCAGCCGAGGCGGCAGCAAGAGGGAATGTAGCAGAATCGTCGGCACGCTTGTATTTCCAGTCGATGTTCATGTTGTATGTAACTGCCGGACTGTTGGGTACGACATATTCTGTCCCCTCCTCAGCAGCGTTGACCGTCACAACACATGATAGCAACAACTGCAAAACAATCATAATCGACAATAACATGCAGCCTTTACGTTTCATAGTATTTACCTCTCTTTCTTTGACCTTTTTAATAAATTGATCTCTATTCAACATAATAATCTTAACATAATTCCACAAAAAAATAAATTGTCATTATTGTTATTTGTATTGCAAATATTGCGGAAGTGTGTTAAAATATAAACAATCAAAAAAATAATTATGCAGTTTTCATGCAAATCTTATTATAAAAGGTGATATATATGGGCGTATCATTTAATTCAAAAAACTTTATGCTCAGCTCCTCGGAGGCTGTACCGACAAAGCTGAACACACATATACATAAATACTATGAATTTCTGATGTTTGAAAAGGGAGATGCCTCCTACATAATCGGAAGCAGTATATATAAGCTAAATCCGGGAGATATAACCGTTACGAAACCAAATGTAATGCATACAATTTCATTCTCAAGTGATGCACTGTACAAAAGAACATTCATCCAGCTTTCGCCGCGTCTTTTAACGCGCATACCGCGCAGTCTTATAGACCATCTGCTTGATAAGCGTGACGGAGAATATGACGTTATCACCAACGAAGCTGCAAGGAAACGTCATCTTCACAACTATTTCAGGCGCGGAACATCACTTCTTGAAGATCTCTGCGACCAGAACATATTTTTTGCGGAGCTGCTGTTTCAAAAGTTTGCAGTATGCATAAACGAGGTATTAAAAACACTTCCGGGCACAGTTTACACAAAGGTTGAAAATCCTGCTATACGCAGCATGAAAGAATATCTGGACCAAAATTACCGAAAAGACTTTTCACTTGAGAAGATGGCAGCGGACTTCTACGTAAGCAAATATCACATATGCCACCTTTTCAAGGAAGAAACGGGTATAACTGTAAACGATTATCTTGCACTGCGGCGCATTTCCGGAGTACGCGAGCTTGTGAGAGAAAACGTATCCATAACCGAGGCATTCAAGCAATGCGGTTTCAACGACTATTCAAACTTTTACAGGACAGTAAAAAAATATACCGGTGAAAAGCCGTCTGATTTTTATGGTGAATAAAATAATTACACATTACTAAATTTAGTTTTATATATCATAGCAAACAATTAGCTTTATACACATAACAAGAAGCCAGATGAATTGCCTAAATTCCGAACCAGCGTTACTGAACGCTTGATTCTAATCAGCATATATGTTATAATTAAATTGTATAAATAGTCAATAAAAAATGAAAGGGCGATTATTATGTCACAATGGAATTCAGAGCAATATTTAAAATTCAAAAAACAGCGAACTCAGCCTGCTATAGATTTAGCAAAAAGAATACCTATTGAGCATCCCAAAAATATACTTGATATTGGATGCGGTCCCGGAAACAGTACATCTGTCTTAAAGAAAATGTTTCCCAATGCAAATATTTTAGGCGTAGACAGTTCAGAAAATATGATAAAACGCGCGAAAGAATCATATTCTGACATAGACTTCCGACTTTGTGATGTAACAACTGAATTAGATACTCTCGATGAGTATGATATAATATTTTCAAATGCCTGTTTACAGTGGATACCAAACCACAAAGAATTTATACCCCGTCTTTTTACCAAGTTAAACAAAAATGGAGTATTAGCTGTGCAAATGCCAATGAACGGACAAGAAACACTGTTTAAAATAATCAGTGATGTAACATCTGATCCTAAATGGAATTTTTCTTCAATGAAGCTGGAAACAAATGAAACATTATTACCTGATGAATATTTTGATATACTTTCTTGTTGCAGCAATAATTATGATATATGGGAAACCATATATTATCACAATATGCCTTCTGTCGAAGCAATGGTTGAATGGGTAAAGGGAACGAGATTAAGACCGTATCTTAATGCTGTGGATAAAGAAACAGCAGAAAGCATAGAAAAAGAAATAACTGAGCGCGCAATAAGAACATACAACAAGCAAAGTAATGGTGAGTATATATTCAAATTCAGAAGATTTTTCTTCATTGCCATCAAATCTAATTAAGCAAAAAAAACAGCATGTAATTATGATCGCAAATACTTCGCCTAATACATATGCAAGCGTATTTATGTTGGTTTTAGGCTGATTCTTCACTCTTATATACAGGATTTTTTGAATACTAATTTTGTTATTTTTACTCAAAAAGAACAGAAACTCTTTATCCTATAAAGCGTTTTTTGCCGGACGATTCTGTACGGACTGCATATAGGTCTATCGGCGTCCAAGACCTGCGCGAGCGTATAAAAAGCGCGGTAAAGAATATAAAAAATATTATTAAATGAGCAAAGAGGCTGTTGCAAACTCGTTGAGCTTGCAACAGCCTCTGTTAATCAGTTCTATTTATTCTTTAATTATCTCTTTTATAGATGTTGCAAGACCTGCAAGTCCCTGTATATCTGAGGGAACTATTATCTTTGTCGCCTTGCCCTCAGCAAGAGCGTTAAGGCTCTCAAGTGACTTAATAGTCAGGTATCCCTGCTTAGGCTCTGACTCGTTTATAAGCCTTATGCCCTCTGCAACCGCCTGCTGAACTCTTATTATCGCCTGAGCCTTACCCTCAGCCTCGCGTATTGCCGCCTCTTTCTTAGCCTCAGCGCGGAGGATCGCCGATTCCTTGTCGCCCTCTGCCTGGAGAATGGACGATTTCTTTTCACCCTCAGCCTTAAGAATTGCCTCGCGTCTTTCACGCTCCGCTTTCATCTGACGCTCCATAGCATCCTGTATCTCAGCCGGCGGCATGATGTTCTTAAGCTCCACACGGTTTATTTTTATTCCCCATGGATCGGTAGCCTCGTCAAGGATAGCGCGCATTTTTGTATTTACCGTATCGCGCGATGTCAGCGTTTCATCCAGCTCCAGATCGCCTATGATGTTACGCAGTGTGGTAGCTGTGAGATTCTCAATAGCCATCATCGGACGCTCAACTCCGTATGTGTACAGCTTAGGATCGGTTATCTGATAATATACAACAGTGTCTATCTGCATTGTAACATTATCCTTTGTTATTACCGGCTGCGGCGGAAAATCCACCACATGCTCCTTAAGGCTGACCTTTGACGCTATCCTGTCAAAGAACGGTATCTTAAGATGCAGTCCTACTGTCCATGTAGCGTTATAGCCTCCCAGACGCTCTATAATGAACGCATGCGCCTGAGGCACGATCTTAATATTTGCGATCGCAATGATAATAAGTATTATAAGTAAAATAACAAGAAAAATCCCCATAATTTTATCCTTTCCGCGCAAAGCGCTGTTATACCTCCTGCTTGACAGCAGCCTTTTTCACTATCAGGGTAACGCCGCGTATTTCCCTGATCTCAGCCGTCTCGCCCTTTTCAATAACGGAATCATCCTCGCTCTTAAGCTTCCATGTAAGCCCGTTCACCTTTCCGGCTCCCTCATTTTTTATATTATCCACAGTCTCATCAACAACTATGATCCTGCCTATGAGAGAATCGGCATTTGTTTTTGTTCCTTTCGGCTTAAGGCATTTCATAACAAATCCGCGCAGCGGCAGCAGCGTCACTATCGATATAGCTACGGCTATGATTATCTGTGTCTGCAATGACGCTCCGGCAATTGCCGCTATAAGTCCGCCTATTGAGCCTATCGCAAACCAGATAGTGACCAGCTGAAATGTCAGTCCCTCTATCAGCGCGAATACCGCAACAAGCGCAAGCCATAAAAAAGCCATATTTACCTCCCTTCATTTGATTAGCCGTTACGATGAATGATATTGTAGATTATTTACAATTTTTACACACATCACTTCAGTCTCTTTAGACCATTTTATCATAAGTATGAGTTTTTGTCAACTAAATAACACAATAAATTTACTGTAACATCTTATATGTATAATACATATTATATTATAAATACGCGGCAGATAATACCGCGTTATCCACGGAGGTTCAAAATGGTCAATTTCTGTATGCGCGGCGCGGCAAAGGCTATTGGGCTGAGCATACTCGCATTCTGCGTTGGGATTATGGTAGGCTTGTTCTGCCCTCTGCCCGTTCTTGCCGTGATAGAGATGGTTATGCTTACTGTATTTGGTTATCTGTGCCTGTTCAAATGGTAAAGGAGTGGTTTTAATGAGAATAGTCGTAAAAAAGCTTCCTAAGGGTCTTGCCGGAATAGTAAGGTTTCTGTTCAGGATCTGAACTGTATAACAGAACAGCAAAAGGGACAGTATTGTATAGGTAATTCCCATACGAATACTGTCCCTTTTGATTTGTCGCGCCTCTTACTTACTCATGCTCTCGAGCATATCCCAGCAGCCGAGCAGATACATTATGCCCAGAGCGCGGTCGTAAAGACCGTATCCGGGTCGGCATTTTTCGCCCCAGATGTGTCTGCCGTGATCGGGACGCATATATCCGTCAAAGCCGCATTCATGGTACGCTTTCATTATCTCTATTATGCCTGTATCTCCGTCACAGTCGCGGTGAGATGCCTCGCTGAAATCTCCGTTTTCAAAATGCTTTACGTTCCTAACGTGAGCGAACGCGATCCTGTCGCAATGCTTTCTTATTATTTCGGCAACGTTGTTTTTCGGATCAGCACTGAGCGAGCCTGAGCAGAGCGTAAGGCAGTTGTACGGATCGTCCACCATATCAAGGAATCTGTCTATCGATGCCGAATCCACCAAAAGACGCGGCAGTCCGAAAATATCCCACGGCGGATCATCCGGATGTATTGCCATCTTTATCCCGCATTCATGGCATACCGGCATTATTGCCTCGAGAAAATATTTCAGATTATCCCAAAGCATCTCTTTAGTTACAGGCTTATACGCCTCAAACAGCTGCTTTAAACGAGCCATTCTTTCCGGCTCCCAGCCGGGCATTGTATAGTCGCCGCATTTTTCAAGTATGTACTCTGCCATTTTTTCGGGATCATCAATGATCCTGTTCTTTTCATAGTAAAGAGCGGTGGAGCCGTCGCCTACAGGATGAAACAGATCTGTTCTTGTCCAGTCAAACACAGGCATAAAATTATAGCACACTACCTTTACGCCAAACTCGGAAAGATTGCGCAGCGTCTGCTTGTAATTCTCTATATACATATCTCTTGACGGCAGACCTATTTTGATATCGTCGTGAACATTTACCGATTCAACAACGTCCATATTAAAGCCGTACTTATCAAGACTTTTCTTTACCTCGGCTATCTCATCCTTTTCCCAGACCTCGCCGGCATTTTTATGGTGCAAAGCCCATACTATTCCCTCTACGCCCGGTATCTGGCGTATCATATCGAGCGTAACGCTGTCGTTCCCCTCGCCGTACCACCGGAATGTCATCTGCATTGACTAAACCTCCTTAATAAAACAACAGGGACGAGTCTCATTGCTGAACAAGAAATCCGCCCCTTCTTTTCTTTATATGCTGTTATGAATTATTCTTTGTATAATTGAGCAGACCGCCCGCATAGAGCATCTCTTTCTGTCTGTCAGAGAAATTCACTGCGCACTCAAAATCAAAGCCCTTTGTAACATTTGTTACCTTAATATTTCCGCCGTCAGCGATCTGAGCGGCAATATTCTCGATTTTGAGCTCGTCAGCCTGGTCGATCCTGTCATAGTCAGCCTCATTTGCGAACGTCATAGGAACAATGCCTGCATTTATCAGGTTTGCCATGTGTATACGCGCAAATGACTTTGTTATTACCGCCTTTACTCCAAGATAGAGCGGAGCAAGCGCGGCATGTTCTCTTGATGAGCCCTGACCATAATTTGAACCGCCGATTATTATGCTTTTGCCCATCTCAAGCGCTCTGTCATGGAAGCTCTCATCGCATACAGCAAAGCAATACTTTGAGATCTCCGGTATATTTGAACGCAGCGGCAGTATCTTTGCTCCTGCCGGCATGATATGGTCTGTTGTTATATTGTCTCCTACCTTGAGGCTCACTCCTGCCTCTATGCTCTTTGGCATAGGCTCTGAGGTCGGGAACGGCTTTATGTTAGGTCCGCGCAGTACCTCAACGCTGTCCATATCAGCCTCGTCTACAGGAGGAACCACCATATTGTCGTTTACAAGGAACTTTTCAGGCATTGTAAACTCAGGCATCTCGCCGAGTGTTCTCGGGTCTGTTAGAACTCCGGTAAGAGCCGATACGGCAGCCAGCTCAGGTGATACAAGATATATCTGACCATCTGCTGTGCCTGAGCGTCCCTCAAAGTTTCTGTTGAACGTTCTCAGTGAGATACCGCCCGAATTAGGCGACTGTCCCATACCTATGCACGGACCGCATGCGCTCTCAAGCACTCTCGCGCCTGCCTCGAGCATATCTGCGAGCGCACCGTTCTCTGCAAGCATGGAAAGCACCTGCTTTGATCCCGGAGCTATTGAAAGCGACACATCAGGATGAACAGTCTTTCCCTTAAGTATATGAGCCACCTTCATCATATCCATAAGCGATGAGTTTGTGCATGAGCCGATGCAGACCTGATCTATCTTCATAGGTCCTATTTCCTCGACCGTCTTTACATTGTCAGGAGAATGTGGACATGCTGCCATAGGAACAAGCTCGCTGAGGTTAATCTCTACGATCTCATCATATACGGCATCCTCATCAGCTGAGAGCGGAGTATATACGTCCTCTCTGCCCTGAGCCTTCAAAAACTCATATGTTATCTCATCTGACGGGAATATCGATGTAGTAGCTCCGAGCTCTGCGCCCATATTGGTTATCGTAGCACGCTCCGGCACTGAAAGCGTTTTAACGCCCTCGCCGCAGTATTCGATGACCTTGCCTACACCGCCCTTAACCGAAAGACGTCTTAATACCTCAAGGATAACGTCCTTTGCGGCTACCCATGGCTGAAGCTTACCGGTAAGCTCTATCTTTACTACCTTTGGACATGTGATATAATATGTTCCGCCGCCCATAGCTACAGCAACATCCATACCGCCCGCGCCGATAGCTATCATGCCGATACCGCCGCCTGTAGGAGTATGCGAATCTGAGCCGATAAGCGTCTTGCCCGGCACACCGAATCTTTCAAGATGCACCTGATGACAAATACCATTTCCCGGACGCGAGAAGTATATCCCATGCTTTTTAGCGACCGAACCTATAAAACGGTGGTCATCCATATTCATAAATCCGTTCTGGAGCGTGTTATGGTCGATATATGCGACCGAACGCTCTGTTTTAACGCGCGGAACACCCATAGCCTCAAACTCAAGATATGCCATTGTACCTGTTGCATCCTGAGTGAGAGTCTGGTCAATTCTTATACCTATCTCGGTACCCTTTACCATCTCGCCCTCAACAAGATGAGCAGACAGGATTTTTTCAGTTAAAGTTAATCCCATGATGTTTCCTCCTAATATAATTTCCTTATCCTTTCGGATACACACTATCCATTTTACCCTTTTTTTCACTGTTTGTCAAGGCTTTTATGCAGACATCTGGCTGTTTTCACAAAACATCAGCGCCTGGCATATTATAAACAGTATAATATGATTTAATATCACAGCATTTTTGAAAGGATGTGTCTTTATGGATATTTGTCTGGTATTAATAACAGTGCTCTGCGGTCTTTATCACGCCGCAAGGCTGATAGCTGCCGAGCTAAAGCGCGGCAAAGCGGCTGTGATATATTGCCCTGCGCTTTCAGAAAACGACGCTGAATATACTCTGCGCTCGCTGCTGTTCTCACACCCTCATGCTGAGATAGTTGTTCCTGCCGGCTGCGGCGGCGAAATGATCGCAAGAATACTTTCGCGCAAGGAAAGCAGGATATCCGTAATATAAAAAATGTGTATCAGAACCGCTCTGATACACATTTTTTTATATTAAAGAAGTCCGAGGATATGCTGCATGAATATGCTTACCGCCGTGATCATAACCCAGCAGCAAAGTCCCATAAAAATAGGTTTTCCGCCTGTTTTTACAAGCTTAACTATATCCGTATTTAATCCGATAGCTCCCATCGCCAACACTATAAAGAACTTACTCAAAGTCTTAAGGAATGAAAAAACCGCGTTTGCTCCATCAAGAGCTGCTCCGCTCAGCGCCGCATTCAGTATTGTTGTAATTACAGACGCTGCCACAAACCAGAGAATAAACATCGGGAATACCTTTTTAAGGCTTACACCCTCTGCATTACCTCCGTTCTTTTTAGCCTTGTTGATCCTATAAAAGGCTAAAACAAGAGTTATTGGTATGATCGCGAGCGTTCTTGTGAGCTTTACTATAACCGCGCTGTCAAGCACTCCGCTCACCTTGTGTATTGCCTCCCAGGTAGACGCTGCCGCTGTAACTGACGACGTATCGTTCACGGCTGTTCCGGCAAACAGCGCGAAGCCAGGATCACTCATATTAATAAGCCCGCCGAAGGTCGGGAAAATAAGCGCCGCTAACACATTGAACAGAAATACGACCGATATTGCCTGCGCTATCTCCTCATCATCAGCGTCTATCACCGGCGCAGTTGCCGCAATGGCGCTTCCGCCGCAGATAGATGACCCGACGCCTATTAGCGTAGATATTTTTGACGGCATCTTCATCAGCTTATAAAGCACAAATGAAACTATAAGAGATGTGGCTATGGTTGAAACAATTATAGGAAGTGATTGCGCTCCAACCTGAGCTATTGTGGATAGGTTCAAACCAAAACCAAGCAGGATAACTGCATACTGCAATATCTTTTTTGAGGTATACGCTATTCCATCAGCGGTTTTCACCTTTTTCTTGTAAAATAAGGTTATCACCATACCTGCAAGTATAGCTATTACCGGAGCTCCTATTACCTCCAGGGTCGGCAAAAGCTGAACTATTATCCATGATGGGACCGCTATAGCAAGACAAAGCAGCAGACCAGGTATAATTTTTTTGATTTTTTGCATTTGTGTACTCCTTTCAGCGCTCAGCGCTAATGATCTGATATCAGCGTAAGCCTGCCGATATTCCGTTGAACAGCGTCCAGACCAGCTTATTATATTTTATCATATCACTGACGTTGTTTCAAGAAATATATACAATAAAAATCTAAAATAACCATAATGAAAATTCATTTATTATCAACAAACAAAAAAACAAATTCCCTTATTCTGTAGGCTTTGATTTGAAAATAAGCGCAACAAGAAAGCCAAATAACAGCGCGGCGCTTATCCCCGCCGCCGCGGCTGTCATACCGCCCGTAATTATCCCAATAAAGCCCTGTTCATTAACAGCCTTTATTACGCCGCGGCAAAGCGCAGCCCCGAAGCCCGTCAGCGGAACAGACGCGCCCGCGCCTCCAAATGACTGGATATATCCATATATTCCAAAAAACTCCAGAAACACGCCTGCCACCACATACGAGACAAGTATCCGCGCCGGAGTGAGCGAAGTCTTATCCACCAGCAGCTGTCCTATCACACAAAGCGCGCCGCCTGTAATAAACGCCTTGACAAAATCCATCATTGCACCTCCTATATCTCTATCGCAACCGCATGAGCTATTGCCGGTATGCTCTCACCCTGACCAAGAGCTACTGTATTCATCAGCGCGCCTGTTGCAGTCACAAGAACTCGCTTATATTTTCCGCCGCAAAGCCCATTATATATGCTGCCGCAAAGCACAGAGGCACAGCAGCCGCAGCCGCTGCCACCGGCGTGAACATCCTGTTCGTCTATATTAAATATCATTTTTCCGCAGTCATTGTGCACAGCTGAAATATCAAAGCCCTCCTCCATTATCAGCTCGCACAGTATCGCTGAACCAACTATTCCAAGATCACCTGTGAGTATCAAATCATAGTATTCCGGTCTCAGTCCAGTATCACGGAAGTGAGCGGCTATAGTATCTATTGCGGCAGGAGCCATAGCCGCGCCCATATTGTTAGCATCAGTCACACCGCGGTCTATTATCCTGCCGGTAGTGACACTCGTTATACGCGGTCCGTTCCCCCGCGGAGCGAGCAAAGCCGCGCCCGACGCTGTGACTGTCCACTGCGAGGACGGCGTGCGCTGTCCGCCGTAATTAAGCGGCGTTCTGAACTGCTTTTCGGCAGTGCAGAAATGGCTTGAGGTAGCGCACAGAGTTTTTGCTGAAAAACCCGCACCCGTCACCATCGCTCCCAATGATAATGATTCCGTCATTGTGGAACACGCTCCGTAAAGACCGAAAAAAGGTATGCCTGTATCTCTCAATCCATAATGCGCGGCAGCGCATTGATTCTGCAAATCGCCCGCAAACAGATAATTGATATCCTCCGGATCCGCCCCCGCCTTTTTCAACGCAAGCTCCACCGCTGTTTCCTGTAGCTTTGCCTCCGCCATATCCCATGACTCCTCGCCCATTTTATCATCAGAGACTATCATATCAAAATCGTTTGCCAGCGGTCCTTCGCCCTCCATTTTTCCCGCTACCGCTGCCGCTGATATGATCACCGGCGGCGCGTCGAACACGACTGTCTGATCGCCCTTTCTCATCCTCTCATCTCCTGTTTTTATTTTTATAATGCGCATAATCGCAGTAAAATATTCTTTCCCAAAGCTTTTGTTTATGTAGACAGCCGTTAATTCCTGAAACAAAAAAACAGAGGCATTTGCAAAACGCAAGCCCCTGTCCTTTCATATCAGCTCTTAACAATATTCTGTAACCATACTCCCTTTTTAACGAGCACAAAGCCGATAACGCACTTTACCCAATCCGCTATCTGCACGAGCGCGAAAATATACACCGCATATATGCCTGTATACCGGCTGAATATATATGCCACAGGCACGCTCACGCACCATACGAAAACACTGTCGAAAAGGAATGTAACTATAGTTTTTCCGCCGGAGCGCAGCGTAAAATATGTAGCGTGCATAAACGCGCATTGCGGCATGAATATCGCCTGAGCTATAATAAACCGCTCCGCCAGCTCCCTTGCCTGATCGCTTGTATTATACAGCTTAGGGAACATAGGCGCGCATGCGAGCATGACAGCCGCAATGAATATACAGCAGAACACCGAAAATGCGATCAGCTTGTTATCTGTATCGCGAGCCTGCTTCATCTTTCCTGCTCCAAGCAGCTGACCTACTATTATTGCTACAGCCTCGCCCATTGCTATGAATACTACATTGAACACATTGTTGATAGTGTTGGCTATATTAAGACCGGCTATTACGCTGAGACCGCGCACTGAATAGCACTGCGTGAGCATTGCCATTCCCGCCGACCATAAAGTCTCGTTCATCAGCAGAGGAAGTCCCTTGAAAAAGTACCGTTTCGCCAACGCTGCGGGCACCTTAAAGGTTTTATATATCCCCTCGATAAATGGATTTCTGACGCGGTGGGTGTGCGTCCATATTATAACCACTGCCGCCTCCACATAGCGCGCTGTGACCGTGGCGATCGCCGCGCCTGCCACGCCGAGAGCCGGGGCGCCGAATTTTCCGTAAATGAGAACATAGTTGAGCGACAGATTCACCGCCACCGCCGCAACTCCCGCTTTCATCGGAACCACAGTTTCGCCGCATTCCCTGAGCGTTCCGGCATATACCTGCAGCAGCATGAACGGCGGCAGTCCAAGCAGCATGACCTTCATATATGTTTTTCCATACATCAGCGCCGCCGTCGGGTCGCCGCCGTCGCCGCTGCCCTGTAAATACTTGCTTATAAGCTCTCCGCCAAATATCGAAAACGCAGCAAACGCAGCAGCAGTAAGCACAATCGCCATCCAAAGCTTGAACCTGAACGTGTGCCTGATCCCATCGTTGTTGCCCTCGCCGTAATACTGCGCCGTAAATATTCCCGCTCCCGAAACAGCCCCGAAAATACACAGATAATATATCATTATTAGCTGATTCACTATAGCAACGCCCGACATCTGCTCCGTTCCTATGCGTCCGACCATTATATTATCGAGCAGACTCACAAAGTTAGTAATACCATTCTGTACCATTATAGGCACTGCCACAGCGAGCACATGCTTATAGAATCTGCCGTCGCCTATAAATTTTTTCGCTGCCACATTCAAAACGATCCTCCCCTTCCCGTCTTTGACGCGGCAAAGAAAAACAGCGTGCCGGTCCACCGCCGCCAGCCGTACAGCTGACAGCAGCGCGATGCACGCTGTTCAAAGCAAGCCGCGCCTCAGTAAAAATCACAAAAAGTATTGTATCATAACTGAATGCTTATTGCAAGTATTAAATTTAACAAATCATTCACCTTTTATGGCGCGGTCTATGTTCAAAGAGCGTTGCGGAAAATATTGATGACGTCATCCTTATACAGCGGAATAAATCCGTATTCCAGACCGCCTGCAGCAGCCTTTTCAGCCATAATGTCAAAATGCTCATCATCTATGCCTATCTCGCTGAGCTTAGATGGTAAACCGAGAGACGCAAAGAATTCCTTTGTTTTTTCGATAGCCGCGCGAGCTATCTCCTCATCAGTTCCATCCGTTATGCCCCAGACATTTTTGCCGTACTCAACAAACCTCCACATGGTTTCATCATTTAGCACATATTCCATCCAGTACGGAGTAAGTATCGCAAGTCCTACGCCATGTGTTATATCGTAAAACGCGCTCAGCTCGTGTTCCATCGGGTGCACTGCCCATGCCGTGTTCTCTCCGTATGAGCATATGCCGTTTATAGCCATACTTGAAGCCCACATAAGATTTGCGCGCGCCTCATAGCTGTCCGGCTTTTCCATCGCCTCTGGAGCATAGCGTATGCACGTTTTCAGAACTCCCTCGCAGAACCTCGCCTGCAGATACGCTCCCTTTTCGCTTGTGAAGTAATTCTCAAACGTATGGCTCATTATATCAGCCGTTCCGGCAGCAGTCTGGCGCGCCGGCACGGTGAAGGTGTACTCCGGATCCATTATTGAGAACACCGGCTTTGTAAGCTCGTTGCCGCTGCCCCACTTCTCATTCTTTGAAAGATCCGATATTACCGCAAAACCGTCCATCTCCGAGCCTGTAGCGGCAAGAGTGAGCACCGCCGCTACGGGCAGAGCCTCCGTTATTTTTGAATTATCCACTACCTGATCCCACGGATCACCATCATAGCAGCAGCCGCTTGCTATTATCTTAGCACAGTCGATAGTGCTTCCGCCGCCAACTGCCAGAACTGCCTTAAGCTCGTTCTCGCGGCAGATCCTTACTCCCTCTCTTACCGACTCAATACGCGGATTCGGCTCTACGCCTGAAAGCTCGCAATATCTTATCCCATTCTTAGCAAGCTGATCTATCACCTTATCGTACAATCCGTTCTTTTTGATGCTGCCGCCGCCGTACACGAGCAGGACGCTCTCAGACACAGCCTTCATCGCCGCTCCGAGGTTTTCTATCTGTCCCTTGCCGAAGTAGACCTTTGTAGGTATATTATAATAAAAATTCTGCATGCTTTTCCCTCCTGTTCGCGCGCAGTAACGCTTGTTATTTATTATATTTTATCACAAATTCAAGGATATTTCAATCAGTTGCAGAAAGTTATTTTATATTTTATTTCTGAGTCACTTTCTCATATAAGACTGCAGTCATCAAATATTTTCTTAACACACTCATTGACTGTTATATCAGGATTATCTCTATAATACTTAAAGCCCTTTAACTCCATCAGCCTATTGCCGATATCCTCTTGATATTTTCTTACCTTTTCGGCGTTTGCTAATGCCCTTTTTACCTCCTCAAGCCCTATTTGCTCAAGCAAACGCTCAAACGTTTTTTGATTTTTATTACTTTTCATTTTTTGAAAATTTGTATTGTAAAGCGAATTTATCTGATCGATATATCTGCTCCTGTCCTGAACCTGATGTATATTACCGCTCTTATGCAATATCAGCCACAGCTCAAAAGCAAAATTACTGTATCCTAATGTGTAGTTATATGCTTTGTATTTCTTTCTTATTTCAGACAGCTCATCAAGCAATCCTGAAAACTGTTTGACATGCTCAGGATCATTGCTTTCATAATCAACTATATGAAACAGCCGCAGCTTTTGACCCGAAAACACAGGCACGTTTATAGACTTCTTTCTGCTGAGCGGAGACCTGTCTATTTTTATATCAAATTGTACATTATACTTGCTTTCATCACTGTTGTTTATCAATTTCTGCAAATGCTCAAAATACCATTTTTCATTATATCCCTCTACCGAAAAGTAATAAAGCTTATTCTGTTTCATCTCTTGAACTCTCCATTTTTTCCTTAAGGATATCTGAAAAATCAATATTTCTAATAGATCCATACTGACTTATAAAATAGTTTTTCATATAATCCTCGGTATTTCTTACGCCATTTGGACCTGATGTACCAAAATCCGATAATGAATAATGCATGCTGATCCCAGTGTCATCATCTCTGTCAACAAACTTGATTTCGTCACGTCTAAAAAGATTCCTGTTCAAAAATATCGGATTATGAGTATTAAATATCAGCTGAGCATTTTTTGTATTTATCTCATCATTATGAAACGCCCCTATAATACTCATCAGCGCCATTGGGTGGATTGATGCATCAAATTCATCCACAATAAGGGTGGAACCTGTTCTGAGCGTTTCTACTATTATTGGAAATATATTTAAAAACCTCTCTGTTCCGTATGATTCAAAAATGTTTACAGGCACCGCTTTATTATTGGGCAATATCGAGTACGGCACAAGGTTCTGATTGTCGTTCAATTTCATATATGCCACATCATTCCCATGTATTCCGAAAAGCCTGACAGCTTCATTCAATGTTTTGTCAACATATGCCATACCTTTCACATTCGATTCTATATCCGGCTCGGTAATCATCATGTTTACACGCAGATATACCTTGAATCTGCTGCTCAGCCAGTCAACTATCGTTTTTACTATTTTCGAGCTATATAATGTTTTAAACATCCCTGTGAGAAACAATTCCTTATCATTCAAATTGTTCTGCGCTATTTTATCACTTATACTCTCAGCAAATTCAGATATAAGCTGATCTGATATAGTATTTATGTTTTTAACAGTCAGTTGACTGCCGTTTCTTTCATAAATCAGTTCTTCATTCACCTTCAAATACTCATTGACTATTCTTCTATCATAGCCGCTGTTAAGAAACAGCCCCAGATCAGCGCTAATTGAATATTCAAACAGCATATCCTTTTCAATAAATCTGATCATAAAGCATACAGGCTCCGGAGCTTCACAATTTATATTTGGTATAAGCTCCATTTTTTTTACCGCTTCATTTGCGGAAACAAAAACATAATCACCATTTTCTATATTTCCCCTGATAACAATACTTTTAAATACCTCCATAGCGGAAATAATATTTGTTTTTCCGGCTGCATTGGGTCCATATATAACGGCAGCAGCTAATCCTTTATATTGTTTTTTATTGATTCCGCATCTCAAAACGCTGTAATCAAGATCTTTTATCTTTGGCGCCGGCACCATTGATAAAGTCGTTTTGTTCTTAAATGATTTAAAATTGCTAAAGCTGAATTCTAATAGCATACATAACACCTCGCTATTTTATTTTGCATATTTTTTGCAAAATCATACTAATTATACCTCATTATTAATGCAAAGTCAATATTTTTTTCACGTATTTATGCAAAATAAAACAGTGAAAGACGTTGTCTCCCACTGTTTTTTCGATCAGCTGTGCTTTGAATATACATCCGCAATATCGCTTATGGCGATATACGCGCCGCGGTCTATGCCTTGAACGATATTTTTCATCTTTGTAACCTGGAAACGGTTCACTACAAAATATAGCATTTCCTTTTGCTCGTTTGAATAGCCGCCGCGGGCGTCCACCCTTGTTATCCCGCTTTCAAAGACTGTAGTAAGAGCCGAACATATCTGCTCAGGCTTATTTGTTATTATAACGGCACACTTTTCCCTGTCTAAGCCGTCAACTATAAAATCTATAGTCTTAAGTGCAGCGGTGTATGTCACTATCGAATACAGCGGCAGGATCCAGTTTTCGAGTACTATGCCGCAGAGTATGTACAGTATGACGTTATATATCATCACAAAGCTGCCTACCGATATTCCAAGTCTTTTAGCGAATATCACCGCCATGACCTCAATACCGTCCATAGCAGCGTCAAACCTTATAGCCAAGCCGCTGCCTATTCCCGATATAACTCCGCCGAACAGCGCGCAAAGCAACAGGTCGTCGCCTGCCAGAGGCGAGGCTATGCTTACATCTACCGGCAGAACATCGGTTATCAGCCAGGCAGACAGCGAATAGATAAATACCGAGTATATAGCATAGCAGGTAAACGCCGCGCCCTGTCTTTTAAGCCCGTACAAAAACAGTGGTATATTCAGTATGAGCAGGAATACCGAAAGAGAAAGCCATTCGGGGGTGACCTGCGCAAGCAGCATTGATGTGCCTGAAATGCCGCTGTCGTAAAGCTTTACAGGAGCCAGGAATATCGTTACTCCTATGGCGTTTATTATACCCGCGCAAGTGAGCACAACTATATTTTTGATACTGAGCTGTTTCAGCAGTCCGTATGCTTTTTTCATAATTAATCAGTCCTTTCTGAAAATCGCCAAGTTATGATCTATTATAGCATATATTTATCTAAATGTCCACTTCTTTCGCCGTAAAAAACGCTTGTTTTTTTCATCATACAAAAAAGGTTCATATTAAAATGTTGGGGTTGTAGGGGCGGATAGTATCCGCCGGTCATTAGCGCGGTGGGGATGCGGGCAGATAATATCTGCCCCTACAAGAAATCGGAAAGCTATCAATTGCCTGTATAACAGATGTACAAACCCCAATATTTATTAATGAGCCGCAAAAAAATGAGGCAGAAAGATCCTTCGATCCAGGATCCCCCTGCCTCATATTATATTCTATGATGCTAAAGCCCTGTAACTTAGGCTTTAACACTGTCATATTTCAAGCAAAAGCTTTGCTGCCATACGCTTTGTAAGTGTTTCGCTGTCATTTTCAGATTTGACCTGCGCGCCCGCTCTGCGTATCATTTCGCACGCCTCAGCTGCCGTGATATCCGAATGCGGTCTCAGCTCGCCGCCCTCAGTTATTCCGAGCTTGTATGCTATACACGCCGCGCTGCAGTAGTAGTCGCGTGTGAGAACATCTGTAAACGGATTCAGCGCGTATGCCTTAAGCTGCATATGATTCACGAGCAGAACAATAAAATCCGCTTTCGATATAGTCTCATCACAGTCAGCCGTCTTGCCTGCGGCGCATTTTTCCGCCCATGGCTTTATCTCGTTTGTGGTAAAATCGCCTGTTATGTAGTTTACAGCATACTGATCCGGAGCCATCTCGCTGCCCCAATATCTTGTCCAGTTATATAAGCGCTTCGGCTGCGGTCTTGTGTATGGCACGACCGGCTTTGAAAGATCGATATTTCTTGCCGAATATATCTCTATCTTTTCATCATCATAAACAAGCAGCTGCGGCTGTCCGTCGCCTATAAGATCTGTCCACATAATATGTCCCTCAAACGGGAATTCAAAAACCGCGTTCATCTTTCCGTCATACAGGGCTGACGGAAGTCCGCTGCGCTTATAAACAGCAAGATGATCCTTTCCCGTGCCGTCAAAATTATGAACTGTAGTAGCTATAGAGCTCCAGCCCGGCACGGTCCTGTTCTCTGTGAAAAGCGTTTTAGCCTCGCAGTTTATCATAAACACGCCGTCTCTGCCGTCCTCACCTGTTCTTACAATACGGTCAAGTCCGCCCATCTCAGTACCGTGTTCCTCCGGTATAAAGTTGCCCGGCGCGATATTCTGTGATTCTACCGTTTCGGCATATCTCCAGATGAGCTTTCCGTCCCATGTGTATGCCGTCGTATCCGAGCCGCCTACCAGGACCTGCGGACCTGTAGAAGGATCCTGATCGAGATCGCACACCCATATACAGTCGGCATGATCCTCCATATCTATTCCCCAAAGCTTGTTTCCGTCGCCGTCAAGCACGTTGTATCCGGCAATAAGCTCCTCTCTGCCGTCGCCGTCGAGGTCATACGGCCATGGGTAATGTCCTATATTCCCCTCAAAGGTCCACTTTACTCTATAATTAGTATCCAGCGCCCAAAGCCTGTGGTATCTGTTTTTCAAAATGATATTCTGCGGGTAACCGCTTCCCTCAAGATCCGCAATAACTATGCAGTCATGCGCATGCTCGTCGGGCAGCGGGTGCTTTTCCTTAAGCGTTCCTGTCCTGCCGTTGAATATGCACAGCTCATCGTTCATACAGCAGATGAACTCATTATAGCCATCTCTGTCTATATCATATATCTGTGCAGGAATATCTGAGCCGCTTTTCGTTACATCGGGATCAGGTGTTCCTATCTGCCAAAGCTTTTCACCCTCCAGATTGAACGCTGTAGCGCAGACTACCGAATGCGGATAAAACCTGTCGTCAAATCCGCCGTCCGGCTGGACCATAACGATCTCCATCCTGCCGTCGCCGTCAATATCGCCCAGCCACATTCTGCAGCCCTTGCCGCATATAGATGTATCTATACGCTTCAATAAATGTGTTTCCATTATAAAAATGCTCCTCCCTGATATGCCGGATATTTTCCGGTCTTTCTCTCAGCTGCGTTACCTCCGCAGTATGCTGATTATTTTACCACTGTGCAGGTCAAAACACAAGTATTTTATAAAAATATGGTGAATATCTCCTTTGAAAACTGCCGTTTTATAAAGCTGTTTGTGCGAATTGCTGACAGCGCCGGAAAAGAGGCAGAACAGCCCCCTCTGCAAAAAACTGCCGCATATTTGTCACATCAAAAAAGCAGGCTCAGAGCCGCGAATGCGGCGCCGAGCCTGTCTATTATTCGGATCATTCGCCCTCAACAAGACGCTGAGTATCGATAGCGATCATCATTTCCTCGTCAGTAGGTATTACAAGCACCTTAACCGAAGCATCATCAGCAGAAATATCAACTGTGCCTCTTGTTTCGTTCTTTGCATCATCTATCTTGATACCCATAAACTCAAGACCTGATACTATTGCCTTACGTGTAACTGCATCGTTCTCGCCAACGCCTGCTGTAAATACAACAGCGTCGATACCGCCCATAGCAGCGGCATATGAGCCGATATATTTCTTTACCTGATATGTGAACATATCAAGAGCAAGGCGCGCACGATCGTTTCCTTCCTTTGCCGCCGCGCTGAGGTCTCTGAAATCAGAGGATACGCCTGAAACTCCGGCAACACCGCTCTTCTTGTTCATAAGAGTATCTACCTCCTGAGCAGACATACCCTTGTTGATAAGATATGTAACAACAGCCGGATCCATTGAACCAGTTCTTGTACCCATAGGAACGCCGTCAAGCGGAGTGAATCCCATTGAAGTATCGATACACTTGCCGCAGTCGACCGCGCTTATTGATGAACCGTTGCCGAGATGACAGGTAACTATCTTAAGCTTTGAAGCATCGCCGCCAAGATACTTGACAGCCTGCTGCGATACATACTTATGGCTTGTGCCGTGGAATCCATACTTTCTTATGCCGTCGTTCTCATAATACTCATACGGCAGAGCATACATAAACGCCTTTGCCGGCATTGTCTGATGGAATGCTGTATCAAACACACCTACCATCGGAGTATTTGGCATGATCTTTTTGCATGCCTCAATACCGATTATGTTCGGCGGATTGTGGAGCGGAGCAAGCGGAGTACATTTTTCAAGAGCCTTCATAACTGCTTCTGTGATGATACATGAATCAGTGAACTCCTCCGCGCCGTGAACTACTCTGTGACCTACAGCGCCGATCTCATCCATTGACGAGATAACGCCGTACTCCGGATCTACAAGAGCATCTATAACCATCTGAATAGCGTCTCCGTGATCCTTCATAGGCTTTTCGATGACCTTCTTGTCAAGCCCCTTCAATACGCATGTATGCTGAAGATTTGAACCCTCAATACCTATTCTTTCGCAAAGACCCTTTGCCATTACAGATTTGTTGATCATGTCGATAAGCTGATACTTTAATGAAGAGCTGCCGGCATTAATAACCAATATTTTCATAATATCAAAATCCCTTCTTAAATAATTGATCCGAGGCTGCAGGCTCGCTGAGCCATGCCTCTGCCTGATCTGACTTAACGCTCCGTCAGCCCGGCGGAGCGTATAGGCGCAATGCGCCGTATATAAGCGGCTGCAAGGCAGTATACGCCTTCAGCAGCGCAGAATGACTGAGCTTATTTATTAGCAGCCTGAACAGCTGTTATAGCAACAACGCCCGCTATATCCTCAGCTGAACAGCCTCTTGAAAGATCATTTACAGGAGCTGCTATACCCTGAAGGATAGGACCGTAAGCGTCAGCCTTTGCAAGACGCTGAACAAGCTTGTAACCGATATTGCCCGCATTAAGATCAGGGAATATGAGCACGTTTGCTTTTCCTGCAACCGGTGATGACGGTGCCTTCTGCGCGCCTACGCTCTCGACGATAGCAGCGTCAAGCTGAAGCTCTCCGTCGAGCATAAGCTCCGGCGCTTTTTCATTAGCAAGCTTTGTAGCCTCCTGCACCTTTGTTACAAGATCATGCTTTGCTGAACCATATGTAGAATATGAAAGCATTGCCACTCTCGGCTCAGCGCCTACAAGGCTCTTGAACGAAGCGGCTGATGAGATAGCGATCTCTGAAAGCTCATCAGCTGTAGGATCCTGATTAAGACCACAATCACCGAAAATAAATGTGCCGTTTTCGCCCATATCACAATCAGGAACATTCAGGATAAAGAATGCTGATACAAGCTTGGTGTTAGGCGCTGTTTTGAGTATCTGAAGCGATGGTCTGATAACGTTAGCCGATGAATTGACAGCTCCAGCCACCATACCGTCTACCATACCCGTTTTAACCATCATAACGCCGTAATAAAGCGGATCCTTTACAGTTTCTCTCGCCTGCTCTATAGATACGCCCTTTCTTTTACGCATCTCAAAGAACAGCTCTGCAAATTCCTCATTCCCCTGTGACGGATCAATGATCTCAACGCCGTCGATATCAAGACCCTCGTCAGCGGCTATCTTGCCTATCTTCTCCGGATTTCCCAAAAGAATGTTCTTAGCATAGCCCTCAGCCTTTACTATAGCGGCGGCACGGATCGTTCTGATCTCCTCGCCCTCAGCAAGAACGATAGTCTTCATGTTTTCCTTTGCTTTCAGCTTTAAGCCGTCAATAAATGCACCCATTGTACAAAACTCCTTCACAAAAAATTTATCAGGCATCTGCAAAACAGCGTCAGAATGCGCATCGGTGTCCCTGCCTCTCCGCTCCTATGCGCGAGCGCCGTACAAAGGCAGCGGCGGCATCAGCAAACCGCTTATTCCGCATTTACCTAAATTACCGTTATAGTATAATTATACAACAAAATTTTCAAAATTTCAAGGTGTTATCCAAAATTAATATGTCGAATATACAAAATTTATTATCATTGTCAGAAAAATCAACCTGATATACGCTGTCATTCCTGCCGTCAGCCCTTAAACACAGCATTCACAGTGCCCAGTCCGCATTTAATAAATACCTCTGAACTGCCGTCTCCCTCTGAGCTGCTGCGCGGGAGCGGCGCGCCGTCAACGGTTATGCTGCCGATACCACGCTGAGTTCTGAGTGAACAGTCCTCTCTGTCCATAAAAAAGCTTATATCCATGCTGCCCATACCGCAGTTGAAGGACGCTGACTTAAGCTCCCTCACGTTTAGCTCCGCCCTGCCTTTTCCCAATTCTGCGTAAAGGCTTCGCGCATATATCCCCTCAAAAATACAAACAGAATCAGACATACGCAGCTCAGTATCCATAACGCGAAACGGACATGAGCGAACATGCGAGCCGGCGAGCCGCAGCCGAAAAGCCGAAAGCTCAGCCCCTTTAGGCAAAGTTATCTTTATTTTTCCGCCCTTGGCTTTCAGATACCATATCCCGCATCGCGTAAACGCATTTATATCTCCCGTTCCTGCAAGATCAAACCTCTTGCCCTGTTCTATCTCGCATTCTGCGCCGCTCAAGTCCAGTCCTATCCCGGAGATACCCTTTAGTATCACAATTTCGCACCCCCTGTATCTTATTCACACTATAACTAATATAGCATTTTTTCAGATAATTGTCAATATCTGCTCATCTGTATCACTCATATTTCACAGCTTAGCGTCACGATCTCTTTTCTCCGCCGGGAAAATAATTTCAATAACCTATTGCAAAAAGATAAGAAATTTGTTATAATATAAATACAGAGGTTTTGTTTGACAAAACACAAAATAGAAAGGGGTTATTAAACAATGAAAATTGCTTTGATCAATGAAAACAGCCAGGCTGCTAAAAACGGCATTATCGCCGACACTCTTAAAAAGGTCGTAGAACCGCTCGGTCACGAGGTATTCAATTACGGAATGTACACAGCTGAAGACGAGGCTCAGCTTACATATGTACAGATCGGTATCCTTGCCGCTATTCTTTTGAATTCAGGCGCTGCTGATCTTGTTATCACAGGCTGCGGCACAGGCGAAGGCGCTTGTCTTGCCTGCAACGCATTCCCGGGCGTACTTTGCGGACACGTTGTTGATCCTACAGACGCTTATCAGTTCACACAGGTAAACAACGGAAACTGTATCGCAATGCCTTTCGCTAAGGGCTGGGGCTGGGGCGCTGAGCTTAACCTCCAGTACGTATTTGAAAAGCTGTTCGTTGAAGAATGGGGCGGCGGTTATCCTAAGGAGAGAGCTGTTCCCGAGCAGAGAAACGCTAAGATCCTCAACGAGGTCAAGAAGGTTACTCACAGAGACCTGCTCGACATTCTCCCGAATCTTGATCAGGAGCTCGTTAAGGGCGCTGTTGCAGGAGAGAAGTTCCAGGAATACTTCTTTGCTAACTGCAAATGCGATAAGATGGCTGAATACATTAAAACATTGGTTTAATTTTCAACCCGTATCAAAAAACTCTTTTATAAGCGCTCAGAGCTGTCTGTAATGCGGCGGAGAATATCCGTCCAGCCGGGCAGCGGGCATTATAAAGAGCTGTTAAATAAAAGTGTGCGGCAAACTCACGTTTTTCCGCACACTTTTTTATTGTCAAAACAACGATATTACAAACTTTACCGCGTATGCAGCTATCCAGGCAACAGCGCACTGCCATATTACAACGCCCACAGCCCAGCGCCAGCCCAGCTCGCGCTTGACAGACGTTATTGCCGCAACGCACGGCGTATACAGCAGACTGAACACAAGCAAAGCGGCAGCCGCGGAAGTGGATATGAGCTGAGTAAGCTCCGCTCCGCTGCCAAACAGCACGGAAATTGTCGAAACAACGCTTTCCTTTGCCATAAAGCCCGAAATAAGCGCCGTTGAGATCCGCCAGTCGCCAAAGCCGAGCGGGGCGAACACAGGTGATATAAATCCCGCTACAGCGGCAAGAATGCTGTCCTTTGACTCGTCCACAACATTCATATGTATATCGAACGTCTGCATCAGCCATATGATTATAGTTGCTATAAAGATAACCGTAAACGCTCTCTGTAAAAAATCCTTTGCCTTATCCCACAAAAGATGCGCTACATTCTTCGCGCCCGGCATTCTGTAGTTGGGCAGCTCCATTACAAACGGAACTGCATCGCCCTTGAACATGGTCTTTTTGAACACCAGCGCGGCAAGTATGCCGAAAACTATCCCCAACACATACAGGGCTATCATTATAAGCGCGCCGTTTCCCGGGAAAAACGCAGCTGTGAAAAAGGTGTATATTGGCAGCTTTGCCGAGCAGCTTACAAACGGAGTCAGAAGTATAGTCATTTTTCTGTCGCGCTCCGACGGCAGAGTACGGCTCGCCATTACTGCTGGGACTGTACAGCCAAAACCTATAAGCATGGGAACGATGCTCTGTCCCGAAAGACCAAGCTTTCTTAACAGCTTATCCATCACGAACGCGACACGCGCCGTATAGCCGCTATCCTCAAGCAACGAAAGAAAAAAGAACAGCGTCACGATTATAGGCAGAAAGCTCAGAACGCTTCCCACTCCGTTAAATATACCGTCTATTATGAGCGAATGCAGTATGTCATTTACGCCCCACGCCGTCAGCGCGCTGTCCGCCGCCGCTGAAATACCGCTAATTATAAACTCCAGCAGTCTTTGCAGCCACGCGCCTATCACATTGAACGTAAGCCAGAACACTACCCCCATCACCGCTATGAACGCTGGGATCGCTGTGTATTTGCCCGTCAGGAATTTATCTATCTTTCTGCTGCGCGCATGCTCGCGGCTCTCGCCCGGCTTTATTACAGTCTGCGCACATACTCCCTTTATAAAGCTGAACCTCATATCAGCGATAGCAGCCGCGCGGTCCAGACCGCGTTCCTCCTCCATCTGGCAGATGATATGCTCTATCATCTCCTCCTCATTTTCGTCAAGCTTAAGACTGCTCTTAATAAGCTCATCGCCCTCGATCAGCTTGCAGGCTGCAAACCTGAGCGGTATTCCCGCGCGCTCCGCATGGTCGTCGATCAGGTGCATTATTCCGTGGATACACCTGTGGACCGCTCCGCCATGTCCTGTCACATCACAGAAATCCTGCCTGCCGGGTCTTTCCTGATACTGAGCCACATGCACTGCATGGCTAATAAGCTCGTCAATACCCTCGTTCTTTGATGCAGATATCGGCACAACTGGTATGCCAAGCGCATCCTCAAGCTCATTTATCCTTATGCTGCCGCCGTTATCGCGAACCTCGTCCATCATATTGAGCGCCATGACCATCGGAACATCAAGCTCTATGAGCTGCATGGTCAAATATAGGTTACGCTCTATGTTTGTAGCGTCTACGATATTTATTATCCCGGCAGGATGCTCGCGCAGGATAAATTCTCTCGTCACTATCTCCTCGCTGCTGTACGGCGACATTGAATATATTCCCGGCAGATCGGTGACGAGCGTATTCTTATAGCCGCGTATGACACCATCCTTTCTGTCTACGGTAACGCCCGGGAAATTGCCGACACGCTGGTTAGCGCCTGTAAGCTTATTGAACAGAGTTGTTTTTCCGCTGTTCTGGTTTCCCGCGAGCGCGAAGGTTATTTTCGTTCCGCGCGGCAGCGGGTTCTCATCGGCTTTTGTATGGTATTTTCCGCCCTCGCCAAGACCGGGGTGAACAGCCTTGCTGCCGGTCCTTATGACCGACCGTTTTTTATCTGACGGAGCAGCCGGTTCTATTTCTATTTTTGCAGCATCGTCGAGTCTTAGCGTAAGCTCGTAGCCATGAATAAGCAGCTGCATCGGATCGCCCATAGGCGCGTATTTTACCAGAGTGACCCTCGCACCCGGTATAACGCCCATATCAAGAAAGTGCTGCCTTGAGGCACCCTCTCCCCCGACCGTTTTGATCACGGCAGATCCTCCTATTTTCAAATCTTTTAAAGTCACTTTATTTTCCTTCCCTTGAATGTATTCGCGAAATATATCCCGCGTTATTGTAAGCCTGAGTCAATTATACAGCAAAATAACGGAAAATACAAGTGCGCAGACTATATTTATAAAAAAAACACGGCTGTTGCAAAACTCAACGAGTTTGCAACAGCCGTGGGGGGCTTTAGAAAAATAGTGCAGAACGGACGAAACGAAGGGGCGCAACCCCAGCAGCATCAATTCTCAATCCTGACCGCCTTATACACCTTCAGATCCGAATATTCGCCTATGAGCGGAGCCTTTTGCCTGAATCCAATGTAACCGCCGCCGAGCAGCTCGCCGTAGAGCTGAGTGTTATCAGTAAATTCAAAAGGCATAAGCTCTATGCCCGTTACAGGATCGGTTATATAAAACCTTACTATTTCCTTATCCTTTATGACCTTTATCCTATACGGCTCCTTGACATCTTCCGCCGGCGGGAGCGGGTCCGCGCCCTGCGCTACCATCATAAAGCCCGCGCTCTTGCGCAGGTTGCATACATGGAAGCCGCTCTCCTCCTCTGTTGAATGCCTGTAATATGATACATGGAACGCGTTTATATCCCCTGAATGATACAGCTTGTACTGCCCGTCACGCTTTGCCAGCGACGGATCAAACAGATCCTTGCCGTTCTGACCGTCCGCGCTGAAAAACATTATAGCCAGCCCGTCGTCATTGAGCGGCTTGAAATCCCATTCTATTATTACCGAATCAGGCAGCTTTTCATCACACCAGTAAACGTAATTCGACGCCTGTCCCAGAGATGGATCCAGATTGTTCTCAAGCCTCATCTTTCCCTCCGGGAAGCTGACTGTAGCGTCGCCCTCCATAACAAAGCCTTCAACATCAGCCTCTGACGCAAGAGGATTTTCATATATCAGCTCGCCATACTCATACGATATATCCTCATCGCTTATTGTGACCGTCTGAGTTTCGCCGTTCCAGTCCACCCTTTTGCCCAGAGCCTCGCTCACCGCTCTGATAGGCAGATATGTTGTGCCGTCATCGCTCAAATACGGCATTACAACATTTCCATCAGCATCCTTTGGAACAAGCTCCTGATCGTTAATAAATATTTTTATGCCATCAGCCGCGATCACAGCCAATGCCGCCGCTGAAATTGCCGCCGCAGCCGCTGCCGCAGCTATTATGATCCTTTTCATCTGCTCCTCCTTTCTTCTTCTGCAGATCCCGTGCCCGTAAGGCGGCGATAATGCCCTTGCCCGGCAATGACCGCCGCTTGTTAATAATATTCTATCATACGGCAGGCTAAAAATCAATATAATTATATAAGATAAAGCAAGAATAAACCTCACGAAAGGAGACAATATATGCCGGAAAAAAAGCTGCCTCTATGCTCATGCTGCGGCACAGGAAAAGCCGCTCTTTCATTAGACAGACTCGCGCCGCACTGTCCGTTTTTGTACTGTCATAACGGAAAGAACTGTCCGCTTTTCTCACCCATAGCAGGCTCATCGGATAAGACACAGCAAAATGGCAGCGCCTAAATCAGAACGCGCGGAACAGACAGGAGCTTCGCCTTCCTGCTGTTTGCTGCGCTCTGTATTACGCGCGCCCCTTATTGCGACACCGTGCAGCTGACCCAAATAAGACGCTCTTATTTTTTTAGTAAAAAAGTTCTTAATTTTCGTTAAAAATAATTGACACACTTGTGCATTAATGATAAAATATAAGTACACTTTGATGAAATCAAGAAAGAAGGGATCAATATGAAAAAACTAACCGCATTGCTTCTATGCTTCGCCATGCTTTGCTCCGGAACAGCAGTATTCGCAGATGATACTGACGTGGTAGTAAAAGTGGACGGAGCAGAGATCGGAGCAGAACAAACAGCTGCGCCCGCGCCGACAGCAGAGGGGGGATCAACTGAGGCTGTAACTCAGACGCCGGAGGCAGAGCCTGAACAGGTGGTCACGGTAACAGAGACCGCAGCAGATCCGGCGCTGCTTAGCTCTCAGGTAACGGTACATATCCTTATTGAACAGCAGCCATACACAATAGACTCTGTTGCAAAGCTGGAGCTGTATTCCATAGACGGCGTTCTGCTTGACACTGCCGAGGAATGGATAGGCGGGATAACATCAGAGCTATACTGCACGTTTGATGTGCCGGAATATGCAATGGGTGAAAGCTTCAAGCTAAAGCTTGCGGGAGGTCTTACCAGCATGACATATTACGACAGCATCATACGCGAGGGACAGGACGTAACTATTCAGACATACTCATATCTTGACGAAAACGGCACGCTTGTTACGGAGGATAATTTTGAGCTGACCGCCTTGCCGTATTACAACAAAACGGTTGAGGTAAGATATGACGGCGTAAGAGTACCTCTGTACCCTGACGCTCTGCTGCTTGACGGCACAACGATGGTACCGATAAGGGGTCTTGCAGAATACATTGGCATGGAGGTTACATACAATGCCGATTACAATGTCGAGATAGTTTCTATAGGCGATAAAAGCATATACTTCAACGTTGACACAGCCTACACCACCGTGTTCGGAACAGACCTTTACGCATCTCATCCTACTATAATGATAAACGGAACCGTATACGTCGCGCTGAGAACCTTTGCCGATGCGATAGGCAGCGAGCTTACCGTGACGTATTTTGACACATCTCTGCTCGTCAATATGGATCCGGCAAGCGTTATACAGGATTATTATAACAGTATACCCGTAAATGCTCGCGGCATCATGAGCCGCACAGACTATCTTGTCTGGATCTCTCTTAGCGAATACAAGCTGAGAGTTTATACAGGCAAGCAGTACCAGTGGAAGCCGATACACGAGTGCACTTGCGCTATAGGCGCATACGGCTCGCCGACCATTACGGGTCAGTATGAATATCAGTACAGCATGTCACGCTGGGATTACGGTACATATTATGTAGGACCGTGTCTTGTATTCTACGGCAACTATGCTATACATTCCGTATTCCTGAACCAGGACGGCACGGAATATGACGGACGAGTTGGCATGCGGCTTTCACACGGCTGCATAAGGTTGAAAAAGCGCGATATAGACTGGCTCTACAGCGTGCTTCCTATAGGCTCAAGAATATATATAACACCGTAACATTTTATAAGCGATAATATCAGGGACGTTTCTGTCAGCGCATACAGGAACGTCCCTGCGTGTTTTTGAGGCAGGATCATAAAAAATAGGAGTATTGTATTGACAAGAAAACAAAAAAAATATATTATATAAACAGGTGATCCTATATAAGCTTGCGAAAGGACGGTGATAACAGATGGAAAAGGAGGAACGGCTTAAACAGTTTTTCAATACGCATCCGCGACCGGCAATATGTTATTCCGGCGGAGTTGACTCTGTATTTCTTCTGTATGCCGCAAAAAAATACGCGGCAGACGCAGCTGCATATCTCGCAGTCACACCGTTTCAGCCGCGCTTTGAGATCGACGACGCAATAAGAGCGGCAGAAGAAACAGATACTGAGTTAAGGCTAATACCGCTTGACACGCTCTCTCTGCCCGATATAAGCGCGAACACAGCTGAGCGGTGTTATCACTGCAAAAAAGCGATCCTTTCAGCAGTGATACAGGCGGCAGCGGATGACGGGCGCAGTGTAACAGCCGACGGCACGAACGCCTCGGATATATGCGAGGACAGACCTGGCATGAGGGCGCTCAGGGAGCTTGGTGTATGCTCGCCCCTGCGCGAATGCGGATTTACGAAATCAGATATCCGCGCCCTTTCCAAAGACGCGGGGCTGTTCACTTGGAACAAGCCCTCGTATTCATGCCTTGCCACACGCATACCGCACGGAATCGGGATAAACGCCGAACTGCTAAACAGGACCGAGGCGGCAGAGACGGCGCTCAGAGAGCTTGGCTTTACCGATCTTCGCTGCCGGTATCTTAACGGCGCGGCAAGGCTTGAAATAAGTAAAAGCGAAATAGAGCGCGCATTTTCAATGCGCGACGAAATAATACAAGGTATCGGGCAATACTACGATTCGGTGCTGCTCGACCTGAAAGGCAGATGATATAATGGACAGAAACGAGCTGCGCGAGCTGTTCCAAAAAACAGCAGACGGAGAGCTGACACCTGACGAGGCAGTTATGAAGCTCCGTCTCAAGCCCTTTGAAGAACTTGGATATGCGCGGCCTGACCATCACAGAGGGCTGCGCACAGGCATACCGGAGGTCATATACGGAGCCGGAAAGACGCCGTCACAAATAGCCGGGATAGCGGACGCGCTGCTTAACGGCGGTCAGAAAACGGTTATAATAACGCGGCTGAGCAGCGAGAACGCGCAAAGACTTTCAGAGCTGATCGAAATACAGTATCATGAGGATGCGCGAATAGCTATAGCCGGCAAGCTGCCGGAGCCTGATACGGACGGGATCATTTTGATCGCCACAGGCGGAACGAGCGATATACCTGTAGCTGAGGAGGCGGCAGTCACGGCGGAGGCATGCGGCAACAGAGTTAAGCGTCTGTATGATGTAGGCGTGGCAGGCATACACAGGCTGCTCGCCCACGCCGACGATATTATGAAAGCCCGCGCGATAGTTGCCGTGGCAGGAATGGAGGGAGCGCTTGCGAGCGTTATAGGCGGGCTTGCGGACTGTCCGGTGATCGCGGTGCCGACAAGCGTCGGCTACGGGGCGTCGTTTGGCGGAGTTGCCGCGCTGCTGTCGATGCTCAACTCCTGCGCAAGCGGGGTGAGTGTTGTAAACATCGATAACGGGTTCGGAGCCGGATATCTCGCAAGCATGATAAACCATATAGGCACAAATTAAGATACGGGGGAATAATCATATGAAAATACTATATCTTGAATGCAATACAGGCGCGGCAGGCGATATGCTTATGGGAGCGTTGCTCGAGCTGCATCCTGACAGAGATAATTTTTTAAAGCGGCTTAACAGCGCAGGCATACCGGGCGTACGCGTATACGCCGAGCCGTCAGAAAAATGCGGAATAATGGGCACTCATATTAGAGTAAAAATAAACGGAACGGAGGAAAGCGAGCATGCTGCTCATGAGCATGTACACACCCATGAGCATATCCATGAGAATATACATAGTCACGAACACATACATGCTCACGACGGACACTGCCATAATCCACACGAGCTGCACAGCCATTCGCACTCGAGACTGAAAGATGCCCTGGAGCTTATCAATTCTCTTTCTGTTTCGGAAAACGTAAAGATGAACGCCGCGGCAGTATACAGGATAATAGCCGAAGCGGAGGGACACGCGCACGGCAAACCAATAGACAAGATCCATTTCCATGAGGTAGGCGAGCTGGACGCTATAGCGGACATAATAGGCGTGTGTATGCTTATAGACGAGCTTAAGCCGGATACTATATTTTCCTCGCCTGTATGCACCGGCTTTGGGAGCGTTCGCTGCGCTCACGGCATACTGCCTGTACCCGCTCCGGCAACAGCTTATATTCTGCGCGGCATGCCTGTATACGGAGGAAATATTGAAAGCGAGCTGTGTACGCCTACAGGCGCGGCGCTGCTCAGACGCTTTGTTTCAAATTTCGGATCTCTGCCGCTTATGAGAATAGAGAAAACAGGCATAGGCACCGGAACTAAGTCACTGCCCGCTGCCAACTGTGTAAGGGCAATGTTGGGCGACAACAGCTACGACAGCTCCATGGTAACCGAGCTGCGCTGCAATATAGACGATATGACCGGCGAGGCTGCCGGCTTCGCTGCTGATACGCTCATGAGCTCCGGCGCTCTTGATGCGTTCATAACACCGATATTCATGAAAAAAAACAGACCCGGATTGCTGCTCACATGCCTATGCCGCGAAACAGACAGGGAAAAGATGCTGACGCTTATATTCCGCCACACCTCTACCATAGGCGTGCGTGAATACAAAATATCAAGGCATACAATGCAAAGACGTGAGGTTTTGCTCAACACAAGCCACGGAACAATACGCGGAAAGAAATCGAGCGGATTCGGAGCAGTAAAAATAAAGCCCGAATATGATGATCTGTCGCGCATTGCGAGAGAAAACGGGATAGCTATATCTGATATTAAAATAAACGGCATTTCAGACAGCTCTGAATAAGGCGCGCTTCACGCGGCGCGGCTTTAGAAAAACAGCGCTGAACAGACAAAACGAGACGGGGTGCATTTTGCCGCGCCCCGTCTACTCTACACGGTTTCTGCGCCTTCCGCGCAGAAACGCTTCTATATTCTTTGCGATCTCATCCATGCAGCGCACGCGCGCCTCATAAGCTCCCCACGCCATATGCGGAGTAAATATTACATTCGGCATATCCATTAGCCTGATATACGGGCTGGTTGCCCTCAACGGCTCCTCTGAATAGACGTCTATGCCCAATCCGGCTATCCTGCCCTCAGCCATCGCGTTAACGAGCGCCGCCTCGTCAGCCACAGCTCCGCGCGCCACATTTATGACCACAGCGGACGGTTTCATACACGCTATCATCTCACTGTCTATTATATTCCTCGTCTGTGATGTGAGCGGCAGATGTATGGATATTATATCCGATCTTCTGCACAGCTCCTCAAGCGGCACGCACTCATACAATGGATCCGGTCTGCGCTTGAACGCAAGTACCCTGCATCCGAACGACTCGGCTATATTGGCTACCCTCTCGCCTATTCCGCCAAGCCCTACTATCCCCCATGTAAGGCTGCTCATCTCGTGAAATACAGGCTCAAGATGGTTTTCAACGCCGCTTTGAGTGTAGCTGTAATCCTTTACATATCTATCGTACCTCTGTATGTTATTTACAAGCGACAGCGCCATAGCCGCCGTTATCTGCGCGACCGACTCTGTTGAATATCCGCGCACATTGCAGACGGCTATCCCTGCCATGCGGCAGTAGCTCAGGTCAACATTGTCATATCCGGTCGCTGTTACACAGATGAGCTTCAGCTTTTTTGCTCCGGCAAGCGTTTTGCTGTTAAGCTTTATCTTGTTAGCTATTATGACCTCGGCATCCATTATCCTGAATCTGATCTGACGCTCGTCCGTGCGGCCGTACACCTCGACCTTGCCAAAGCGTTCAAACTCGGAAAAATCAATATCAGAGCCAAGAGTAGACGCGTCAAGCACAGCGATATTTATCTTGTTCATACGCTCCCCCCGTCAAAAATACATCATGCAAGTGAATCAAGCTTTTTCCATACATCAGGAAAGGTCTTTTTCAAATTTATCGCCTTGAAGTCCTTGTCAATAAATCCATGCTTTGTCTTTCCATAGGACATCTTCTGCATATCCGGCAGCTTGAACACCTCATAAGAAAATTCGATACGCGCCACAGTGAGCTTGTCTATCTTACAGGTTATGAGCACCTCGTCCTCATACTTAAGCCCATATAGGTATCTGCACTGTGTCTCGGTAAGCGGCAGGAGTATTCCCATCTGCTCCATCTGAGAGTATGTAATACCCGATTTCTTTATAAAATCGGTTCTCGCCTGCTCAAACCACGGGTAATATCTTGAATGATGCACAATACCCATCATATCGGTCTCAGCGTACCTTACTGTAATTCTCGTCTCGCTTGTATAAGCCATAATCATCACTCCTTACACTTTATGCAAAAGCTGAAACCGGCACGAAATACGAGCCGGTCTCAGCCTTATTGTTCCATATTATTCAAATTCAATTTTACTGTGTCCGGCATAGACCATTCCGTTAGATGCGTCCATTGTTATAGATGTGCCGGACTTCAATATCTTTGTAGCCCCTGCCGCGCCTATTATAACAGGTATATCAAGAGCCATTGAAAGAATACGCAGATCGTCTACATGATCCGACGCCTCGATAATAATTCCCGAAGCCGTTTTCAGCGTTGGTATCATCTCGCGCGAAAGCCTGTCGAGCACAACTATATCGCCGTCGTTGAACTTGGCGTCAAGCTCCTTTCTTCCGCGGCAGATGCACACAGTTCCTGTGGTGTGCAGGTCTGAAAGACCCTCGCCCTTTACAAGTATATGTCCTACAAGATGGACTTTCATGATATTCGTAGTTCCGGCAACGCCCATTGGCACGCCGCCTGTTATTACTACAAGATCGCCGTTCTTGACAAGGTTCATGCGCTCGGCATCGTCCACGGCGCTGTCGAACAGCTCGTCGGAATTGGCTGCCACATGGCTTATCACCGGCACAACTCCCCATGAAAGATTGAGCTGGCGTCTTGCCTTCTCGCTGAGAGTAGGTGCGATTATAGGACAGGTCGGTCTGAATCTCGATATCTGTCTTGCCGTTCCGCCCGAATATGTGAGAGCGATTATGGCAGCGGCTCCCAGATCGTGAGCTGTTGTGCATGTAGCGTGAGATATAGCGTTGGTCACATCAAACCCGCTCTCGAAATCCATCATCTTAAGACGCTTTACATAATCTATATCACGCTCTGTGCGCTCCGCTATAGAAGCCATCGTTTTTACAGCCTCTACAGGGTATTTGCCCATAGCCGTTTCGCCGGAAAGCATTATAGCTGAGGTACCGTCATAGATAGCGTTTGCAACGTCGCTGACCTCCGCTCTTGTAGGACGCGGATTGCGTATCATGGAGTCAAGCATCTGTGTTGCGGTTATAACTCTCTTGCCCGCCTTGTACGTCTTGCTTATAAGATCCTTTTGTATAACGGGCAGATCCTGCATATCTATCTCAACACCCATATCGCCGCGCGCTACCATTATGCCGTCAACAACATTGAGTATCTCATCAATATTGTTCACGCCCTGCGCGTTCTCTATCTTTGCGATAAGATTTATGTCTCGTCCGCCGTTGCGCTCAAGCAGCTGCTTTATCTCAAGCGCGTCCTCAGCAGTGCGGCAGAACGAAGCGGCTATAAAATCAAAATCCTGCTCTATTCCGAACAGAATATCGCTGCGATCCTTGTCGCTCATATACGGCATTGAAAGCTCCACATTCGGAACGTTAACGCCCTTTGAGTCTGAAACAACTCCGCCGTTACGCACGATACAAACTATTTTATCATTTTTGACCGACGCTACCTGAAGCTCAATAAGACCGTCGTCAATAAGTATCCTTGAGCCTATAGTAACATCATTTGGAAGATCCTCATATGTTATTGAAACCATCTGCTCGTCGCCTTCAACGTCGCTTGTACACAGAGTAAAGGTTTGGTTCTCCTTAAGGGTTACCTTTCCGTTTTTGAATTTTTTAAGACGTATCTCAGGTCCCTTTGTATCAAGCAGTATCGCTACAGGAAGATCCAGCTCAGCGCGCACCTTTTTGATTTTATCCACCATCTCCTTGGCAGCCTCGTGCGTGCCGTGCGAAAAATTGATCCTTGCCACGTCCATTCCCGCAAGCATAAGATTTCTTAGCATAGGTTCGCTGTCTGTAGCCGGACCTATGGTACATACTATCTTTGTTTTTCTCATATTTTACTCCTTTTTGGTTGTTGGCTGTACTTCATTATTAAACAAGGGGTATCGCGAACAATACCCCTGAATTATCAAACTGAAAGCTTATGTGCAAGAGAAATAAGCTCCTCAGAGATCTCTTTTTTCATTTCGAGACCCTCGTTAATATCAACATCTGTTATTTCGCCGTGCTGCATACATACTATTCTGTTTGCTTTTCCCGCGAGCAAAAGCTCAACGCTTCTTGCTCCCATCTGGCTCGCAATAACTCTGTCTCTGACAGTAGGCGAGCCGCCGCGCTGAACATGACCAAGAATCGTGGCGCGAGATTCGATACCCGTCTTTGCCTCTATCTCCTGAGCCATCTCTATAACTCCGCCAATGCCCTCGGCAACTATTATAATAGCATGCTTTTTGCCGCGTGATTTAGCTTCAAGAATAGGACGGAGCACATCCTCGTCAAAGCTGTATGATTTTTCCGGAATAAGGATGACCTCAGCTCCGCAAGCGATACCGGCCTCAAGAGCTATATAACCGGCAGCCCTGCCCATTACCTCAATAACAGAGCAGCGCTCATGGCTCGATGCAGTGTCGCGTATCTTATCCACAAGATCCTTAACAGTATTAAGACACGTGTCATATCCTATAGTATATTCCGAACAGCTTATATCATTGTCTATAGTTCCCGGCATAGCGATAGTCGGAAGTCCCGCATTTGAAAGATCACGAGCGCCTCTGAATGAGCCGTCACCGCCTATAACTATCAAACCGTCAATACCAAACACACGAGCGATATGACATGCCTTTCTCACTCCTGCTTCCTCTTTGAATTCGAGGCAGCGCGCCGTCATAAGACATGTACCGCCTCTCTGCAAAGTTTCGGATACAGATCTCGCATTCATTTCCTCAAGCTCGCCGTTTATAAGACCGTTATAGCCACGCTTTATTCCAAACACCTTAAGTCCGTAATATGCGCCTGTTCTTACGACCGCTCTTATTGCAGCGTTCATACCCGGCGCATCGCCGCCGCTTGTTAAAACGCCGATTGTTCTGATGGTTTTATTTTCCATAACATAGCCTCCCACACTTTATATATCTATAGGCAACCGCAAAGCCCCACTTCGCAGTTGGACTGTCTTGGTAATTATTAAATGTTTCCCACTCTGCACAATGAGCCTTGCTTTAGGCTGAGGCAGAACGCCGCATTATACTGATATCCGCGGCAAACCAATATTCTGCTCCATTAGCCGGAGTCTTATCAGCCTGAAATTTCGGTATCAAATATAATATCCTGTGCCGATTCAAGCTCAGTCTGCGGAACAAGGATCTCATATGCAGTACCGCTTTCATAGTCGTCCTCCCTGCTTACCTTCAGCATTGTCATTATATTGCTGCTGTTAAGGATCTCTATGAGTCTGTCCACCTTATCCTTGTTCTGAGATAAATATACTACTGTCCACATAACGACCTCTTTATTCCCGCGATTCGGAAATTATCTTACCGTGCTTTGTGTAGACCTCGGCGCGACCGCATATTTTCATTGCCGACGTTATCTCGGTGAACTGAGCCATATACACCTCGCCTTTTTCAAGCCTTTCCGTATGATGGAATTTGGTGTCTCTGCCTCTTGTAAGCCCGATAATATTTACTCCGTTTTCGAGCGCTTTTATTACAACGTAATCGCCTGATGAATATTCCTCCACTTCATCCGAACCTCCCGCTCATAATAATATAACAAGATACATTGTTAAATAACTGCTTATCTTACATTTTCACAACAATATATCATACTAAATATATAATATACTATTTCCGCGAAAATTTCAAGCGTTATTTGCTATGATATTATGACATTTTCTTATAGTGTATTTTGTGTATTTTGACAAATTTTCTAAAAATACATTTGAAAATCGTGTTTTTTTTGTAAAATCAGTGTAAACTCTATCAGATTTATGCTAATATAAAAGCGTTGATCCTATTTTATCACAACATTTTCTTCTCCAAATTCATACCTGAGCTCATTGAGCGCGCCCTGCGTTCCGTTAAAAAACAGCTCGCGCGGAGCGCGGACTACCTTATGAGTATCGTTAAAATATAAACGCACTTCCATATCGCCCTGAAACGGCGCAAGGCTTTCTCTTACGCGCGACATTATATCAGCGCTGCGCTTTGCCAGCCTTATATACAGCACCCTTTCGCTCAGCTTTACCGTCGCGGCGCTTTTTTCCGAGCCGCCGTTCCGCTTTCCCGCTCCGGCGCTGTTTTGAACAAAAGCCGCGCTGCCGCGCTTTATGGCGTCCTCCAGCGGCTCTGCTGAGTTCATCAGTATTTTGGGCTGCTCATCCTCGCGCAGGCTGAGCGTTCCGCATACAAGCAGCATTACGCCCTCAGACAGCATTCCCGTATATCTTGACAGGATCTTCGGGAAAACTATACATTCCACTGAACCATATGCGTCCTCAAGAGTTAGGAACGCCATCTGCGCCTTATTCTTTGTCGTCTTGTTCACACGTCTTTCTATTATACAGCCGAGCACAACGCTGTCTCCGTCGTGCATACCTCTGCCCGAGCTGACGTAATAGCCCTCCTCATTCTTCGTCACACTTTCATTTATCAGGAAAGTGCTGCAAGACGTAAGCTTTTTGAGCTTTTCGGTGTACTCCTCCATAGGATGACCCGAAAAATACATTCCTATTGACTGTTTCTCCATTCTTAAAAGCTCACGCTTAGGGAATTCATCTATATCCGGCATTTCGATCTCCGGTGTTTCCTCAAACAGATCAAACATGGATATCTGTCCCGCTATATTATTATGCCTGTTCTGTGATGTTCCCTGCATGACAGATTCATACACCTGCATAAGCTGCGAGCGCTTTGCGCCCATAGAATCGAACGCTCCGCTCAGGATAAGCCCTTCAACTGCGCGCTTATTCATATCGTTCCCGGTCATTCTTTCGATAAAATCCGAAAAGCTTTTGAACTCGCCGCCGCCTTCACGCTCTCTTATAAGATGATCTATAAACGCTCTGCCTACATTTTTTATAGCTGCCAGTCCAAAACGTATCGCGCCGTTCTCAACCGTAAATCCCGCCATGCTCCTGTTTACATCAGGCGGAAGTCTGTCAATGCCCATCTCTTTACAGTTTATGATATAATGATTGATTTTATCCATATCATCTATCGTGGAGATAAGCGCAGCCATATATTCCACAGGATAAAAGGTTTTTAGATATGCCGTCTGATACGCCACAAACGCGTATGCCGCCGCGTGCGACTTATTGAACGCATAGTTTGCAAAATCATTTATCTCGTCAAAAATAGATATTGCCGTTTCCTCTTCGATGCCGTTTGCTATACAGCCCGGGATCCCGTCATCAGGAGAGCCGTAAATAAAATTGCGCCGCTCTACCTTCATCTGCTCTGCTTTCTTCTTTGAGATAGTACGCCTGAGCTGATCCGCCTTTCCGAGCGAATATCCCGCAAGCACCCTTACTATCTCAAGCACCTGCTCCTGATACACTATGCAGCCGTATGTAACGTTGAGTATATCCTCAAGCAAAGGGTGTTTATAGCTTATATCCTGCGGATTTCTTTTATTATGAATATAGCGCGGTATCTGATCCATAGGACCAGGTCTGTACAGCGCGATACCGGCTATTATATCCTCAAACGAGTCAGGCACAAGCTCTGTCATAAACGACTGCATACCGCTGCTTTCAAGCTGAAATACTCCGTCAGTATTGCCTGAGGCTACAAGCTCGAACACCTCTTGCCTGTCGTAATCTATCTTATCAAGATCTATATCTATTCCGCGCGTTTCCTTTATGATCCTCAGCGCATTGTCAAGCACCGTCAGGTTTCTCAGTCCAAGGAAGTCCATCTTCAGCAGTCCGAGGCTTTCGACCGTATCCTTTGGGAACTGAGTAGTGATGAAATTATCCTTGTTCATAGTCAGAGGCACATAGTTTACTATCGGCTCCTGAGTTATAACAACGCCTGCCGCATGAGTTGACGCATGGCGCGGCAGCCCCTCAAGCGCGCGCGCCGTATCAAGCAGTCTTTTTACCGACTCGTCACCGTTATATAGCGCTTTCAGCTCCGGAACGCTGCCAAGAGCGCTGTCTATCGTGACCTTAAGATCATTCGGCACAAGCTTTGCCACCCTGTCCACATCGGCGTACGGTATATCCAGGGCTCTGCCCACATCACGTATCGCAAGCTTGGCTTTCATTGTTCCGAAGGTCACTATCTGCGCGACATTTGCCTCGCCGTATTTTTCCACTACATATTCTATTACCTTGTGTCTGCCCTCCGGCGCGAAATCTATATCAATATCCGGCATGCTTACTCTTTCCGGATTCAAAAATCTTTCAAATATGAGCGAATATTTGATTGGATCTATGCTCGTTATGCCGAGCGTGTATGAAACAAGACTTCCGGCAGCGCTTCCTCGTCCCGGACCGACTCTCACGCCGTGAGTCCGCGCAAAATGTATGAAGTCGCGCACTATAAGGAAATAGTCCACGAACCCCATCTTTTTTATAACGCCCAGCTCATATTCGAGCCTTTCTTTCAGCTCCTCTGACGGAGGATCGTATTTGCTGTAAAGCCCATCGCGGCAAAGCGAGGTAAGATATTCAAACGCATCTCTGCCATCGGGAACGTCAAACCGCGGAAGATGCCTTGTGCTGAAATCAAAATCCACATTGCAGCGCTCAGCTATTTTTGCGGTGTTTTCGATCGCCTCCGGAATATAATCGAAAAGCTCGCGCATTTCATCTTCCGATTTAATATAGAACTCGCGCGTCTCAAATCTCATCCTGTCGGTATCGTTCACGGTTTTTTCCATCTGAATGCACATCAGCACATCCTGATAGAAAGAATCATCCCTTGTAAGATAATGTATATCGTTCGTTGCCACCAGCCCTGTGCCGGTCTCGCGCGCTATAGCTATAAGCTCAGGCAATATCTGCTTCTGCTCAGGCAAGCCGTGATCCTGCAGCTCTATGAAATAATTATTATCTCCGAATATTTCCCGAAATTCACGGACAACCTCGCGCGCCCTTTCATGCTCGCCATTGAGCACCGAGCGCGGCAGCTCTCCTGCAATACACGCCGAAAGAGCTATTAGACCCTCAGAATGCTCCCTTAAAAGCTGCTTGTCTATTCTTGGTTTATAATAATATCCTTCTATACATCCCATGCTCACGAGATATATAAGGTTTTTATATCCGGTATCATTTTCCGCCAGCAATATCAGATGCGTATATTTGTTGTCAACACCATGCACCTTATCAAACCGCGAGCCGGGCGCAACATATACCTCGCAGCCGATCACCGGCTTTATGCCGTTTGCCCTGCACTCGCGGTAAAAATCAACCACGCCGTACATTGTGCCGTGATCTGTTATAGCGCAGCTTTCCATTCCAAGCTCCTTAACGCGCGCCACAAGCTTTTTAATGCTCGCCTCGCCGTCAAGCAGGCTGTATTCTGTATGTGTGTGTAAATGGCAGAATGCCATATATGCACCGCCTCCTGTTTAAAACTGTGGAGCTGCTGCAAAACGCTCAAACGGTCCTGCGGCAGCGCATTTATCTTAAAGCAGTTGAAAAGCTCTGCTTAAGCTTTTCAACTTTCTGTTTCTCCAACTATCAGCTGCCGAGAGAATCGGCAAATTCAATTATCCTGTGCAGCCTGTGGTTCACACCCGATTTTCCTATTTGCTGCTTTGTCATTTTCCCAAGCGCCTCAAGACTTATGTCGGGATACCTCAGGCGCAGATCGCCTATTTCACGCAGCACCTCGGGCATAGCCGACCACTTTCGCGCAGCCTTTATCTTTTTGATAGCTGCGATCTGCCTTGAGCTCGCTCTTGCAAGCTTATTTAGGTTTGCGCTGTCGCAGTTTACCTGTCTTACAATAGAGCTTTTAAGCTCCTTTTCCACCTGAACGGAGAGTATTTCAAGTCCGGCTCTGCCTCCGCTCATATATCCGATAAGATCAGCTATCTGAGAGCTTTCTTTTATATAGATCACCTCTCTGCCCTTTCTGAGAGTTTTCTTTGGTCTGAAGCCCTGCGCCTTAAGGATTTCAGCAAGCTCCTCAGCGCCTCCGTCCGCTTTCGCGTCAAATTCCAAATGATATTCCTTTTGCGGATCGCTTACCGAGCCGCCTGCAAGAAACGCCCCGCGTATGTAAGCAATGCGGCAGCAGCTGTTTTCCGGCGCGGACCGCATCGGCTCAACGCCATCCTCAACAGCTCTCCTTATCCTTGTCCCGACAGCTCCTGATACAGGAATACGCATGCCGCCCGCCTGAGTTCTGCCCGTAAATCTGAAAAAGCCCGCAAGCTCTGCACTGCGGCAGCCGGGGCATTCATATTCTGTTTTGCACAATATCTGTTTTATTTCAGATGAAAAAGACATATACGCGCTCCTTTCAGCCTTAGCCAAGCCTTACTATACCTCTGGCAAGGCGAATAAAGTTATGACGGATCTGCCCGTCTTTGACAAGAAACAAGTTGCCGTGGAGTATCCCCACTCTGCCATTGAGTCTGTCGGTATCGTCTATTACCGGCTCTGAGTTTTCCTCCTTATACACCGACTGAACGCTTTGCGGTATCTCCGAATCATTCACCACAATATAATCCGCTATCCCGCGCGCCGAATGACTCTCCAAGGCTTCAAGATGATCCACCGCGGTATAGCCGTCCGTCTCGCCCGGCTGCGTCATGATATTGCACACATATACCTTTTTTGCCGGACTGTTCATAACAGCCTCCGTCATTCCGTTTACAAGCAGATTGGGTATAACGCTTGTGTACAGGCTTCCGGGTCCCAGAACTATTATATCCGCTTCATTGACGGCTCTTATGGCGCTTTCGATCGGCTTTGCGTCGCGCGGCTCTATAAACACTCTTTCGATAGGTATTTCTGTATTTGTTCTTTCACCTATATTTGATTCCCCATAAATAACGCTGCCGTCTCTCAGTCTTGCTCCAAGCGTTAACGACTCATTTGACACCGGCACTACCTTTCCCGATATCCCTATGAGCCGACACAGCTTAGATACCGCCTCGCCAAAATTCTCCGACATATCATTTATAGCTGCAAGCATCATATTGCCAAGAGTGTGCCCGCCAAAGACTCCGTCCGAAAACCGATAATTGAGCAGATCGCCATATAGCGGATCAAGATCCGTAAGAGCCGCAATACAGTTTCGTATATCTCCCGGAGGCAGCATTCCCCTGTCCTCCCTCAGCACTCCCGAGGATCCGCCGTCATCTGCGACGGACACGATAGCTGTTATTTTATCGGTATGTAGTTTAAGTCCCTTTAGCATAGTCGAAAGCCCTGTGCCTCCGCCTATGGCTGCGATTTTTAATTCTTTCATAGCATTATATCTTAATATCTCTGTGTATAGTATCTACATCATATCCCAGACCGCTTAGGAAGTCTCCAAGCCTGTTTGCGATAGTTACGCTCCTGTGATGTCCGCCCGTGCAGCCTATGGCTATCATCAGCGACTTTTTACCCTCCTCCACATAGAGCGGGATCAGAAATTCCATCATATCTGCCAGCTTATCAAAAAATGTGACAGCTGACGGGAATTTCATAACATAATCCTGTACCTCCATGTCGTTTCCTGTCTTATATTTCAGCTCAGGTACATAGAATGGATTTGGCAGACAGCGCACATCAAAAACAAGGTCGGCATCCATCGGTATCCCGTGCTTGAATCCAAATGACACGATCTTTATTTCAAACAAGGAATTGACCGTGGTAAGATTGTATATTTCCATAAACATCTCTCGCAGCTGATTATTCGTCAACGTTGATGTATCTATGATATAATCCGATCTTTCGCGGAGCGATCTAAGCATAGCGCGCTCCTCCTGTATTGATGCAAGCAGCCCGTCCTTATTATTCAGCGGATGATTCCTGCGCGTTTCCTTGTATCTCTTAACAAGAGTATTGTCGTCCGTGTCAAGGAATATCAGCTTGACATTATAACTTTCTCTGAGCTTTTCCACCTGTCCCATCAGCTCGTTTATCATATCTCCGACACGAATATCTATAACGAGCGCAACATTTCTGAATTTCTCCTTTACCGTAAGCAGCATGTCCGCCAGCATCGGTATGAGGGCAGGCGGCATATTATCTATACAGAAATATCCCAGATCCTCAAAAAAATGTATCGCCTGTGTTTTGCCCGAACCTGACATTCCCGTTAATATTGTAAAATCCATGCTATACCTCCCGCATTATGTCCTGGGGCTGTAGCAAAATGCACAGACCACATAAAGCGAAAAGAACAAAGCAGATAAGCCATTTTTTAAGGATCACTGC
>CALXSS010000006.1 GCA_944391225.1 uncultured Clostridia bacterium
ATAAATTATATCATATTCAAGGCAATTTTTATTTTAAATTTTGTTTACAATTTGTTTACTCATTCAAAAACCGTGTTATACTTTGTACGTTCCGATATTAAATATTTTAATGTGATCTGTCCTCGCTGCATACTCCAGGGTTTTTGCCGCCCCGCCGAATGAATGATCTACACAGGCGATAAGAAAAGCAGAGTGTTCAACCATATATTGATCGTATTTAAGTGATATATCACTAACAAAAATATTTATAGTGATATATCATTATATAAAAAACAGGAGGGTGCTATGGGAATATATGATGTAGTAGTGGACAGGATCATAACGCTGTGCAGGGAGCGGGGCATCACGCCGAATGGATTGAGCTATATATCAGGAGTGTCACAGTCAACAATAAAAAGCATACTGAACGGCGAAAGCAAAAATCCAGGTATAGTGACCATTAAAAAGATGTGCGACGGATTCAATATAAGCATAGCTGACTTTTTTAACACTGCCGAATTTATCGGTCTGGAACAGGAGATAGAATAAAAGGATCTGCTCAGTATTTTTACAGCATTACAAGCTGTCGTGAAAATAATTTTTTTATAGTCCGGCATAATGCTTTTCAGGCATAGATATGTATATCGTATAAGTATTAGACATCGGAGCGGAAGTGTGGTATACTGGAATAAACAAACGGAAAGGCATATGCGCGAAAGGAGTCAGACATGAAAACTACAGTAAATTTTGATGATACGGCTGTGATAGAAGAAAAACTCAGGCTTACAGAGGAATGGGACAAGGTGTTCCCTGAGATCGGCGGGGTGAAACACAGAAAGGTGACGTTTGTAAATCATTTCGGCATAACACTGGCGGCAGACCTTTACGAGCCTGCGGAGTATACGGGAAGGCTGTCGGCAATAGCGGTATGCGGACCGTTCGGAGCGGTAAAGGAGCAGAGCTCCGGACTGTATGCGCAGGAGATGGCAAGGCGGGGGTTTCTAACGATCGCGTTTGACCCGTCATATACAGGCGAGAGCGGCGGGCATCCGCGGTACTTTAATTCTCCCGATATAAATGTGGAGGATTATCAGGCGGCGGTGGATCTTCTTTCTGTGCAGGAAAATGTTGATCCTGACAGGATAGGGCTCATAGGCATATGCGGCTGGGGCGGCATGGCGGTTCAGGCTGCCGCGCTCGACACGAGAGTAAAGGCGACGGCGGCAATGACAATGTATGATATGAGCAGGAACACTGCTCTCGGGTATTTTGATTCGATAGACGAGGACGGACGTTATGACGCCCGCGTGAGCTATAACCGGCAGAGGACTGAGGACTACAGAAATGGTCGGTATACTCTTGCCGGAGCGCTCCCCGAAACGGCTCCGGACGATGCGCCACAGTTCCTGAAGGATTATGTGGCTTATTACAAGACGGAGCGCGGCTATCATCCGCGGTCACTGAACTCGAATAACGGCTGGACCTCTACGGCGTGCGGCTCGCTTATGAATATGCGCATGTTTGAATACGCGCCGGAGATAAGGAGCGCCGTCCTGCTTGTGCACGGAGAAAACGCGCATTCGCTGATGTACAGCCGCGATACGTTCAAGCTGCTGAAGGGAGAGAACAAGGAATTGATGATAATCCCGGGCGCGTCGCATACTGATCTCTACGATCAAATGGAGATAATACCGTTTGACAAGCTGGAATCATTTTTTAAAAAATATTTTAACTGATATGGGGCTGTGACCTTGGATCATCAGTTCTGAGCGGTTTTTCAAAAGCGCGTGAGGCGGTCGAAAGCTCGTTGAGCTTTGTGGCCGCCTCATATTTTTAGCTGTTTTCTGCACTGCCCTCTTTCAGAGCCTCCGCGAAAACAGAGAGCAGATCCTTTGCAAAACTCTTTTTCGCGACAGGTATGGAATTTATAATATCAGCAAGAAACTGTGTAGATATTTCCGCCTTTTCTGCGAGTCTTTCACGTGTGAGCGCACTTATTATATCATGAGTTTGTCGAAATAACAAACATGTTTCGGTTTAAAGCAAAAACGGCAGTATCACTCACGATACCACCGTTTTTGCTTTAGCACTCAAAATACACTAAAAATCCAAAGCCATCCCCGATTGGGATCGGGTTCGGATTATCATTATCTGGTGCAGATGACAGGACTTGAACCTGCACGTCGGGGACACTAGATCCTAAGTCTAGCGCGTCTGCCAATTCCGCCACATCTGCATATGCAACAATAGATATTATAGCAAAATAAATTAAGTTTGTCAAGCCCTAAATAAAAATAATTACATAATTGTATTTAAGTTGAAATAGTAAAAAAATCAGATTTTTTTTGTTAAAAAAGTTGCAAGTTTCACAAAAACTATGTACAAAATTATATTTTATGATATAATATAAACAACATATTATGTTTAATTGCGGACTAAACTTTTTTAAGGAGGAGAGAGAATGAAAGTGACAAAGAAAGTTATTGCTTTGATCTCAGCTGCCGCTATGGTGACCCAGCTCGGGTTTGTCATACCGGCAAGCGCTGAAATAATTCAGACGGAGTTATCAAACCAGGATTTTGAAGGTACTTATGCCGCGGCAGAGAACACAGAGGTTGTGGCTGATCCTAAAGACAGCGGAAATAAGGTTCTGAAAATATCAAATGGTGCAACGAAGGTATCATTTGACGGCATTTTCAATGAAATACCGTCAACAGGAGTAGGCTATCTCACAATGGATGTTTATTTTGAGTTACCTGTAACAGGAACGGATGATAAGAATTATTCAGGAGCTTATTTTGCTTTTGCTGAATCAACATCTAAGCTCGGCACAGCAATGAAGATCTACGGAGCATCGACTGCCAGCACAGTGCCGGTAGGCTATGTATACGGCGGAGGAAACGGTCAGTACGGTAAATCATTAGATGCTGTGATAGGAACATGGTATACTATCAGAGCAGAAATAAACAAAAAGGATGCAACCTTGTCATACGCAATTTATGATAAAGCAGAGTATGCAGAATCGGCAACCGAAGCCACTCCAAAGGCTGCAATGAATGGTATGGGCTACAGAAATGGAAACATACCTAACAGCCTTATAATAGACATGAGTACGAAAAGCGGAGAGTATTTCTACATAGATAATGTAAGGACATTCCTTGAAGAGGATACAGAAGCTGTAGAAGTGCTTGACAGCGTTACATTCTCAAAAACACCGGGTAAAATAATTTACGGACCTGAAGAAGCGGAAGCCTCAGAGTCATATCCGGTAGAGCTTTCTATTTTAGGTGATAAGGGCTCAGATTTTTCAGGCGCTGACGGCTTATCTATAACATGGGATGTAAAGGGACTTGAAGGCGATGATGATGATTATATAGGCGAGACATTTGAAGAAAACAATCCAAATGGTTCGCTGAGCGTCAAAAATGGTGTCGGCAATTTCTTGGGTATCATAACAGCTACAGTACAGTTGGGAGACATCACAAAGACAGCACAGTATAAGTTCCTCATAGCAGGCTCAACAACGGCTGATGAAAATCAGATATATCCTCCGGCTGGATATCCTATAGATCTGAATGATTATGCCGATTCACTTGTGGGATATTCTATAGTTGGAACAGCTCAGGACTATGCTGACGAGATTTTGCCAAACTGGTCAATATACGGCTCAAACGCAAGCAGAACATTGTCGCTTAATAAAGATGAAAACGGCGATAAGTATATGGAGTTTTCAACCGGAGGAGGAACGTCAGGAACGACTCTGGGAGTAAATAGAATTGGTTCTGTAACAAGTCAGTTCATAATCGACATGGAGATCAAGCCTTCAGTTGGAACAGAGATCGTGTATTCAGACAGAGTTCCTAATGACGAAAAGACACAGAGAGTGTTCACTGTAAAGGCAGACAGCGGAACAAGCTATACAATCGGCGACCAGACGCTTTCCGGATTTACATCCGGCGAGTGGAACAGACTGATTATTTCCTGCGATATTACAACAGGAGAGGGCTGGATAGCAGGATATGATGCCGAAGGCAGTTATGTTGGAAAGACAGAGGCAACTGCGATCAATTCAAACGTTGCGCCGGCATTCTTCAGCATTTACGGAACATTACCGGCATCGATCAAAAATCTTAAGATATATAAGCCGGTAGTTGATTCAATGTCGATAAGCTCGCAGGATTCAATAAGAGTACCGGAGGAGGGCGAAGAAGTCCAGACTCTTGATCTCAAGGCTACTATCCTTAGTGATGAAGGACTTGAGATGAGCGGTGACGTTGAGTGGTCGCTCGAAAACTATTCCGGTGAAGCTATAGTGATCGAAAAGACAGGAACACAGACAGCAGTTCTCAAGGCAAGCCCGGGCGCTGGCTCAGGTGATCTTACTATAGTTGCTAAGGCAGCGGGCGCAGAGTCAAGAAAGACCATACGCCGCATTTCAAGCTCAAATAATGTTTCCTTTATATCTGGTTCAACAAGCATAACTATACCGTTTGCCGGCGAGGAGGATGTAGTAGATCATTATGTGGCTACGACTATGACAGGAGATGGAGAGCCTGTAGAAGATATAATCACATACAAGCTATGCGACAAGACCGGTGTTACAGAAACAACAGTAAAGGGTGTGACATTTGATAATGGTACTCTTACAGTAACATCTGATGCGGTACCGGCAGTTGTAACTATTGTTGCAACAAATACCGAGGGATTATACGCTACAGTAAAGGTAAACATTCACGGATTGAATTTTGCTTTTGGTTCAGCTGAGGCAGCTGAGGGCTATACACAGGTAACAGACACTCTGTATACTGATACTCTTGGATTTGGTTTCAGCAATACAGGTTCAATATCTGTAAATGAGAACAATGTAACAGGAACGGCGGCATATACATTCAAGGCAAAGGTACCGAATGGTAACTACAATGTATCGGTTGATACAACAAGCGCTTCAATGACATCAGAAGTTGTTGAAACAGTTTCGGCTACTACAGGAATAGCTAAATCAGGATCAAGCTTCCAGGTAGCGGTATGTGACGGCGTACTTGATCTTAAATTTGAAGCGGGCTCAACATTAAGCTCACTTACAATATCGCAGATCCCGGCAAAGAGTGCGAATACAAAGCCGATGATCTATTCAATAGGCGATTCAACAACCAAGAACTCTGGTCACTACAGCAATTATAACAGTGACAAGGCGGCTCAGGCGGTGGATCCGAGCAAGTGGGTAGATGAAAGAGAGTATTCAAGCTGGGGCAATAATGTAACAGATGAAATGCTTCCTGAGGTATTTTCAGGATATGCAAATCATGGTATGGCAGGACGAGATTCTGTTAATTACTATAACCAGGCTCGAGTAGAGGCGGTTCTGCTTGCTATATGTCCGGGCGACTATGTAACAGTAAACATGGGAATTAACTCAAAAGAAGCTAACGAAGGATCTGCATTTGAAACATTGCTTGACAACTATTATGTTAAGGCTATAATGGACAGAGGCGCGATACCTGTAATACTCACAGCAACACCTGATGGTCCTTTGAGCGGATACGGTACATATGATGAAGCAACAAATACATTCAATGTTTCCAGAAAAGACGGTGCAAGGAATCCGGTGCTTAGAAGCATAGCTGAAAAGTATGGTCTTAATGTTATAGATGTAGGACAGTGGGGCGAGGATTACTTTAATGAGCTTGCAGCAGCAAACCTTACAGAGGATGAGATACTGGAGCTTGCAAATACTGCAAACAGCATTAATCAGGGTTATGTAGCTCCTAAGACAGTTCTTGAGCTTGTACAGAGCTGGTATCCTGATCATAACCACTATACAACAGAGCTTGGTTCAAAGATAGCAGAATATATTCTGGGCGAGCTTGAAAAGATATATCTTGCGGATAACGAGCCGATTACGATAGAGATGACAAAATCAGATGACAACGTTGTTGTAAACGCAAGTGAAGCAGTTGCAGCTGTAAAGCTGCTCAAGGCTGTTTATAATGCCGATGGCACTATCAATAGCGTATCAATAGTAGCAGAGTCACTTAATGCAGGAGCAAATACGATAGCTATAGGCGAGGGCGCTCCGGAAGGCGGAAAGATCAAGTACATACTTCTTGATTCAGATGCTTCAATGAAGCCGCTTTGCAATGCTCTTAATATCTGATAAAATCTAATACTTAATTGGGGCTGTAGCAAACTACAGCCTCTTTTAGTATATTCACAAATATTTTTCAATATTTCATACATGTAACTATTGAAAACCTATCGGGTTTGTAGTATAATTATTCATATACAAGAGATCGGAGGGAATAGAGTATGAAAATAACAACAAAGGGAAGATATGCGTTGCATGTTATGATAGATCTTGCGGAGAATGATACAGGAAGACCCGATGAATATATAAGGCTGAGTGATATAGCTGAAAGGCAGGGGCTTTCAGAAAAATATCTTGAAAGCATAATAGCTCTTTTGAATCGCGGCGGTTTTGTTATGGGGGTGCGCGGCAAGGGAGGCGGCTATAAGCTGGCGCGTCCGGCGTCGGAATGCACAGTTGCCGGAGTGCTGCGCTGCACTGAAGGATCTTTGCAGCCGGTGCCTTGTCTTGATGTGAAGCCTATTTCATGCCCGAAAGCTGAGGGATGCAAAACTTTGCCTGTGTGGGAAGGGTTAGGCATGGTAATAAATGAATATCTTGAAAGTGTTACAGTAGAGTTCCTTGTAAACAGCGAAGGATACAAAAGCGGCACAAAATAAAAAATTTGCGTATTGTATTGAATTATTATTCAATTTATGATACAATAATTACATTGTTACCGTGTAATAAGTATAAATCAATATAAGAGGTAAATGTAATGATCGCAGTTATAGATTATGGTGCGGGAAACCTGCACAGTGTAAAGAATGCTCTTGATTATCTGGGTGCGGAGTCTATTATCACAAGCAGCAGTGATGAGATACTGCGCTCCGATAAAGTGATACTTCCCGGCGTGGGATCATTCGGTGATGCCATGCGCAGTCTAAAGGAAAAAAATCTTGTGGAGAGTATCAAGCGCGCGGCAGACGGAACAAAGCCGTTCCTTGGCATATGCCTGGGTTTGCAGCTGCTGTTTGGATCAAGTGAGGAAAGTCCCGGCGTTGAAGGGCTGGGAGTATTCAAGGGCAGTGTTGTAAAGATACCGGAGCATGGACTTAAGATACCGCATATGGGCTGGAATAACATTTTGCTCGCTAAGGAAAGCAGGATATTGCCGGATGATAAGCCGTATGTGTATTTTGTGCATTCGTATTACATAAAGGCTGAGGATAGGACAGATGTCAGCGCATATACTGAGTACGGCGAGAGGCTTGATGTGGCAGTAGAGAGGGGCAATGTGTTTGCGACCCAGTTCCATCCGGAAAAGAGCGGCAAAGCCGGGCTGGACATATTAAAGAGATTTTTGGACTTAAAGGAGTAATCGTGTATGTATGCAAAAAGAATAATCCCTTGTCTTGATGTAAACTGCGGACGAGTGGTCAAGGGTGTTAATTTTGTAAATCTTATAGATGCGGGAGACCCGGTAGAATGCGCGGCTGTATATGATAAGGCAGGGGCGGATGAGCTGGTTTTTCTGGATATTACTGCTTCATCAGACGCGCGTGATACGGTCGTGGATATGGTCGAGGCTGTGGCAAAACGGGTGTTTATCCCGTTCACGGTCGGCGGCGGTATAAGAACGGTAGATGATTTCAGAAAGATATTGAATGCTGGAGCGGATAAGGTAAGTGTAAACAGCGCGGCGGTAAGGAATCCTGAGCTGATAAGAGAGGCTGCCGAGCGGTTCGGAAGTCAGTGCGTGGTGTGTGCAATAGACGCTAAACGGCGCGAGGATGGCAGCGGCTGGGAGGTATATCTTAACGGCGGACGCGTAAACACCGGTATTGACGCTGTAGAATGGGCAAAGCGCGCCGCTGAGCTGGGCGCAGGCGAGATACTGCTTACAAGCATGGATTGCGATGGTACAAAGGCGGGATACGATATTGAGCTTACAAGAGCTGTATCCGAAAGCGTAAGCATACCTGTTATAGCCTCCGGCGGGGCAGGGAACTTGGAACATTTTCTGGATGCGTTTAGAGATGGAAAGGCAGACGCGGTACTTGCGGCGAGTCTGTTCCATTTTAAAGAAATAGAAATTAATGAGCTTAAGCGTTATCTTGCTGAGAATGGTGAGAGCGTTAGGCTGTAGCTGACAGGAGAGAGTTTATGAGTAAAAGTAAGAATAAATATAAAGCGCCTAAAAGCAATTTGAAGGATAGCTCGATGATAGCGCGCAGTGAATTTGCGTTTGAAACATCAAAATGGTTCTTGGCGGCGGTTATAGTGGCATTTCATATATTGCCTCTTGCGTTTCTGGCGTTTGGGGAAACGGGCAGGCAGGCGTTAAATACTATTTGTATGCTTTATCTTAATCCTATATTGATTTTTGTTATCATGCTGCTGTATGGGGTTCGTATAGGTTTTAATTTCAAAATGCCAATAGTTTGCGCTTTGATAGAGGCGGCGTCAATCGCGATGTATTATACATCAGCAGCTCAGGAGGATTATCTGTTCTATACAATACAGTCAACTATTGTAATGTTTATAGTCTATGCGATAATATCGTATATTTCAACAGCGATAGGCGCGTTTATAAAGCATTATCTTATAGCCTGACTGATAAAAGGGGATGGAATTGAATGAGACTAATTGCAAAAGCTAAAACAGTAACGACACCGGAGCTTTATAAAGAGTTTTTTAAAATATATTATAAAGAAAAGACCAAGGCGCTTGTTATGATAACTATGGTAATAGGGATCGTACTTGTTCTTTTGGGATTATACGCTGGTGCGCAGCAATGGAACATATTTTCTGTTGCAATATTGATCGGCGGAGGAGTTATGCTTATAATATATCCGCGCTTCATATATAAAAGACCGTATAATGCTGTGAAAAATAATAAAATAACAACATGGTTTGAGTTTTTTGAGGACAGAATGGTCGAGATCAATGATGCCTCTCATGATGAATATGAATATGGCGAGATTAAAAATGTAATAGAAACAATGAATTACTTTTTTATCTATCATACAAAGGAAAAGGCTTCAGTGGTTGATAAGGATAACTTCACAAAGGGAACTCCTGACGAGCTTAGAAAGCTGCTTCAGGAGAATGTACCATACAAAAGATTAAAAAATATATGATCGTTCATACGGGACAGTACAAAACTTTATGTTTAGGTGCTGTCCTGTATTTGTATGAATATTATATAAAAAACACTAATTTTATACTTGTATATTATGAATATTTGTGATAAAATAATAAAAAGAGAGTGAACAATTGGAAATCGATAGTTTACAATTGAACAAAATAAAAAGATGTGGAGGGATCATATTGGCATATCATGTACTTAACGAGGCAAAGAGGTGTTTGAATTGCAAGAAGCCTATGTGTGTGCAGGGCTGTCCTATACATACTCCGATACCGAATATGATAAGGACGCTTTTAGATGGTGATATTGATGCGGCTGGAAAGATGTTGTTTGAAAACAACCCGCTGTCATTAATATGTTCGTTGATATGTAATCACGAGAACCAATGCGAAGGGCATTGTGTTCTGAACAGGAAGGGCTCGCCTGTTCATGCGTCGTACATAGAGAACTATGTGTCGAATTATTATTTTGACAGGCTTGAGTTTGGAGATATAGAGAAAAACGGCAAAAAAGTCGCTATTATTGGTTCCGGACCAGCCGGAATAACAATAGCTATTATTCTTGCACGCCGCGGGTATGATATAACGATATTTGAGGGCAAGGAGCATATAGGCGGTGTCCTGCGGTATGGTATCCCGGAATTCAGACTTCCCAAATCAATACTTGATCGGTATAAAGACAGGCTTTACGAGCTGGGTATAAAAATCAGACCAAATACTCTTGTTGGCGGCGGAATAAAGATCGATGATCTTTTCCGCGATGGGTATCTCGCAGTATTTATAGGTATAGGCGTATGGAGGCCAAATACTCTCCATATCAAGGGTGAATCCTTAGGCAATGTTCATTATGCTATAAATTATCTTACTAATCCTGAGGTATATAGACTTGGCGAGCGTGTAAACATAATAGGAGCCGGAAATTCGGCGATGGATGTTGCCAGAACGGCTTTAAGGCATGGAGCAAGAGAGGTAACTATATTCTCGCGTCATGATTATTTCGCTGCGAGCGAGCATGAGGTCAATTACGCAAAGCTTGAGGGCGTAAAGTTCAAAATGCACATAGAGCCTGTAGAAATAGTCGATGATGGCGTTATTTTTGCTGAACTCGAATGTGATGGTAAAGGAAACTTGTCAAGAATACCGGGTACAGAGCATCTTGAAAAGGCTGACAGCACAATTATTGCTATCAGTCAGGGCGCGGATAACATGCTTGTGGCAAATACAGGCGGACTTAATGTAACAGACCGCGGACTGCTTGTCACTAATACCTTTGGACAGACTACAAGAGAGGGTATATTCGCGTCAGGAGATGTTGTTAACGGCGCGCGCACGGTTGTTGAGGCTGTTAAGTATTCAAAGCTTGTGGCAGACGCCATAGATGAATACATACAGGGACTTGACAAAAAAGATGAATGATCCGCATTTAAGTTAGTTATATTAGCTGTAAAAAGGCAGACCGGCATCGGAACAGATGTCAGGTCTGTCCTTTTTATGGTTTAAATTATTAAATTTAAATAAAATGTTAATGATTTATAAATAATGACTTTATGTGCTTGAATAATATATAAAATAGTTGTATAATTAAATCAGGTTTTATTTATGGTATGATATGTGCAAACGAGTATAATGATTTTGAGTTGCTGTTTGAATAAAGAATATGTATATTATACATATAAATATGGCAGCTTTTTATAATGCAATAAAAGGCTTTTGTTTGTACAGAAAAACCGTTATGGTGAGCGTATCGGCTGTAATTAATGTATAATTATGCTGATCAGTCTGCGTGTATGCACAGCCATTTCAATTGAAGGAGGCAATATGATGGGAAAAGACACCGTTTTGGAAAAAGAAACAGTGCAGGAGAAAAATGATGAGTTAGGATTCAGTGATGATCATGATGATGCTGACGAGTTCAACGAAAAGGGCAAGAAAAAGTTTTTGAAAAAATTGAAAGGTATGAAGAAGCCCTCAAAAAAGACAGTGATCCTGCTTATTATTGTGCTGCTTGCTCTGATTGTGGCAGTAGTATTTACAATACGCAAAAAGAATGCGATAGAAAATACTGCTGTGGAATATAATACTGCAACAGTAGAAAAAAGAAGTATTACAAGAACGGTGGATGGCTCATCAACTGTAGAGGCAAACGATACATATGATGTAACAGCTCTTGTGACAGGCGAGATACTCAGCGATCATTTCAGCGAAGGAGATACTGTTGAGAAGGATCAGCTTTTGTATACGATAGATTCATCTGATGCTGAAAAGCAGGTCCAGACGGCGCAGAATTCGCTTACAAAGGCACAGCAATCATATGCAGACGCAGTTAGGAAAAAGACAGACACAATACAGACTAATTCAACAAGCGAGGAAAAACAGCGCAACAGTATAATCAAGGCTGTTGACGCGGTGGAATCTGCTATCAGAAAGCTGAATGATCTTCAGGAGGATTATGCGGATCTGACGATAGTATCCGATTATACCGGAACTATATCAGAGGTGCTTGTCAAGATCGGAGACAATGTAAACGATGGAACGCAGCTGGCAAAGATATACGATTCATCAAAGCTTAAGGTTGACATTCCTTTCAATGAGGCTGATGCAGAGGCAATATCAGTCGGGGATACAGCCGCGGTGACGATCGCCGCATCAGGCGATACGATAAGCGGAACGGTAGAGCGCGTAGCGTCGTCGTCATCAGCGACACCGGCACATGCTATAGTTAAATACGTAACGATAGTTGTAGATAATCCTGGAGGATTGACAACTTCAGATAAGGCATCGGCGGTTGTGAACGGTGTTGCATGCAATGATCTGGGGACATTCCAGTACTATGATGAGGGATACATAACCTCTAAGGGCAGCGGTAAAATAGGTGATATATATCTTGAAGTAAACGATCAGATAACAGCTGGTCAGACCGTAGGATATATTGTATCTGATACAATAGACAATGATATAACCGATGCGCAGACAAATGTGAAAAATGCGGAGATGTCCAGAGATGAGGCGTATGCAGCTCTTGAGGATCTGATATTACAAAATGATACATATTCTCTTGACTCGTCAATACAGTCAGCAGCGCTCAGTCTTGACGATGCGCAAACGCAGCTTGAGGAGGCTAAGGAAAATCTGGAGGATTATCAGATAAAGGCGCCTATAGCGGGAACGATAATAACAAAGAACAGCAAGGCGGGCGATAAGCTTGAGAACAACAACTCGTCCTCAAACGAGCCGATGGCAGTTATTTACGATATGTCAACACTTAAAGTGCAGCTGTCGATAGATGAAAGCGATATTCATGATATTTCAGTTGGGCAGGAGGTAACCATAACTGCGGATGCTGTGGAAGGAATATTTACAGGAACAGTAGAAAAGGTAGGAGTAAACGGTACCTCAACAAACGGTGTAACAATTTATCCGGTTGATATTGTGATCGAGGAATACGGCGATCTGCTTCCGGGTATGAATGTAGACTGTGTAATAACGGTAGAAAGCGCAGAGGATGTACTTGCAGTACCGGTAGAGTCACTGCAGCGCGGCAACATTGTGTATGTTGAGGGCGAAAAGCAGGACGAGAATGACAGAGCGCCTGAGGGCTATTACAGTGCAGATGTAGAGACAGGCGTATCAGATGCGCAGTATATTGAGATCAAATCAGGTCTTAATGAAGGCGATACTATATGCGGTTCAATAAAGGCGAGCGGAAATGAGGCTCAGGGCTCAACTGAAAGCCAGACTCAGACTCAGATGCAAGGCGGCATGGGCGGCATGGGCGGTATGTCCGGCGGCATGGGCGGCGGTCCGAGCGGCGGCGGCATGGGCGGTGGCCCAAGCGGCGGCGGTATGGGCGGCGGCCCGAGATAAGGAGGTATAGAGGATGCCTCATTTAGTAGAGTTAAAGGATATATATAAGATATATCATATGGGCGACAGCGATGTTCATGCTCTTGACGGGATATCTCTTACTATAGACAAGGGTGAATTTGTGGCTATAGTAGGCTCGTCAGGCTCAGGAAAGTCAACCTGTATGAATATAATCGGCTGTCTTGATGTACCTACGAGCGGAACATATAAGCTCAATGGCAAGGATATAACAAATTACACTGATAATGAGCTTGCAGAGGTAAGGAATAAGATGTTGGGATTCATATTCCAGCAGTATAACCTGATACCCAAGCTCACGGTGATAGAGAATGTGCAGCTGCCGCTGTTATACGGTGGTGTCAGCGATAGGGAGCAGAGGCAGCGAGCGATGGCTGCCTTGCGCCGTGTAGGCTTAGAGTCAAAGGCAAAGAATCTTCCGGCACAGCTTTCCGGAGGACAGCAGCAGAGGGTGTCTATCGCAAGAGCTCTTGCGGGTGATCCATCAGTAATACTTGCTGACGAGCCCACCGGAGCGCTGGATTCTAAGACCGGGCGCGAAGTAATGAGATTTCTTCAGCAGCTCAACCGCGAGGGCAATACAATAATACTTATCACTCATGATAATTCCATAGCAGCCCGTGCATCAAGAATAGTGCGTGTGACTGATGGTAAGATAGTCTATGATGGACCGGTTGAGGGTGATAAAAATGTTGCATTGCAGGCGGCGGCAGGCAGAGACGAAGAGGGGTGATGCGGCGTGGGTTTGACAAAAAGCTTTATGATGGCTCTGTCGAGCATAATCAATAATAAGGTCAGGTCGCTGCTCACAATGCTGGGTATAATCATAGGTATTGCATCGGTAATAATCCTTGTGTCACTGATGAATGGACTGACATCTGAAATAACGTCAATATTTGACGATTTTGGAACAACTTCTCTTACAACTACAATAACGCCGCGTTCAACAAAGGAATTGAAACCGGAGGAGCTATACGATTTTGTTGAGCAGAATCCGGGGCTGTATGCAAATGTATCGCCAAGCGTATCGGTTTCCGGCGAGGTGAAAACACCAGATTCAGGCGATGACACAATAACATCATCAGCTACAGGAGTTTCGGAAGGATATTATGATATAAAAAGGGTGGAGATGAGCTTTGGAAGATTTATTTCCTATGCCGACTGTGAGAACAAATCTAAAGTTGCGGTTATTGGTTCATACGAGGCTACATATTTTTTTGGTCTTTCATCAAAGGCTGTTGATGAGACGATAAGAATAAATGGCACACCCTATACTGTAATAGGCGTTATGGAGGAAAAAGAGGATTCTACAGAAGGATCATCAGATGATGCGATATATATCCCTTATACGACTGCGCTGCAGGCAACAGGTACAAATATTATAAGTACGTATGTAGTAGATGCCGCTGCGGACGAGGTTGTTGATGAGGCGAAAGAGGCTCTTGAAAATTTTCTGCTTGGTGTTATAGGTGATTCTGATTACTACAATGTTTCATCAATGAAAGCAATAATCGATGAAATGCTTGAAATGCTTGATACAATGGAGCTTATGCTTGTGGCAATAGCGGGAATATCGTTGCTTGTAGGCGGAATAGGAATTATGAATATCATGCTTGTTTCAGTAAGTGAGCGAACGAGAGAAATAGGTATAAGAAAATCTCTGGGAGCAAAACACAAGCATATAATGACGCAGTTTGTAATGGAGTCGGGAACGGTAAGCTGCATAGGCGGTGTTATAGGGATAGTGCTTGGCTCATCAATGGCATATGTAGCAGGAAAGCTGTTGGGTATGGAGGTTGCGCCATCTACAGGCGCGATAGTTGTAGCATTTTGTGTATCTGTAGGTATAGGAATTATATTTGGTTTCCTGCCGGCGAGAAAAGCGGCAAAGCTCAATCCTATCGACGCGCTGCGCAGCGACTGATAAACAGCATATAGACCAGATGATTTGAAAGGAGAAAAATAATTATGAGGAAAATAATATCAGCGCTGCTGGCGGTCGCGGTTGCCGTACCAATGACGGTGTGTATGCCTGTTTCGGCTGCAAATTCGGCATGGCAGTCAGATAATGAAATGATTACACTTCTGTCAGAGCTGAACATTATGACCGGTGATGATAACGGGGATTTTTATCTTGATTCATATGTAACAAGGGCAGAGATGGCAAAAATAGCTGTTGCTTCGTCAAGCTATAAAAATACGGTAGCAGCAGGCTTGCAGTTCTCTCCGTTCTCGGACGTAAAGGGTTCATATTGGGCGGCGCCGTATATACAGGCGGCTGTTTCAGCAGGTATTGTTGAAGGGTATATAGATGGTACTTTCAATCCGGGCGGAGCGGTCACATATGAAGAGGCAATAACAATGATGCTAAAGGTGCTCGGCTATACAAACGATGATTTTGGCGCGTCATATCCGTATGGGCAGGTGGGAATGGCTCAGAATCTTGAGATGACCGACGGAATGAATGCTGCAATAGGCGAACAGCTTACAAGGCGTCAAGTGGCATTGCTCGTATGCAACACGCTTGATACGGCTATGAAAGAAAGCGGTCAGGATCTTATAACCGTGCATAACTGTCAGATACTTGATGATGTTACTATTATAGCGTCACAGAACGAGGATTCAACTTTGTCATCAGATGAGATATCAACCACATCTGGAAAGTACAGGATAGACGAATCCTTCGACATGTCATATGTAGGTCTTACAGGCGATATGGTAGTAAAGGACGGGAAGTATTTTGTGGCGTTCTCGTCAGGCGATGAAAATCTTTCTGAAAAATATGTCATCTATTCAATACTTAACAATGCTCTGCTTTGCTATGCTGAGGGTGACAACACAACAATACATCAGTTTGATATAAGTTCATCTACTGTGTGCTATCAGGGCTCAACAGCGACAACATATGCTGCTCTCAGCTCGTCTATGGAAATGGGAGATGTTATTAGAGTCAAATACAAAACAAATGGTGAGATAGACTATATCAATTACAGCGAGGGTAATGTTGAAGGACCTATCAAGGTAACATCTGATTCGTGGATCAACAGCTTTGATACAAATTCTTCTACAAAATTTGTAAGAGAGGGCGTTCAGGTCGATTCTGACAGCATACAGACAAACGACATCATCTATTACAGCAATGAACTCAACATGGTGCTTGCGTATACAACAAAGGTCACAGGCGTTTATGAAAGTGCCACACCGTCAAAGGATGTTCCGCAGAGCGTTACTATCTCGGGCGTGACATATGAGCTTGAGGGTGTCGAGGCATTCAATGACCTGTCATCAAACGGCAGCTTCAATTATGGCGATACTGTAACAGTGCTGCTGGGCAGAGATGGAACAAAGATCGCCGGTGTTGTAACTGCATCATCTGCTATAACATCACAGGCGGGATATGTAATTGATACAGGCAGAAAAGAATTTTCAAATGCAGATGGAACAACATACACAAGCTATTATGTAACGATCGTAACACCTGATTCTACCACATATACATATCCTACTACATATAATGTTTCATCAAGTGAAGGAAAGGCAGTAAGAGTACAGCTCAAGGACGGTAAGGCGACAGTAGGCGTTATCAATAGCTCATCTGAGCTGTCGGGATATGTAAGCTATGAGAACATGAGGATAGGCAGCTACAATATATCAAAGGATGTAAAGATCCTGGATATAGCAGATACTCCAACTGTCAGTGTTCCGCTCTATACAAAGACATACATGCAGAGAATAGACGGACTTACTCTTACCGGTTCTCAGGTAGCATATTTCGATACTGATTCAAATGGAGAGGTATCGGAGATCATTCTTAAGAATGTGACGGGAGATATGTATTCATATGGCTTGGTAACCTCAAGTAAGGTAACCTATAGTGAGGATGGAACAGAAACTTCATCAACTATGACAATCAACGATGGCACCAACGCATATACTATAACTAACAGCGGAGCTATCGCTTACGGCAACGGTGTACAGTTCGTCGTAGAAAACGGAGCAGTAAGCAGCAAGATCAAGCTGTCAGCTTACAGCGGAGCGGTTTCAGAGCTTACAAGCGCATATGCGACAATAGGCGGAAATGATTATAAGCTCAGTGATAAGGTGATTGTGTTTGAGCAGATAGATATTTCACATTATGAAAAAATCTCAATGAATACCGCTATGAGCGGTGATTACAGCTATACTTGTTATTATGACAAGGCTGAAAACAAAGGCGGAAGAATAAGAGTTATAGTAGCAAAAAAGAACAGCTGATAATAAACGCCCGTTCCGGCAGCGCCGGAGCGGGCGTTTTGCTGTTGAGGCAGCAAACAAAAAAAATAAGAGGCTGTTGCCGAAACTCAACGAGTTTGCCGCAGCCTCTATAGATAATTCAAAGCAGACACTTTTTATAGATCTCTATTTCAAGATCTCTTGTCACATCAAACGGGCATACTGCCACGTTCTTAGACTGTATAGTGGTCTTGGTCCATTCAGATATTTCTTCTTCTGTGAACTTTACATCACAGGGTAATATCTCCTTGAGCAGCTGCTGAATATCATCAATTGAATCCATTTCCAAAGCCTCAAGATAAAGATCAGTCTTCCAAGGCATCTCCTTGTGTGCAAGAGCTATATATTCGCCCAGTAGCAGACCATTTGCCATTCCATGCGGGATATTCTTATAATATGTGAGCGGATATCCCATGGAGTGAACAATAGTCGTTCCTGTCTGAGCTATTACCATTCCCCCGAGCGTGGCGCCCCAGAGCAGCTCTGTGCATGCTTCAACCGTAGGGTTTCCGTTCCTTAGTATATCAAGATTGCTGCCTATAACGCGCAGTCCCTCAAGTGCTATGTAGTCGGAAGCAGGAGTAGAACGCTTGTTTGTAAAGCCCTCCAAAAGATGGCACATAGCGTCAACTGCTGTGTTTCGAGCTATTTGCAGCGGCAGCTCCACGGTGTAGCGTCCGTCAAGAAAAGCTGTTTTATAGAATACATCAGGTGATGAAAAGCTTTTCTTATTATGTATGCTGTGCAGGGTAAGAATGGAATAAGGGGTGGTCTCAGAGCCTGTTCCTGCCGTAGTCGGTATAGCGACCATTGGAAGAGGTTTGTTTTTGTAGCTGCCCTTATATATATCCATCATCTCGAAATCAGAACCATCAATAGGCTCGTTCGCCGTATAGACTGCGACTGCCTTAGCGGCGTCAAGCGGTGATCCTCCGCCTATACCGATAATGAAATCTGCGCCAAATTCGCGTGCTGCCTTAGCAGCTTCGACTGTGCATTCTATCGATGGATTGTTTTCTATCCTGTCATACACAAGATAAGGTATAGAATTTTCAGTGAGCACAGCTGTGACGTCGCCGAGCGCGCCGGAACGCTTACCGGAGGTACTGCCCGTTATTATAACAGCTTTTGTACCAATTATAAGCTCCTGTGCATTTTCTATAACCGCATTTTCACCAGCTATCAGCTTTGTAGGCATGAAATAAGTAAACATAACATTACCTCCCGGCATCTAAGTGCCTTAGATCAATCATACATATGCTCAAGGATCAGGCATACCTCAGCTTTTGACGGCACACGAGGATTGGTCGCGGTGCAGGCATCAGCTATAGCTTTTTCTGCCATGCTCTCCACAGCATTCATATATTCTCTCTTATCTATCCCGCACTGTGAAAGTGAAAGCGGAATATTCATTTCCTTGTTCATAAACTGTATCCATCCAACAAGCGCGCGGATAGTTGTTATCTCATTAAAGTTGTTAACGCCAAGAAGCTTAGCAACATTGCAGTATTTTTCAACGCACTTCGGATATTCCTTTTTGCTCTTTGAGTGCTTGTTTATACCTGAGTTGAACTCAATAACATGCGGAAGAACTATAGCGTTAGCTCTGCCGTGCGGTATATGGAATTTTGCGCCGATAGCGTGAGCAATACCATGGTTGAGTCCGAGCGACGCGCTGTTGAACGCAAGTCCGGCAAGACATGATGCTACGTGCATCTTTTTGCGTGCGTGCGTGTCGCTGTTGTCAAGGTACGAGCGCAGCAGGAATGTTCCGCAGATCTCTATTGCTTTTTCAGCGAGAGCTGCCGAGAACTCATTGTTGTTTATGCTGACGTATGCCTCGATAGCGTGTGTAAGCACGTCCATACCTGTGTCAGCTGTTACTGATGCGGGAACGCTCTTTACAAGCTCTGCATCAAGTATAGCCTCTGTAGGAAGCATCGAATCGGATACGAGCGGGTATTTGATGTTTTTCTCAACATCTGTTACTACCGCAAAGCTTGTTACCTCTGAGCCTGTGCCGGAGGTGGTAGGTATTGCGATAAGCGCTATTTCCTTATTTGTGGCGCGCTTGCCAAATTCTCTTATCGATTTGGCTGAGTCTATAGCGCTGCCTCCGCCTATAGTGATGATGCAGTCAGGATCTGACTTTATAAGATATTCAACTCCTGCCGTGATCTTCTCGAGCGGTGGATCCGGAACAACGTCCGAAAAAATATCAAAGTCGATAAATGCCTGCTGCAATCTGTCTGTTACAAGTGTAAGCAGACCGCTTTTTTCTATAAACGGGTCGGTTATGATAAGTATTTTCTTGTAGGAAAGCTCCAGTATCCTGTCAAGAGCATTATCACCGAAGTATATTTTTGTGCGAATATCAAAGCTCTTCATAATATATTCTCTCCTGATATGTAAGTTTTTGGGCGATCGCGAAACACTGTTCTCAGATCACCTATGATCGTTTTGTAGTATCCGTATAAACTGTGTCAATACAGTTCATTATATGATATATTATACTACAAAACAGAGCATATTTCAATATGATTTGATCGATTTTATGCTAATATTTTATCAATTTCCGCAAGCTCCTCCGCTGTGAGGTCAGGACCATCGAGAGCCTTAACATTTTCAGCTATCTGCTGAGGTCTTGATGCGCCTATGAGCACGCTTGTGAGTTTTCCTCCGCGCAGGTTCCATCTTACAGCCATCTGCGCAAGAGTTTGACCGCGTCGCTGAGCTATTTCGTTGAGCGCGGCTATTTTGTCGAGTGCGGCATTCTTTACGCTGTCCTCTGTGAGGAATCTTGATTTAGTGGCGCGTGAATCCTTTGGTATACCGTGCAGGTATTTATCCGTGAGCAAGCCTTGCGCGAGTGGACAGAAGGAGATAGAGCCTATACCCTCGTGTTCAAGCACGGTTTGAAGTCCCCTTTATATTTGTCTTTCAAGCATATTGTAGCGGGGCTGATGTATAAGCAACGGCGTGCCGAGCGCGCGCAGCGCCTGCGACATCTTCATTGTCTGCTCCGGATTGTAATTGGAAACTCCAACATACAAGGCTCTGCCGCTTTTTACGATAAAGTCGAGTGCTGCCGCCGTTTCTTCTATCGGTGTTTCAGGATCAGGTCTGTGATGATAGAAAATATCAAAATAGTCAAGCCCGGTGCGTTTAAGGCTTTGATCGCAGCTTGCTACAAGATATTTCCGTGAGCCGTGATCGCCGTATGGACCATCCCACATTTCATAGCCTGCTTTTGTTGAGATTATAAGCTCATCGCGGTATGGCGCCAAATCATTTTTTAATATTTTGCCGAAATTTTCTTCAGCACAGCCGGCATAAGGACCATAGTTGTTTGCTATGTCAAAATGAGTTATTCCAAGGTCGAATGCAGTTGTGACCATGTTTGTCATGTTCTCAAAGCTGTCTCGAAAACCAAAGTTATGCCACAACCCGAGAGAAAGCGCGCTGAGCTTGAGTCCGCTTCTTCCGCATCTGTTATAATTCATACTGTCATATCTTTTACCATCTGCAACGTACATAAAGATCACGCTCCTTTTGCTTTATATAATGTATATATTTTTTTTAATTATATCATAACGCCGATTGTTTTTCTATATAAAAAATAGTGTATTTAATTTCAACAAAAAAGCTGACAAAGCTCTGAGCAGTGTCAGCTGTTATTGCTATTTTTCATCAACTATCATGGTCGGGAGCGTCATCTCACTGTATTGAGTAGATATAACACCCGATTTGGCTATTCTCGAATACAGCCCCTTGAGCTTGCCGCCATAAACAAAAAGTCCTGTTATGTTTGCAAAGCCGCGGAAATCCGCCGAGCTGTCCCAGATAAGATCAATGTTTTCTGTTTCATATGGAGTGACGTATTCCTGAAGTAGATAATCCGTATCCGCGTGGTCATTAAGGAATGACCTCCATTGATCTGTTGTCTTTGCCTCTATACCGGCAAGAACTCCCTTTGAGGCGTATGAATCCTCCGGTTTTACGATCCATTTGTTTTTGTTTTCTATTACCTTGTGATCGGTTATGCTGCCGCGTGTAAGAGCATAGGTGGCGGGTATATGCTTTTCTATAAATTCATTTTCTTCATCAGTGAGGATCATTTTTGTCATTTCGTGGCGCATTATCTTGAATATCAGCTTGTTGTGCGCTATCTGTGTCCGGAAATCGCCTATAAGCACGACCTCATTATTGAGCGCGGCATCGACAAAAGCCCTCACCTTATCATAATTGCTCATGACATCGCAGGTAACAGCGCGGCGGTAAACAACGTCTATTTTTCTTCCGGAGGGAGATATAAGAGCACCGTTTTCGCGTCGCAGCTTGTAAATATCGCATATTTCGCAGTCGTAACCGGCGCGGATAAATGCTCGCCTGAATTCCTCAAATTCTTCGTTTGATGCGCTGGACATAAAATCGACTATTGCAGCATATGGGCGTTCAGGCGTACTGCCGCTCGAGCGGTATATCTGGTCGAATTCCTTTATCCATGAATCAAAAAGCTCAAAAGTCTTTATGCTGTGGTTTTTGGCAAAGCGTCTGAATGTATCTGATTTGGCAAAAACGTTGTTGAGCTCCCTATCCTCGTTCATACCGCTTGAGCCGTCGGTGTTGAATTCACAGAATTTAAAATCCTTTGTTTCTGGATTGTAAAATATATCTATACGCGCGATCGGCAAAAGACATTTATATGGCACCGGGCGCAATATAAGCTCCTCAAGCCGTTTTTCAAACCCGAAAAGCCTTCTGTATTCAGGGTCGTCAATATAATGCTGTATCAGCTTTTCAAGGATGCGATGCGTTTTGACGGCTGCTTCATTGAATACCTTAAGATCCTCCTCGGTATACATTTTGGGGATATACAGTGAGTGCACGGTGTATCCGTGATAGTGTGCGGATGAGCTTTCTATAGCTGAGCGCATCATTGCGGCGTCGTCTTTGCAGGAGTCAAAGGACTCTGTTATGATATTTTTATATTCCTGTTGAAATTTCATTGTCAATTTTCCTTTCCATCCATCGGCTGAGGCTTTTATAATGTTTTTTCCATTGACGTGTAGATCCTCTCGTACAGCGGAATAAGCAGAGCGGCTTCCTTTGTGCCAAGCGATGCCTCTGCTGTTTCAAAAAGCATCTGGACAAAGTCCTTTGCAGCTATTCCGTATATTTTGCCGTTATAGCCATGTTCCATCAGCTCTGTTTTTGCCGCGGCTATATCTGCAGCTGTATACCCGGACGTATCCGGAACAGTGTTATTAATGAACAGGGCTTTTATAAGCGCCGTATATGCGGCGGCAAACTCGCCCGGCATAGAGTCTGCAGGGCGCAGCTCTATATACTGCTTTAGTCTTACGTCGGGGAAAAACATAGAGAGCAGATGCTCAATTTCGTGTTCAGCGAGCGGTTTGTTTTTGTACAGCTCCGATATCGGCGTTTCGCCTGTATATATCGGCTCGTTGTTCTCTGTGATAAGTATAGCGGGCGAGTTATAGATATATTCTGCATATTTCAGAAATCCGAAATCTCTGTCAAAAAGATTCGGAACGGTTCCGCAGCGGTCTGAGTCAACGTTGTTCCATATATGCGTTCGCAGCATCCTGCCTTTATAGGGTTTTCCCTCAAAAACAGGGGAGTTATCGGTTATCAGCGCAAATATCGGCGTCAGTATATTGGCGTAGCGCAGTTTGTCGATGCAGTCTCTTTCATCAGCAAAGTCAAACGAGAGCTGAGTTGATGCGGTGGCGCGCATCATATTAATACCGCAGCTGCCCGTCTTTTTGAAGTATCTGTCCATGAACTCGTAGCGCTTTTTGGGGATAAGCTCCATTTCGGCAGCGGGCGTTCGTGGAGAATATCCGGAATTAATGATGATAAAACCAAATTCGTCAAGGATAGGTTTTAGCCTGTCGAGAAAACGAGAGTATATCTTCATTATATTATTCACATCAGAACAGGGCATGATGCTTATTTCAAGCTGACCTGCCGGTTCGATGGTTATTGAAGCTTCACCGCTGTAAAGAGCTATAAGATCATCACCGCTGTATTCCCTTTCAGGATAAAAGGCGGAAAGTCTTTCAAGTATATTTTTTACACCGCCGTGATATGAAACGTGAGTGAGATCTCTGCGAACTATAAAGTGTTCGAGCTCCAGTCCCAGCTTCCCGGGCTTTTTGCAGCCCTTTGCAATGTATTCAGCTATTCTTTCGGTATTAGTCATAATATCACCTCGGTGTGTTTACCATACATTATGCAGCGCTTTTTGCCGGCTGCGCGGATAAACACATTCATGCTGTTTATTATACCATGTTCGTATAAAAAATACAAGCGTCATAATGATGAGTATACCTGCTGAAGAGGTATGTTTTTTTGTATATTTTCGCGGAGCGAAAGCGGCGCGGCAGCCATACGCAAAAGAAATGTAAAGTTTCCGTGAATACGTTTTTTATAGAGATTGACAAAGCGGGATCAGTGTGCTATAATACTAAGGTGATTATTACGGTAAAAAATGCCGTGTTTGCTGAAAGGGCTGTTAAACTTAATGGATAAAACCGAATTTATAGTAAAGAATTTTGGTATAAGCCGACGCGCTGTTGAGCTTATAAATGAGGCGGAGCGCAGGGTAAAGGACAGGTTTGAGCGTATAGAGGAAAAGGCAGAAATAAATCAGCTAAAGGTGATGAAAGCATTTTCGGATCATCACGTGTCGGAAAGACATTTTATGCCTACAACAGGATATGGGTATGATGATGACGGACGAGATACACTCGACAGGATATATGCCCAGGTGTTCGGCAGCGAGGACGCGCTTGTTAGGCTGAACTGGGTAAACGGCTCGCATACGCTTGCCACTATGATGTATGCAGTGTTGCGTCCGGGGGATACTCTGTTGGCTGTGACGGGGAAACCGTATGATACGCTTGAGGAGGTCATAGGTATAGCCGGTGAGGACGGCAATGGATCACTTAAGGATTTTGGCATTAAATATAAAGAAATAGAGCTGAAATCTGATGGCATGCCTGATCACGAGGCTATAGAAGCAGCTCTTAAAAATGAAAGTATCAAGGCTGTTATGATACAGCGTTCAAAGGGCTATGGTTGGAGACCAACATACAGCGCAGAGCTGATAGGGGAGATAGTCAGATTTGTGAAAAAAATATCTCCCGATACTATATGTATGGTCGATAACTGCTATGGCGAGTTTGTGGATACGGAGGAACCGTGTGATTTCGGCGCGGATCTAATGGCGGGATCTCTTATAAAAAATCCGGGAGGCGGAATAGCGCCTACGGGAGGCTATATTGCAGGACGGCATGAGCTTATAGAGCTTTGTGCATACAGACTCACATGCGTTGGCATAGGCAGAGAGTGCGGCGCGACAATGGGATTTAACCGCTATGCGTACCAGGGACTTTTTCTTGCGCCGCATATAGTGTCTCAGGCGCTTAAAGCGTCGGTGCTGTGTTCTGAAGTTTTTTCAATGCTGGGATATGAATCGGATCCGGCTCCTGATGAAGAACGGCATGATATAATACAATCGGTCAAATTTGGCGATAAGGATAAGATGCTGGCATTTATACGCGGAATACAGCGCGGCGCGCCGGTAGATAGCTTTGTATCACCGGAGCCTTGGGATATGCCGGGATATCAGGATCAGGTGATAATGGCTGCTGGAGCCTTTGTCCAGGGATCATCGATAGAGCTTTCTGCAGACGCACCTGTTAAGGAGCCGTATATTGCATATATGCAGGGAGGACTGACATACGAGTCGGCAAAGCTGGGAATAATGGCGGCGCTTGATAATCTGCTTGCGCTTGAGGCATAAAGGTGGACAGCTGTAATTGAAAACTGATTTTTTGGAAATATTATTGTGGTATACTTAATTTGATAAGAAGTTTAAAAACTATGGACCAAACCGGGTATGAGGTAGATTAACAGTGAGTATGAAATTTAGTGTAAAAAAATATTTTCAGGTGCTTGGCACTGCTTTGGGAGTAATATTTCTCGCGTTTATGGTATGCATGGGCTTTGATTTTACTGGCGGCGCAAATATAGATACTGATGTCGATGATGGAACGGTAGCTGTAGAGCACGGCGGAACGATAAATGTGCTGCTTATGTGTACAGATGAGGATGGACTGAGAACGGATGCTATAATGCTTGCATCGTATAACACAAAGGAAAACACGGTAAATATGCTGTCGATACCGCGAGATCTGAGAATGTATGTGGGTAATAGATATCAGAAGGTAAATGCCGCGCATGCGTTTGAGATGGACGGTGTTATTGGAGGACCTACCGCGACGTGCGAGGTCGTAACGCGTCTTACAGGTGTGCCGATAAATTATTATATAGATTTTTCGTTTGACGCTGTAGCGCATGTTATAAATGAGCTTGGCCCGGTCACATTTACAATACCTGATCTATACGGGGACGGTGTGGGAATGGTTTATGATGATCCTGTGCAGGGACTTCATATAAACCTGCCTCCGGGCACATATGAGCTTGATGGAACTCAGGTCGTTCATCTTCTGCGCTACAGAAAAGGAAATCCGGATGAAAACGGTATAAGAAAGACGTATGCAAATGGTGATGAGGACAGGATCAAAGTTCAGCAGGATTTCTTAAAAGCGCTTGTGGATCAGAAGCTCAACATATCGCTCATACAGAAGCTGCCGGCAATATTTACAGACGTAAAGAATGAGCTGAAAACTAATTTGACGGTAAAGGACGTATTGAAGTATTCAAAATACCTTAAGGATTTCACGTCCGCCGGTATAAGATCCGAAACAGTCCCGGGAGATGCGACAACAGATTCATCTAACGGTGACGTATTTGTGCCGAACATGCACAAGCTTCAGACGCTGGTTCAGGATATGTTCGACGTCAGCGGTGAAAACATGTCATATGCAGATCCGAACGCTCAGCCAAAGCTGTATGACAGCGGATATATGACGCTTGGCGGATATGTGCGTTCGACAGATCCGGATATACTCGCTCAGTACAAAGCATCAGATGTTACTAATGATGAGCTTTGTCTTATACGCGGGATAGATCAGTCTGATGACACGGAGTCTACCGAGTCTGCGGATGGATACGCTACAGAGAGCGGAGAAGAAGCGGACGGATAAATGACTGCTTGATTATATAATGGTTGTATGAATACAGCGGATAAAAATTGTATAAAATAACGATATATATATATGTCGCTTGACAAAACAGCTGTTTTATGATATTATATGTATGTTTGGAATATGATTATTCTAAGAGTGCGTTTTACGCACTCTTTAATTATGCGAATGAAAAGCGGGTGCGGATATGGCAGAGAAATCAAAGAAGACAGAGGAAAAAGCTCTTGAGCTTGGCGAGAGTGTCGCAAAGGATCAGGGCGTATATATAGTAGATACCTCCTATGCGGACGGGGTTTTGTGCTATTACATTGACAAACCCGGCGGCGTTGGCATAGACGAATGCGAAAGCTTTTCGCGCGCTGTGGAGCCGATACTTGATGAGGCAGATATAATAGATAAGGAATATTCTCTTGATGTGTCATCTCCGGGCGTGGATAGAAAGCTTAAAAAGGAACGCGAATTTCTTTATTATATAGGACGCGAGGTCGAGGTAAAGCTCTATGCTCCGCGCAACGGAAAAAAGGAATTTGACGGTATCCTAAAGGGGTATCATGAAAAAACGGCTTCAATAGAAACTGATGGTGAGATCGTTGAGATTCCGCTCAAGGAAGCTGTATATATAAGGCTGAAATTTATATTTTAAGAACAGGAGCGCACTGTGATGAACGAGTTGTTTGTGGCAATAAGAGATTTATGTAAGGAACGCGGTTTGGATGAGGAGGTAATAGTCGAGGCGCTTGAAGCGGCGCTTGTGGCTGCCTATAAGAAGAATTATTATAAGGGCAAGAATGATTCTCCGAACGTGCTTGTAACGCTGGACAGATTTACCGGCAATATACATGTATATGCCAAAAAGAAGGTAGTGGAGCTGGTAGAGGACAGCCGTGAAGAAATATCGCTTGAGGATGCAAAGAAAATATCCGCTGAATATGAGCTTGACGATATAGTTAATATAGAAGTAACTCCGAAGGATTTCGGAAGAGTGAGCGCAATGACCGCTAAGCAGGTAGTGACTCAGCGCATACGCGAGGCGGAGCGCGGCATAGTATATGGCGACAGAAATGAGCGCTCAATAGGTATGGTTACCGGAACTGTAATGCTTGTAGACGAGGATAAGGTGTATGTAAGCGTTGATCAGTTTGACCAGACAGAGGCTGTACTGCCTAAAAAGGAACAGCCTGCCGGTGAGACATATACTCCGGGCGATGTGCTCAGATTTTATGTGAGCGATGTCAAGACAGATCATAAGAGCACGCATCTAATACTTTCAAGAACTCATCCGGGACTTGTAAAGAAGCTGTTTGAAAAAGAGGTGCCTGAAATAGCCGATGGAACAGTTGAGATAAAGGGTATCGCGCGCGAAGGCGGCTCAAGAACAAAGATCGCGGTATATTCCAATGATCCTGATGTGGACGCGCAGGGCGCATGTATAGGACCTAAGGGTATGAGAGTCCAGAATATAAATGACGAGCTTAAAACAGAAAAGATCGATATAATCAAGTGGAGCGAGGATCCGGCAGAGTATATAACCGCGGCTCTTTCACCGTCAAAGGTCGTATCATGTACGATCAACGAGGAGGAGAAGAGCGCAAGAGTGGTAGTTCCGGAGTATCAGCTGTCGTTGGCTATAGGCAAGGCGGGACAGAATGTAAGGCTTGCCGCAAAGCTCACTGGCTGGAAGATAGATATCAGCGCTGAATAAGCCGTTTGTAATCTTATACTGAAAAGAAAAAGGTGATTGTATGGCTCATATACCGCTCAGAATGTGCGTTGCGTGCCGGGAAATGAAACCGGCAAAGGAGCTTATCCGTATAGTTATGGATAAGGAGACCGGCAGAGCAGAAATAGACATAGGCAAAAAGAGATCAGGCAGAGGTGCATATATCTGCCGTGATATGGAATGTATAAAAAAGGCAGTCAAAAGACGGAGTCTTGAAAGACAGCTTGGATGCGTGAATGCTGCTGAGATCTATGCGCAGGCGGAGGAAATGGTATGAATAAGTTTTTCGGGATGCTCGGACTGGCAAAACGGGCGGGCAAGGTATCGACCGGGGCGTTTATATGCACAAAGATGATAAAATCAGGACGCGCCAAGCTGATCATACTTGCCGGGGATGCTTCCGAAAATACAAAAAAGGCTATTTCGGATTCATGCAGGTTTTATAATGTAAGGCTTATAGAATATTCTGATATGGCGGAGCTGGGACACGCAGCGGGCGGCGGCGAAAGAGCTGTTGTTTCCGTAAATGACTACAATTTTGCTAAAGCAATTTTAGATATATTTATCTCATGCGAAACAGAGAAAGGGTGATGTGGTATGGCAGAAACATCAACAACTAAACTTGGAGAAATCACAAAGAAATTTAAGGCTGTAAATAAGGATGTAATAACAAAGCTTTCAGAATGCGGCGAGAATGTAAAGAGTTCTGCAAGCAGCGTTACTGACGATCAGGCTGCACTTGTTGTGGAGCTGCTTACGAAGGAAAGCGAGATAACTCCTGATGAGCTGAACGAGCTTCGCAGCAGTGCGATACAGGCAGTTCGCGACAAGGAGGAGGCAGCAAGGCGCGAGGCGGAGGAAAAGGCTAAGGCTGAGGCTGAGGCGCGCAAGGCGGAGGAAAAAGCTAAGGCTGAGGCAAAGAAAGCAGCGCGTGAAAAGGCTGAGGCAGAGCAGCGCGCAAAGCGCAAGGCAGAGGAAAAGGCTAAGAAGGAAAAGCAGAAAAAGCATCATAATCAGGCTAAAAAGCAAAGCGGAGTAAGAGTAGATCTGTCTAATGTTGACCACACCGACACATCAGAGGAATATATTATAAAGAGCGAAAAGAAGAGCAGAACTGTAGACACAAGAACATCAAACGTTGACCTTGAAAAGCTTGAAAAGAGTGAGCGTCTTGAAAAATTCGCAGATGATGTGCGTATGGGCAGACGCGACAAGGGCAAGAATAAAAAGGCAGATAAAAAGCAGGGCAAGGGTCAGTTCCGCAAAAACGAGCAGGAGCAGAAGAAGAACAACAAGCCTAAGCCCAAGGTAATAACCGAGATAGAGGTGCCTGATGTAATAACTGTAGGCGAGTTTGCTTCAAGAATGGGCAAAGGTGCGGCAGAGGTCGTTAAAAAGCTCATGCTGCTTGGAATAATGGCTACAGTTAACCAGACGATAGATTTTGACACTGCTGAGCTTATCGCAAGCGAATTTGGAATAACGGTAAATAAGGAAATAGTTCTTTCAAAGGAAGATAAGCTGCTTATGGAGGCAGATGAGGAGGATAAGCCGGAGGATCTCGTTGAACGCCCGCCGGTAGTCGTTGTAATGGGTCACGTTGACCACGGTAAAACATCGCTGCTTGACGCTATCCGTCATACAAGCGTGATCTCGACCGAGGCCGGCGGAATCACACAGCACATCGGCGCATACAGCGTAAAGCTTAACGACAGGCTCATAACGTTCCTTGATACTCCCGGTCACGAGGCATTCACAACGATGCGCGCGCGCGGAGCTCAGGTAACAGACGTGGCTATACTTGTCGTGGCAGCTGACGACGGCATAATGCCGCAGACTGTTGAGGCAATAAATCACGCCAAGGCAGCAAATATTGAAATAATAGTAGCAATCAATAAGATAGATAAGGAAAACGCGAACGTAGAGAGAGTAAAGCAGTCGCTTATGGAATACGGCCTTGTTCCGGAGGAATGGGGCGGTGACACCATCTGCGTGGAAATAAGCGCTAAGAAGAAGATAAATATAGACGGACTTCTTGAGATGGTATTGCTTGTGGCTGATATGAAGGAGCTAAAGGCTAATCCGAATCGTCCGGCAAAGGGCACGGTCATTGAGGCTCGCGTAGATAAGGGAAAGGGTCCTGTAGCAACAGTGCTTGTTCAGAATGGAACATTGCGTCAGGGCGACGTCGTGATATGCGGAACATCTGTAGGTCACGTAAGAGCCATGACTAACGATAAGGGCAGACGCGTAAAGGAAGCCGGTCCATCTACACCGGTTGAGATACAGGGACTTAACGAGGCTCCGTCAGGCGGCGACGAGCTTATAGTTGTAAAGGATGAAAAGCTTGCGCGTGAAGTTGCCGAGCAGAGAAAGCAGGAGATACAGGAGGATAAGTTCAATTCTGTAGTAAAGGTATCTCTTGATAATCTGTTCAGTCAGATAGACGAGGGTAATATGAAAGAGCTTGCAATAATCGTAAAGGCTGATGTTCAAGGCTCAGTGGAAGCTGTAAGGCAGAGTCTTGAAAAGCTTTCAAACGATGAGGTTCGTGTAAGAGTTATCCATGGCGGCGTAGGTGCTGTAAATGAATCTGATGTAATGCTTGCAAACGCATCAAACGCGATCATAGTAGGCTTTAATGTCCGTCCCGATGCAGGCGCAATGGCAATGAGCCAGCAGAATGAGGTGGATATACGTCTTTACAGGGTTATCTATCAGGCGATAGAGGAGATAGAGGCTGCAATGAAGGGTATGCTTGATCCGGAGTTCAAGGAGGTAGTCCTTGGCTATGCAGAGGTAAGGCAGACATTCAGAGTGCCGAACATCGGCGTTATCGCAGGCTGCTATGTAAAGCAGGGTAAGATCACAAGAAATGCGTCTGTGCGTGTTGTGCGTGACGGAATAATAATCCATGAGGGCAAGATCTCAAGCTTGAAGCGTTTTAAGGACGATGCCAAGGAGGTCACGGAACGCTTTGAGTGCGGTCTCGGAATAGAGAACTTTAATGATATTAAGGAGAATGACACTATAGAGTGTTTTGAAATGCAGGAGATCGAAAGATAATGGCAAGAATTGATAAGATCAACGGCGAGGTAATGCGTGAGCTGGCAATGATAATACGCGAGCTCAAGGATTCGAGGATACCGCTGATGACGAGTGTCGTAGCGGTAAATGTGACCAATGATCTCAGATATGCCAAGGCATATATATCGGTAATGGGCGATGAGGATGTCCAGCGCAAGGCGATGGAGGGACTCAAGAGCGCAGCGGGATATATAAGGCGTGAGATAGGCAAAAGAATAGATCTGAGATACACGCCGGAATTTATATTTATACTTGATAAGTCGATAGAGCATGGCTCGCATATCGACAAGCTTCTGAAAAATATAAAGTAAAGGGATAAAGCGGCGTAGATCATATATGCCGCTTTTCTTGGAGTGTTGGAAAAAACAGAAGTATATACAATAGAGAGGGAAAATGGAAAGAATAATAGAAATACTGCGTTCTGCAAAGAGCGCGGCGATAATACCGCATATAAGCGCCGATGGCGATGCTGTCGGATCATGCAAGGCTATGGCGGAGATGCTCCGCTCAATGGGCGCAGATGCGGCTGTATATCTTGAGGAACCGCTTGAGCAAAGGCTGAGCTTTCTTGACGGAGGAATGGAGCTGTATAATGGCTCCGATACGGAGCATGATGTATGTATAGTGCTCGACTGCGGAGATGAAGGACGCATAGGCAGCAGGATGCCAATAGTGAGCAGGGCAGAAAAGGTAATAAACATAGACCATCACAGGACCAACACATATTTCGGCGATGAGAATTATGTTGACGCAGACGCCTCTGCAACCGGCGAGCTGCTCGTGCGACTGTTCAAGGCGATGGGGGCGGAGCTTACCGATAAGGCGGCAGAATATCTGTATACCGCAATATGCTCAGATACCGGTTGCTTTGCATATTCAAACACATCACCCGCGACCATGCGAGCCGCCGCAGAGCTGATGGAGCATGCTTTTGATCACGCTGAGATCGCAAGGCTGCTGTTTGACTGTGTTTCTATAAACACAGCTCTTATGCGAGCCGAGCTTACAAGCCGCATACATTCATATTACGGCGGAAAGCTCAGGATAGTTACAGCGGATGAGGAGTTTGCGGCTAAATACGGTGTGGAGCCAAATGATATACAGGGGCTTGTGGATATACCGCGCAGCATTGAGGGAACAGAGGTGGCAGTTTCAATAAAGCAGATGGAGGGAAAGATCAAGGCGAGCCTGCGCTCGAATGGCAGCGCGGACGTTGCGTCGGCAGCCCAGGAGCTGGGCGGCGGCGGGCATACACGCGCGGCGGGCTGCACGGTAGATGCGCCTGACCTTGAAACAGCCGAGAGTATAATAGTAAGGGCTTTTGAGAGGAGTCTGTCATGAACGGTGTTGTTATAGTAGACAAGCCGGCGGGAATAACATCTCATGATGTAGTGTCGCGGCTCAGGCGTATATATAAAACAAGGCGCGTAGGGCATACCGGCACGCTTGATCCTATGGCAACAGGCGTTCTGCCAGTGTGTATAGGCAGCGCGACAAAGGCGGCGGATATGCTTGTGAGCAGCATAAAACGCTACAGCGCCGAGCTCATGCTGGGAAAGAGGACTGATACTCTTGATATTGAGGGTACTGTCATAGAGGAGTGTCCTGTGGAGGTGAGCGCGGAGGATATAAGGAATGCAATATTATCTTTTGTCGGCGAGCAGGAGCAGCTGCCGCCCATGTACAGCGCGATAAAGCAGAACGGCAAAAAGCTCTATGAGCTTGCGCGTATGGGAGTGGAAACAGAACGCGACAAACGGAGGATAATCATTCATTCAATAGAGATACAAAGTATCGATATACCGTATGTGAAGATAGATGTGCGCTGTTCAAAGGGCACATATATACGCAGCCTGTGCGATGACATAGGCAGAAAGCTTGGCTGCGGCGCGGTCATGACAGCGCTGCGCAGAACTGAGACGGCAGGCTTTACAGCCGAGGAGGCTCGCGCTATAGATGAGCTTGAGGCGATGGAGAACGCATTTGACGCGGTTATCCCCACAGACCGTCTTTTTGATAAGCTGCCAAGGATAGATCTAAACGAGAAGCAGGAAAAGAGCATAAAAAACGGCGTGAGAATGACGTGGAGAACAGGTAAAGAGGGAGAGGTCTACAGACTTTACGGAAACGACGGGAGTTTTTTGTGCGTATCAAAACTGAGCGATTCAAGGCTGGTGCTGGTGAAATCGTTCTGGAGCTAAGGGGGGGAAGTCATCATGGAAGTAATACGTCAGACCGGAAATGTGCCGTTTAAAAAAACGGCTGTGGCATTGGGTAATTTTGACGGTCTGCATACGGCGCATATGACTATAATGCGCAGCTGCCGCGAATATGCGCATAGTCACGGTTTGGCAGCGGGCGTCTTGCTTTTTTCAGAGCATACGCTTAAGGTGATAGCAAACGCAGAGGTAAAGATACTTACACCGGAGCGACAGAAGCTCAAGCTCCTTGAGGAGTCAGGAATGGATTTTGTGTATATTCGTGATTTTGACAAGGAATTTATGCTGCTTGAGCCGGAGGAGTTTGCAAAGCGTCTCGTATCAGTTTTGAACGCGTCAGCGGTATGCGTAGGCTATGATTACCGTTTTGGTCATAAGGCTAAGGGAGATACAGTGCTTCTTAAGCAGTTGGGGGAAAAATATGGGTTTGATGTCATAGTCATAAGCGAGATAGATTTTGAGGGTAAGGCTGTAAAGAGCACATTCATAAGACAGCTCATAAGAGAGGGGAATGTTGAGCATGCCGCAGTGTTGCTTGGCAGACCGTTTATGCTTGAGGGAGCTGTTGCCAAAGGGCTCAGAAATGGCACTAAAATGGGTATACCTACAGCGAATCTGGATTATGACAGCAATATGATACTTCCACTCAATGGCGTTTATGCAGGCTATACATATGTTGAGGGAAGAAAGTATAAAAGTGTTATAAATGTGGGGAACAACCCTACGTTTAACGCCGATAAAATAACGGTCGAGAGTCATATTCTCGGCTTTGACGGCGATATATATGGAAAGATGATAAAGGTAGAGTTTATAAAGCGCCTTAGGGGCGATATTAAGTTTGATGGTGTGGAGGCTCTGGTAAAGCAGATAAGGGCTGACATAGAACGAGCAGGAAAGGATCTGATCTAATGTTTACAAGTGTTATTTTAGCAGCCGGAATGGGCACAAGAATGAAATCGGAAATGCCGAAGGTGATACATAAGGTGTGCGGCAAGGAGCTTGTCAGATGGGTAATAGACGCATCGCGCAAGGCGGGGGCTGATTCTGTAGTAGCAATAATCGGTCATAAGGCGGAGATGGTAAGACCGCTTATAGAGGATGAGGCAAAGATAGCGATACAGGCGGAGCAGCTCGGAACAGGTCACGCTGTGATGCAGGCAGTTGAATATATAAAGCAGGCAAAGGGAGCTGTGGTAGTATTGAACGGCGATACGCCTCTCATCACAGCCGATACGATAGAGGCGGCGATCAAGTACCACAACGAGCAGGGCAACAGCGCTACAGTAATAACAGCTGAGCTTGAGGATGCAACAGGCTACGGCAGGATAGTCCGCGGCGAGGACGGCTCTGTGCTCAGGATAGTAGAGCAGAAGGATGCGAGCGAGGAGGAAAAAAAGATCCGCGAGATCAATTCAGGCATGTATGTATTTGATAGCGAGTCTCTTGTCGGCGCTCTTGCAAAGCTGACACCGAATAATGCGCAGGGCGAATATTATCTTACGGATACTCTTGAGATACTCCGCGGCGAGGGCAAAAAGATTGGCGGATACACAATAGAGGATAACGATGAGATCCGCGGCATCAATAACCGTGTACAGCTCAGCGAGGCTGAGGATATAATGCAGCGCAGAATAAATACAGCGCATATGCTCAATGGTGTTACGATAGTAAATCCGTCAAGCGTGTTTATAGGCGCTGATGTAGAGATAGGAATGGATACTGTTATAGCGTCGAATGTAACATTGTCAGGAAAGACGAGAATAGGCAAGGGCTGTACTGTAGAGATGGGCTGCCGTATAGAGGATTCAGAGCTTTCAGACGGAGTAAGCGTTTTGAACTCAGTTATACTCAAGAGCAGCATAGGCGAGGGAACAAATGTAGGTCCGTTCGCTTATGTGCGCCCGGGCTGCAAGGTAGGCAAAAATGTCAAGGTAGGCGATTTTGTTGAGATAAAGAATGTCACAATAGATGATGGAACGAAGATATCGCATCTCACATATCTTGGCGATACCGATATCGGCAGTAATGTAAATTTCGGATGCGGAACAGTTACCTGTAACTATGACGGAAAGGATAAGTTCCGTTCAAAGATAGGCGATGATGTGTTTGTCGGCTGCAACACAAACCTTGTATCACCTGTAACTGTGGGCGATGGGGCGTATATAGCGGCAGGCTCCACGATAACAGATGATATACCTGAAAGCAATCTGGCAATAGCGAGATCAAGGCAGGTAAACAAGGACAACTGGAAGGGAAATAAGTATACAGGAAAATAAAGAGAACGGGGCTGTAGCAAAACTCGCTGAGCTTTTGCAGCAGCCTCTTGCTGTCTGCGTGTATGCGCAGGAATAGAGCGAGGAGGAATGCAGATGTATCTTGTGGCAGGGTTAGGAAATCCGGGAAGCCGTTATGAAATGACAAGGCATAATATAGGCTTCCACACAATAGACTATATAGCAGATGAACAGGGAGTGAAGATAAAAAAGCTAAAGTACAAGGCGCTGTACGGCGAGACGGAAATAGCCGGTGAAAAGGTGCTGCTTGTGAAGCCGCAGACGTATATGAATCTGAGCGGCGAGAGCATCATAGATTTTGTTAATTTTTTTAAGATACCTGTTGAAAATGTGATAGTAATAAGCGATGATATTTCGCTGCCTACAGGCAGGATAAGAGTGCGCGCAAAGGGCAGCGCCGGCGGGCATAACGGACTTAAGTCGATAATATATCAGCTGCAGTCTGAAAGCTTTCCGCGCGTGCGCATAGGCGTGGGAGAGCCGGAGCATAAGGATCATGATCTGGCGGATTATGTCCTTGGCAGATTCGGGAAGGATGAGATACCCGTGCTGGAGGAGTCTATAAAGCGCGCATACAGTGCGGTATGCGAGATAATCAGACGCGGACCGGAGTCGGCAATGAATCGTTATAACGGCAAGTAATTGCCGCCTGATAAAGAAAGGAATGGGTATATGGAGCTTTCGGAGCTGTTAAAGGGATACCGTCCGTATGACGGACTTATAAAAAATCTGAACAACACGCCCGTTTCGGTGGCAGGAATAGTGGATTCGGCACAGCCGCAGCTTATTGCGGCGGTGGCAAAGGAGCGAGGGGGAGCTGCGCTTGTAGTGACATATTCAGACATGGAGGCGCGGGCTCTGGCAGAGGATCTGAGACTTTACACAGATGACGTAATGGTGTTCCCGTCAAAGGAGTACGTGTTTTACAATATCGAGACAATGGGGCACGAGAATGAAAGCAAGCGGCTGAGTGTGCTTGATGCGCTTACCTCAGGCAGAGCAGTGACGGTAGTGTCATCAGTAGATGCGCTTATGACTTATACTGCTGATAAGGATATGTTTTGCGGAGGGGCGATGGAGTTTTCTGTCGGCGGTATCTATACCCCGTCAGAGCTGGCAGAAAAGCTGACAGCTATCGGCTATAGGCGCGAGGATATGATAGAGGGACCGGGACAGTTTGCTATCCGCGGCGGAATAGCGGATATATATTCTCCGAACTGCGAAATGCCTGTACGAATAGAGTTCTGGGATGATGAAGTGGATTCCATACGCAGCTTTGATCCGGACACGCAGAGAACAGTGGAGAATATCGACTCAGTGCGCATCATACCGGTAACTGAGGCTATATATTCACCGCGCCGCCGCGAGGAGATAATACTGGAGCTGGAGCGCAGGCTTAAAAGCGCGCAGCGCAAGGGCGCCGAGAGCGAGTACGCTGTTCAGCTCCGCGGGGATATAGAAGCGTTTAGGGAGAGATATTATTTCCCGTCAGTAGACAAATATATATCGCTCATATATGGAAGGATACCGTCGCTGCTCGACTATTTCACAGCCGACAGCACCGCATTTGTCATAGATCCTAAGCGTATTTCAGAGCGAGGCAGAACTTTTGCGTGGGAGCGCGGCGAGATAGTGGCAGATCTGCGCGAAAAAGGGATACTTGGCGAGGGCAGGGCGGAGTATTACCGCAGCGGCACGGAGGTTACGGCAGCTCTTTCAAAGATGAGGCTTATCGCGCTTGAAATGCTGTCGCATACTAAAAATGATTTCACGTTCCGCCATCTTGAAATGTTCACAACAAAGACGACCGTTTCATTCCATGGCAAGATCGAGTATCTGTTTGAGGATCTGCAAAAATGGCAGGAGGCGGGCTATACCGTTATTGTGCTTGCCGCGACTCGCGGCAGGGCTGAGAATCTGAACGGCGTGTTCAACGAGCGCGGCATAAGGTCAAAAATATCCGAGGACGGCAGCTTTGAGCGCGGAGGTATATATATAATCCGCGGCAGTCAGTCAAAGGGCTTTGAGTATCCGGAGATAAAGTTTGCGCTTGTGTCGGAGCGGGAGATATTCGAGTCTAAGCGCTCGCGCGAAAAGCGTAGGCAGGAAAACGCCAACAGGATAAAATCATATAATGATATAAGACCGGGCGATTATGTTGTTCATTCGGCTCACGGCATAGGAGAGTATATGGGAACGCAGAAGATCACGGTCAACAATATATCAAAGGATTATCTGAAGATAAAGTATAAGGGTACAGATGTGCTGTATGTGCCTGTGGATCAGCTTAACCAGCTGTATAAGTACAGCGGCGGCAGCGATGACAAGGTGATAAAGCTCAATAAGCTTGGAGGTCATGAGTGGAACCGCACAAAGCAGAAGGTAAAATCATCTACGGATAAGCTGGCAAAGGAGCTTATAAAGCTCTATGCTGAGCGTGAAAAGGCTGAGGGCTATGCTTTTTCGGAGGATACGCCATGGCAGCGCGATTTTGAGGATACTTTTCAGTTTAATGAAACAGCCGACCAGCTGAGATCAATAGAGGAGGTCAAAGCTGATATGGAGAAAAAGCAGCCAATGGACAGACTGCTTTGCGGCGATGTAGGTTTCGGAAAGACGGAAGTTGCGCTGCGCGCGGCATTCAAAGCTGTATGCGATTCAAAGCAGGTGGTGTATCTTTGCCCAACAACGATCCTTGCTATGCAGCATTACGAGACCTTTTTGAACAGAATGGCTGATTTTCCTGTAACTGTAGAGATGCTCTCCAGATTCAGGACAGCCAAGCAGCAGGAAAATATTATCAAGGGAATAAAGGACGGGCGGATTGACATAGTTATCGGAACGCACAGAGTGCTGTCAAAGGACGTGAAGTTCAAGGATCTCGGACTGCTTATAATAGACGAGGAGCAGCGTTTCGGTGTCGCGCACAAGGAGCGGCTCAAGGAGCTGAAAACCAATGTAGACGTGCTCACAATGACAGCCACTCCTATACCGCGTACGCTGCATATGGCGATGACCTCAGTAAGGGATATGAGCGTGCTTTCCCAGCCGCCTATGAATAGGTATCCCGTCCAGACCTATGTGCTTGAATTTAATCCTATGATAATACTTGACGCTATACGAAACGAGCTTGCCCGCGGCGGGCAGGTGTTCTATTTATATAATCGTGTTCAGGGCATATACAGCAAGGCGGAATGGATACGCGAGAATTTCCCTGATGTAAAGGTAGCGGTGGGGCATGGAAAAATGAGTGAATCCGAGCTTGAGGACATTATGTATGATATGGTAAACGGCACAACTCAGATACTTGTATGTACCACAATAATAGAAACGGGACTGGATATACCCAACGCGAACACGATAATAATTGAGAACGCTGACAGGATGGGGCTTGCGCAGCTCTATCAGTTGCGCGGCAGAGTGGGCAGATCAAACAGGGCAGCATACGCGTATCTGACATATCAGCGCGATAAGGTGCTTTCAACAGTGGCGCAGAGCCGTCTGAGCGCGATAAGAGATTTTACTGAGTTCGGTTCGGGCTTTAAAATAGCAATGCGTGATCTGGAGATACGCGGAGCGGGAAATATTTTAGGAGCAGAGCAGCATGGGCATATGGACAATGTAGGCTATGACATGTACTGCCGTATACTTCGCGAGAGTATAGACGAGGCAAAGGGAATAACAGGCGGAACAGAAACAGATGTTTCGATAGATATAAATATAAACGCGTATATCCCGGAAACATATATAACCTCAGCAAATCAGCGAATAGACATGTACAAAAAGATAGCGTCGATAGAGTCTGAGGAGGATGAATTTGAGATACGCGACGAGCTTATCGATCGTTACGGCGAGCCGCCGCGCGCTGTTCTGAACATAATAGCTGTAGCGGCTGTAAAAATACCTGCTCGCGAGGTGGGCTGCGTGGAGATTGCAGAGAAAAACAGGGTAGTAACGCTTCGCTTTGCAAACGGCAGGATAACGCCTGAGGTCGTGTTCGGACTGGATAAAAAATATCCGGCGCGTGTTAAGCTGCTCTCAGATGAAACGCCGTCAATAAGAATAATTATGCGGGAAAATGACAAAAAAACTATAGAATTTATTAATAATTTGTTAAATTTAATAAAAGAATTGCAAAATGCAAAAAAATGATGTATAATAGTAACTGTTATAATTATTTATATAATAATTCTGCGTCTCAGACGCAATAAAATAAAGGATAGCTGTGAAATATGTTTTGCAGCTGCCTGTATAAAAAGTAAAGGAAGGATAATTGAAATGAAGAAAACATATTTGTTCGCGATCATGACAGCCGGAGCTGTTATGCTCTCATCTTGCGGAGGCTCAAATAATTCCGCTGTAGCGATAGAGGTGGGGGATGCAAAGGTAACTGTAGGAGACATATCGGTGCTTGCAGCACAGTATACAAGCTATGGTTATGATTTTGAAACAGCAAAGGACATGCTCGCGGAGCAGATAGAGGAAACACTTAAATACGGCGCTGTAGGCGAGGCTATGGGAATAGAGCTTACAGATGAGGACAGAGACAGCGTTATCCAGATGAAGGCTTCATACGCATCATCAGGCGGCGGTCTCAGCGCGTACAAGGATTACCTTAAGAAGGCAGGCTCAAGCATGGATTTCCTTGACACACTGTTTACAGCAAGCGCATATCAGAGCGCTGTAATGGAGCAGCTTGAGAGCGAGCAGACAGAGCCGACAGATGATGAGCTTAAGGCATTCTTTACAGAGAATTATTACCGTGCAAAGCATATCCTGATCGAAAAGTCAGAGGATACAGATTCAGAGGCAGCGACAGAATCAGCTGACGCAACAGAGGCGGCTGCAACAGAGGCAGCAGAGGAAACAAAGAGCGGTAAAGAGCTTGCCGATGAGCTCTTGGAGCGCGCTAAGAGCGGCGAAGATTTTGACGCTATGATCGCTGAGTATTCAACAGATCCTGGTTCAGAATCAAATCCGGACGGATATATATTCACAGACGGCGACATGGTCCAGGAATTTGAGGATTGCGTAAAGAGCCTGCAGCCTGGTGAGTTCGGTATATGTGAATCAGATTACGGCTATCACATCATAGAAAGACTTCCGCTTTCGGCAGATGAAGCTCAGTTTGAAACATGGTTCAGCGACAACAAGAGCGCGGTATCATCGGCATACAGCACAAAGCAGATGGATGATAAGCTCAATGCGCTTTGCGAGGAAAACAATATAACTGTAGTTGTAAACGAAGAAGTTCTTGATGCTTTCACAGAGGATCAGATGGTAACACCTGAGCCGACAGACAGCACAACAACAGGTTGACAGATCGGACGCCGCAAAAACCGCGGCGTCTTTTTTTAGGTTCATTAATAAATATTGGGGGTCTGCATATCTGTTATATAGGCAATTGATAGCTTTCCGATTTCTTGTAGGGGCAGATATTATCTGCCCGCATTCCCGCCGCGCTAATGACCGGCGGATACTATCCGCCCCTACAACCCCAACATTTTAATATGAACCTTTTTTTGGATAAAAAGCCTCTCAGGCTTGTAATTTATCCATGCTTTGCAACGTAATATCTGCGTAATAAAATACCGCTTTAAAAGATGCTGTAAAATGCCGCAAATTTTCAAAAATCCGCATAATTGCTTGCATTTTTGAGCGTTTTGTGATATAATTAATATATGCGCTAAAACAGTGTAAGCTCGGTTTTAGCACTCTTGTGAAGTTATCTGGGCAGCGCGGCGGGCGCTGTATCTATGATACAATAAAAGAATTTTGATTTGATAATGTAAAACAGCGTGCAGGACTGTAAAACCAATATTTCTTGCAGTTCAAGGAGGCATTTATGGCAAAAAAATCGAAAGAACAACCGTTTGATATGTCAGTGCTTGAGAACCAGAAGGTTGTCGGCGTTGAGTTGAATAACGAAATGAAAAGGGCATATATAGACTATGCCATGAGCGTTATTGTGAGCAGAGCTCTGCCCGATGTGCGCGATGGACTGAAGCCCGTTCACAGAAGAATATTGTATGATATGTATGACGCAGGACTGCTGTACGAGGCTGATTTCAGGAAGTCGGCAACGACAGTCGGCGACGTGCTTGGTAAATACCATCCGCACGGAGACTCGTCTGTGTATGATGCGATGGTTCGTTTGGGACAGGATTTTTCGCTCAGATATCCTCTTGTTCAGGGTAAGGGAAATTTCGGTTCAATAGACGGCGACCCTCCTGCCGCATACAGATATACTGAGGCGAAGATGTCGAAGATCTCCGCGTCAATGCTTACGGATATTGAAAAGGACACAGTTGATTTTGTATCGAATTTTGACGATAAGCTTAAGGAACCTGATGTGCTTCCGTCAAGATTCCCGAACCTGCTTGTAAACGGAAGCGCGGGTATAGCGGTAGGTATGGCTACCAATATACCTCCGCACAACCTTACTGAAACAATAGACGCCGTTATTGCCTGTATAGATGATCCTATGATAACGGTAGACGAGCTCATGGAGTATCTGCCCGGACCTGATTTTCCTACAGGCGGTATAATAATGGGCAAACGCGGCATACGCAAGGCGTATACTACCGGACGCGGAAAAATTATATTGAGAGCTAAGGCTGAGATAGAGGAGCTTGAAAACGGCAGACAGAGGATAGTTGTTACAGAGATACCGTACAAGGTCAATAAGGCTCAGATGGAAAAGCATATAAATGAGCTTGTGCGCGATAAGAAGATAGAGGGTATCTCGGGCACGAGAGATGAATCCTCAGAGGATATAAGATTTATTATAGAGCTTAAGCATGACGCGAACGCGAATGTTGTGCTCAATAACCTTTATAAGTATACACAGATGCAGGACAGTTTCAGCATCATACTGATAGCTCTTGTGGACAAGGTCCCGAAGGTCCTCAATCTAAAGCAGCTTATAGATTATTATATAGCGCATCAGGAAAGCGTTATAAGGCGCAGAACAGAATTTGAGCTTAAGAAGGCTCGTGAAAGAGCTCATCTTCTTGAGGGTTACAAGGTAGTAATAGATAATGTTGACGAGGTAATCAAGATAATCCGCGCGTCAAGATCTGTTTCAGACGCCAAGGAAAAGCTGTGCGAAAGATTTACTCTTGATGATATCCAGGCAACAGCTATTGTGCAGATGCAGCTGGGAAGACTGTCCGGACTTGAGCGTGAAAAGATAGAGGAAGAATATAACGGAGTGCTCGAGAAGATAAGCGAGTACGAGGGCATACTTGCAGACGAAACAAAGATATGCGCGATAATCAAGGAGGATCTTACAAAGCTTAAGGATAAATTCGGCGATGCGCGCAGGACAGAGATCGCTATGGATATAAGCGATTTTGAAGATGAAGATCTGATAGACGAGGAGGAGTGTATAGTAACTCTAACTCATAACGGATATGTAAAGCGTATGCCTGTAAACACGTATAAATCACAGCGCCGCGGCGGACGAGGAATAACGGGAATGACGACCCGCGAGGAGGATTTTGTTGAGCATATGTTCACGTCCTCCACTCATGACTATATACTGTTCTTTACTACACATGGAATGGTATATCAGCTCAAGGGCTATCAGATAGCCGAGTCAGGCAGAACGGCAAAAGGCACGGCGATAGTAAATCTACTACAGCTCGATCAGGGTGAGAAAATAAGCGCCATGATACCGGTAAGGTCTTTCAGCGATGGAGATTATCTCACATTCGTTACTAAGAATGGTATTATCAAGAGAACCGATATGATGGACTATTCAAGAATACGAGCAAGAGGCTTGCGCGCTATAGAGCTGGCTGATGGCGACGAGCTGATAAGCGTAAACCTTACAGACGGCACAAAGGATATGATCGTGGCAACAAATCAGGGTATGTCTATCAGGTTTAAGGAGACGGATGCGCGTGCTATGGGCAGAACTGCTCACGGAGTAAAGGCTGTAGCTCTTAACAGGGGCGATTATGTAGTATCGGCAGTCATAGCCGATGAAGCTCAGGATCTGCTTGCAGTTACCGAAAACGGATACGGAAAGAGAACGGCTCTAAGCGAATACAGAATGCAGACACGCGGCGGAAAAGGAATATTCACGTATAAGATAACTGAAAAGACAGGAAATCTTATAGGAATGCTCTCAGCGTCAGAGGAAAGCGATGTAATGCTTATAACGTCGGAGGGTGTTGTAATAAGAATGCACGCTGATGAAATAAGCCGTCTTGGCAGACAGACTCAGGGTGTGCACCTTATGAGGCTTGCAGATGATGTAAAGGTAGTGAGCATGGCTCTGACTGAGCGCGATGATGAGGAAGCCCAGGAAACCGAGAATGACGAAGATACGGCAGAATGATATGCTGCCGCTGAAACGAGGAGTAATATATGAGGAAAACTATTGCATTTTTGATGGCAGCCGTGATCGCCGGAATGTTGGCGGGTTGCAAAGACGGAACGGTAGAGGAACCCGTTATAACTGACGAGCCGGCGAGAGAGACTAAGGCGGCAGAACAGGACGAGGAGCTTAAGGAGCTTACGGAGAACACCATAGATGCCGTTATAACTCTTACTGACGGCAGTGAGATACAGATCGAGCTCTATCCTGATATTGCGCCAAAGACAGTTGCTAATTTTGTCAAGAACGTTCAGGAGGGATTTTACACCGATACCATCTTCCACAGGGCGATAAAGGATTTTGTTGTTCAGGGCGGCGGATATGATACGGAGTATAAGCTCAAAAGCGTATCTGAGACGGTAGAGGGTGAATTTGAGGAAAACGGAATAGAAAACCCTCTTTCACATACGCGCGGAGTTATTTCAATGGCGCGTGTTCCGTCAGAGTATAACAGCGCGTCAACTCAGTTCTTTATAGTCCAGGGTGACAGCACCTACCTTGACGGTCAGTATGCCGCGTTCGGCAGGGTCACAGATGGAATGGATATTGTAGACGAGATAGCCGACTGTCCGTCAATGGAAGATCCCCCATCAGGACTCAGCGATGTGCCTGAAACACAGTATGTTATAGAGTCTATCACGATCAGCTCGGATACTGAGCTTGATATGGAGGATAGCAGCGAGGAGCCGGAGACAACCGAAAAAGTCAAATCAACAGAGAAAGCTGAGGAGACTTCAACGCCGGAAAGAACGTTGATACAGTAAATATATTTGCGGCTTTGCCGCGGAAAGGTATAAGATATGAATATAGAAATAGAAATGAAGGACGGCGGAATTATTAAAGCAGAGCTTTATCCTGAAACCGCTCCTATAACAGTTGATAATTTTGTAAAGCTCATTAACGAGAACTTTTTTGACGGACTTGTATTCCACCGCATAATCTCAGGCTTTATGATCCAGGGCGGAGGCTTTGACGTAAAGGGCGAGCAGAAAAAGGCTGACTCAATAAAGGGCGAGTTTGACGCAAACGGTGTTAAAAACGATCTCAAGCATACACGCGGAGTTCTTTCGATGGCAAGGACTATGTTCCCGAACAGCGCGTCAAGCCAGTTCTTTATAATGCACCAGGACGCGCCGCACCTTGACGGTCAGTATGCGGCGTTCGGAAAGGTCACCGAGGGCATGGAGGTAGTCGATAAGATAGCCAATACAAAGACATATCATAACGATCAGCCTGTGGTGCCGCAGGTCATAAAGACTATACGTCTTGTATAATAATTCGATATTTAAGGGGCTGCTGCGAACTCGTTGAGTTTGCGGCAGCTTTTTTTAGTGGTTCAGCAGGCAGCAAGACAATATGAAGCTGCTTTTGATGCTTTATAAAGCTCAATACGCCATAAAAATCCTTTAACCGTGCAGTGTTTATCAGGTTTTCGGCATGTAAAGAAATACCGACACTTGTGCATTTTATACAAAAAATATCATATAAATTCATATGTGTGCCAAAAACAGCTCAGTGCACAGAAAATATATTGACAATGACTAAATTTTTGTTTGTAATAATTAGTATAATATACAATATATTCAGAGGTGGGTATATGTGGAGAGAGGAGAATTTTTATGAAACTAAAAAGAATGGTCAGCGTGATGGCTGCGCTGGCAGTGTCGGCAACGACGTTTGCAGGTATGGTGGTAACCGCAAATGCTGAAGAAGTCAAATATTCGGATAATTTTGAAACAGGACAAGCAAGTTATACGTGGTTTGGAAATGCCGATCAACGCATAATTGCAGACAATGCAACAAAGAACAATAAAAATGGTTTTGCATATTCAATTAGAGGAGCTTCAAACGGACGAACAAGACCAGCATGGACTGTTGTCTCTGAAGAAGGACTTATTGGAAAGATCCATGTTAATTTTAATTTTAGAATGGATACTACATATAATAATACTAGTCCACAAGCGACCATTAAGCTGTTAGGAGCAATCCCGTCAGATGCAAATAATGATATTGCAGCTGGCTCAAGTATATTGGAATTTCAGCAGGAATCGTCAAATAACGGTTATGATGCAGTATATAGGTTAAATGGTGAAACAATTACGGGAATTTCAAATTACGGAAGCGACTATAGTAGTTCTAGAAATTCAAGCGGTTGGTTGAATATGGATGTTGTAATAGATACAACAGATAAAGTGTTCAATATTAGTATTTGTGAAATTGAAAATACAACAGATGGATTTGCAGTAAATGAAATACCAATTTTCTATAAAGATGATGTGGCCTTTTATAGTAATACGGTAGAAAATCTTAAGAGCTTATATGTATTTTCATCAAGATATCCAACCTATGATGGTGGTATTGTTTGGTTAGATGATATAAATATCAGCACATTGCAAGCACCTAAATTTACAATGTCTACTGATAATGTTGTAATAGAAGAAGAAGAGGCTTCAACAGTAAGTTTGACAGATGTTTTTGCTAAAACAATAACAGCAAGTTCAAATGATACAGACATTGCTGTTGCTGAATACGATAAAGAGAGCAATGTAATTACAATAACAGGTGTTAGTAAAGGTGAAACAAAAGTATTAGTAAGTGCTGAAAATGATGGATTAGTACAACAAGAGTATATTCAAGTGACAGTAAATGAGAAACAGATTGTTTCGACGATCCCATCAGCAGTATCAGCAACACACGTACTGGATTATACTGATGAATCTGCAGAGGATGCGGCTACAGGCGCATCACTGTGGGAGGCTCTGATAGAGGGAACAGGCACAGCATACAACGCTTTTGATATTGCAGGCACAATAATGAATGCAGAAGGTGTAGTAAAGACAAGTAATCAACAGTATGACATGGGAACGACTATCAGCACAGGTGATGTATATATCTATATAGCTGTAAATCAGGCTAAAGCAAAGCTTGCGGATGGACAGACTATGGAGCTGACTGTTACGCCGGTTAGTAAATAAGGAGGTATATTGAGATGAAGTTTGAAAAACCTATTATAAATATTGCTATGTTTGAGATGGAAAGCGTTGCGACACAGGCGAGCACAGGTGTTACAGGACAGTCTAATCTGGATAGTGCAGAGCAGGCTGCAGCATCAAGCTTGAACGGAAAGAACGGTAAGGCTGTGACATTTGAGTTCTGATGCTTTTACAGCAGCGGAAATCACTTATATAAGCTTAGAAATATTAAAAGAGGTATGCGCTGATCTATTGCGTATACCTCTTTGATTATGCAAAAACAAAATAAAAGGAACCCTCAGATCAAGGGTTCCTGTGTCCTAATATTCAGCAAAAAATATGAATACAGCTAAACGATGAAGTCTGTTACACCAAACAGTGGGGCAAGAACTTCAGCGTTTTATGACCTGCACTTCCATCCGCATATAAGAGCAAGCCTATCGCCATGTTTTATACGCATCATCCTCTCTGCCGCAGATTAATACACACATACATTAACTTATTTACTTCTACGGCATATCAAGCGCGATGCTTAGATAATATACCATTTATCTCCATTAGTATGCCGTGTATCTTGCATGAGGCATCATACATACCTCATCATAATTATATCATAGGCAGAATCAAAAATCAATATATAGAATATTACAATTTAATTACATTTATTTCGAGCTATTTCAGCATTCTGAACACTCCGACGACCTTTCCGAGTATAGAAACATCATCTGAGATTATCGGCTCCATAAAGTCGTTTTCAGGCTGTAGACGGTAATGTCCGTTTTCTTTGTAAAAGGTTTTTACCGTAGCGTCGCTGCCATCTACAAGAGCGGCTACTATGTCGCCGTTGTTGGCTGTTGAGCATTTCTCAACGATTATGTGATCGCCGTCGAGAATAGCGGCGTTCACCATAGAATCGCCTGAGACCTTAAGCATGAACACCTCTCTGCCGTGAATATAGGAGGCGGGAATGGGGAACTGCTCGCCGCGCTGCTCAACAGCAGTTATCGGCATACCGGCAGTGATCTTGCCGTAAACCGGAACATTAACGTATTCCTCTTGCTGTGCTTTATCTTCTTCCATGGGATAATTGATAAGCCTGAGACTTCTGTTTTTTGTAGATTGACGCTCTATATACCCGGCGCGCTCAAGCTTGTTCAGTCTTGCGTGAACGGTAGCCGGAGAATTTAAGCTCACTGCTGAGCATATCTCACGTATTGTAGGAGGATACCCGTTTTCACGGCTCTGCTCATATATATAATCAAGTATTTCATAGTCTTTTTCTGTAAGAACTGACATAATTCCACATCCTTTCGATCAGCCCGGCATGCACAAATATGTTATTAGCTGATCATGATAAGTATATCATAAAAAATGCGAAAAGTCAAACATATGTTTTGTTAAAAATGACGTAAAGAATTTTGCGCAAAAATGGTGAAAAAAATATGTATTTATAGTATAATAAATACATACGGCGCGGCTGTATAATATGACAGTGCATGATTACTATATTCCATGCAGCGGTATACGAAAGGAGAGATAATTATGGAAAAGGTAAAGGCAGAGCAAAGGCTTGTCAAAATACCCACGTATGAGCCGGATACAGCATGTGTTCACCCCATGTTCCTTGATAAGCGCGTTTATCAGGGCAGCTCCGGCAGAGTATATCCGCACACCGTTACAGAGCAAATAAGCGATGAAAAGCATGAAAAGGAATATACTGCGATATTTCTTGAAAATGAATATCTGCTTGTAATGATCCTGCCGGAGCTGGGCGGGAAAATTCAGAGGATATATGATAAAACAAACGGCTGTGATGCCGTATATTATAATGAGGTCATAAAGCCTGCGCTGGTAGGTCTGGCAGGGCCATGGACAGCGGGAGGCATAGAGGTCAACTGGCCGCAGAATCACCGTCCTTCAACATTTGAGCCGGTGGATCATAAGATAGAAAACGGCGAGGACGGCTCCGTAACAGTCTGGTGCGGAGAGGTAGAAAAGCTGCAGCATACAAAGGGGATGGCAGGATTTACATTGTATCCCGGAAAAGCATACCTTGAGGTCAAGGGGCAGATATATAATCCGACTGAAATTCCTCAGACATTTCTGTGGTGGGTCAATCCGGCAGTGCCGGTAAATGAAAACACGCGCGCTGTGTTTCCACCTGATGTGCATACTGTTACGGATCATGCGAAACGTGAAATATCAAAGTTTCCTGTTTCCACAGGTGAATACTGCGGAGTGGACTACAGCTCCGGAGTGGATATATCAAAGGTGCAAAATATACCTGTACCAACCTCGTATATAGCAAGTCATTCTGACTATGATTTTATGGGAAGCTATGATTTGGGCAAGGAAGCCGGACTTCTGCATGTAGCAGATCACCATATTTCACCCGGTAAAAAGCTGTGGACATGGGGCAGCGGCGATTTTGGCAAGGCGTGGTATAGAAACCTTACCGATAACAGCGGAGAGTATGCAGAGCTTATGGCAGGCGTATTTTCAGATAATCAGCCCGGGTTCTCGTTCCTGATGCCATATGAGGAAAAGACGTTCAAGCAGTATTTTATGCCGTATAAAAAGATAGGCATGGTCAAAAATGCGTCAAAAGAAGTTGCGGTAAATCTTGAAACTGACGGCGGCAAAGCGCATATAATGATTTATGCTCCGGCTGAAATAAAGATAACCGTGCTTCTTTCCGGTTCATCAGCGGTTTCATATCTGAAAAAGACGGCTGTTGTTTCTCCGGAAAAAATTTTTGATGAGGAGATAGAGCTTGATGATGATGAGATAGAAACAAGCCTTAAGCTGGTTATACGTAATTCGGACGGCGAGGAGCTGTTAAGATACACACCGGAGGCTGAGTTTCATGGAAAGCTGCCGGAGCCGGCAAAGGAGGTAAAGCCGGCAAAGGAGATAGCATCGAATGAGGAGCTGTATCTTACGGCAGTGCATCTGGAGCAATATAGGATCACATCAAAGAGGGCTGAGGAATACTATTTGGAGGGCTTGAAACGTGATCCGTTAGATATTCGCCTTAACAACGGATATGGCAAGCTTGTTTATAAAAAGGGATTATTTGATGAGGCTGAGCGCAGATTCCGCGCAGCTATCAAGCGCTCGGTAAGCCTGAACCCTAATCCGTACGACTGTGAGCCGTATTACAATCTGGGTCTTGCTCTAAAAATGCAGAAGAGATATGATGAGGCATACGACGCGTTCTTTAAATCTGTATGGGACGGAAAGATGCAGGCGAAGGGATATTATCAGTTAGCATGTGTTTCTGCAAAAATGAACAGGTTTGATGAGGCTCTGGAATTTGTGGATCAGTCGCTTGTGAGAGGCTCGCACAATATGCGCGCGCGCACCTTGAAATGCGCTCTGCTCCGCCACGAGGGCAGAAAAGAGGAGGGCATATGCTTTGCTAAAGAGTCAATAAAAATAGATCCGCTTGATTTTGGGGGCAGATATGAGCTGTTCTTGATGACTGGAGATTTTGGCGTGCTCAATGAGCTGACTACGATCATGCGCGGAGACCTGCAAAATTATATAGAGCTGTCCATAAGCTATGCCGAGGCCAACCTGTATAATGATGCGGCAAATGTGCTCGCGTTGATAGCCGAGTCTGATAAGCCAATGCTTCACTATTATATGGCTTATTATTCAAAGAGTGATGTGGAGCTTGAGGTTGCGGAAAAATGCGAGAAGGACAGCACATTCCCTAACAGGCTTCAGGAGATGTTTGTGCTTTCATATGCTATCGAGCATAATCCGGGGGATTGGTTTGCAAGGTACTGTCTTGGAAATCTGTACTATGACAGAGGTGTATGGTTCAAGGCAATAAAATGCTGGAAAGAGGCTTTGAAGATAGCTCCGCGCAGCGGAAAGCTTATGCGTAACCTGGCAATAGCAAGCTATAACAAGCTGAAGGACTCAAAAGAGGCTTTGAGGCTGATGGAGCGCGCAGCGCTGTTTGAGCCTGAGGATGCAAGGCTATATTATGAGCTTGATCTTCTTAGGCAGTTAACCAATTATCCTGTAAAAAAGCGTCTTAAGGATATGGCAGACAAAATTGAGATGATAGAAAGCCGTGATGATCTGTTTACAGAGTATATCACTCTGCTCAACAGCGAGGGATATTATAAGCATGCTCTGCGTGCCATAAAGCGTCATAATTTTACCCCTTGGGAGGGAAGCGAGGGGAAGATATCAATGCAGTATAAAACCGCTCATATGGGTTGCGCAAAGGAATGTATTGCCGATGGCGACTATGAGGAAGCGGTAAATCATCTTGAAAAAGCCTTGGTATATCCTGAGAATCTCGGTGAGGGAAAGCTGCTTGGCAGCAGGGATAATGATATTTACTATATGCTGGGCTGTGCTTACGAAAAAACAGATAAGATAAAATCCATAGAGTATTTCCAAAAAGCTGTTGAGGGTGAGTTTTCGCTTGAGCTTCCTCGAAATTTCAAGGATATACCGGCGGATATGTATTTCTTCCGTTCTCTGGCTCTTGATAAGCTCGGAGATAAAAAGGCTGCTGCCGGAGGCTTCAATACGCTTATAAACTATTGTGAGGAGCATATTGACGAGGTGCCTGAGATCGACTATTTTGCTTTGTCAATGCCGGAGTTTGCTTTGTTTGATGATGATCTCAAACGAGATAATTATGTCCACTGCTGCTATCTTGCGGCTTTGGGATATTACGGCAAGGGTATGATGGAAAAGTCAGCGGAATATCTTGAAAAGGGATTGGAGCAAAACTGCTCTCATCAGGGACTTCTAAAGCTTAAGAATGCCGATAAGCGCGCGCCTAAAGAAAAGGCGGAGGATAAAACGCTCCTGCGTGCCGCTAAATGGGATGCAAAGGCGTGATGAAACAGAATAACAAAAAGCCGCGTGAAAACAATCGTTTCTGCGCGGTTTTTCTGTAGTCATACAAAAAGAGCTTTCAGCGTGAATTGTATGCTGAAAGCTCTTATTATTATCTTCTGGTCCTGTCTCCGGAATATCTGGAGTTGGAGCCTTTTGCGCTTGTTCGGTGCATTTCTGAGTTTCTGATCCGTCTGTCAGGAGCGTTGGTCCTGATCTGACCTTCTTCAAGCCCCTTACGCTTTTTCAGCTGCTGGATCCTGCGCTTGCGCTCGCGGCGTTTCTTTCTGGAACGGGCTACAGCAGCGATTATGATTATCAGTATAACAGGTATGAATACAAGCGGATTTAGTACGATGCCTATAACTATGTGGAAAACATGCAGCACCATATTCTGCTCAACGTCGTTTGCGGCTACAAGATTAGCGCTGCCTATCTCTGTTCCGCGGTACTGATATGATACTGTTCCGAGTATATCGCCTTTGGAAATAGGAGCATCTATTCTTTCGGGCAGAGAGGTAACAGTCTGAACGTCTGCTGAAATATCATCGCCCGACGGTATGAGACCGCTTACCTCACGGTCAACTGTAAGAGTTACTCGTTTGTTTGATTTTGCCTCATATACTGCTGAATCAGACACTATATTTCCAGGGGAAGCGAGAACTCCGGAATAATAATTATTGAAACCGAAATCCATAAGGTTCTGTGTAACTATATATGAGTAAGCATTTTCCTTTGTGTCAAGATCTTCACACTTAAGGACAACCGACAAAAGATTCATGCCGTTGTACTCAGCTGAGGCTACAAGACAATGTCCTGCCTGGCTTGTAGTACCTGTCTTTATCCCCGTATACTGCTTGGAATAATAATATGATGAGCGTGACGTGCCAAGGAAAAGATTAGTGCTCGAAAGGTACCTGTCCTGCGAGTATTTGTTTGTCGGCGCGATATGGTATGTTGGCTGCTTGACTATTTCTCTAAAGGTCTCGTTCTGCATGCAGTATTTTGCAAGTATCGCAAGGTCGCGCGCTGTGGTGTAATGATCGTCATTCTGTGTACCGCAGGCGTTTACAAAATGAGTGCCCGTCATTCCAAGCTCCTGCGCTTTTGCGTTCATCATATCCACAAATGCCTGCATAGAGCCTGCAACATGAACGGCTATTACGTTTGCGGCATCATTTGCGCTGTAAACGAGCATTCCGTTCACAAGATCTGTCATGGTCAGCTCTTCGCCTATAAGTATTCCCATGTGAGAATCCTCAAGAGTTATTGTTTGCAGCGCTTCATAGGTCGCTGTTGTTGTATCGCCCATTTTGCCGCTTTCAATGGCGAGTATGCCGGTCATCATCTTTGTTGTGCTGGCAGGAAATAGTCTTTCATCAATATTTTTTCCGTAAATTATCCTGCCGGAATTCATATCCATAAGGAGAGCAGCCTCGGCTTTTTCGGTGTTTGGCGGAGTGAGAGTATCATCTTCCATATATATGGATGATGAATCTGAGACTGCGACAGATTCTGTTGCCGCAGGTTCGGCGGTAGCTGCCGTATCGTCCTCAGGCTCTGCAAATACAGGGCAGACAGATGAGAACGCTATCACGGCAGCTGAAAGCAGCGCCGCAAATTTTTTCTTCTTTGACATAAATCAAGCCTCCATCTTTAATCAATACGCTCACGCGATCAGGATTATGCGGTCTGTACCGCCGTCTGTGCGCGAAAAAAATATTATATACTTATCACAATTCTATATTATACAAAAAACGACATGAAATTTCAATACAAATAATATGTTTTTTAAAAATTTTATGAAAATAACAAAAATTTTTAAAAAAGGTATGGAAATTTATTTGTTTTATTGATATAATTAATTATAGCTGCGCGGTGATATTATCCTGTGCCGCGAGCTGTGGATAATGATATTATTTTACCCTTTAATTGAGCAAGTACAAGCACGGGAAGGAATTGATATAAAATGAAGATATTGGTTGTTGATGATGAAAAGCTTTTGGTAAAAGGTATAAAATTCAATCTTGAGCAGGACGGCTATCAGGTTATTACAGCGTTTGACGGTGAGGAGGCTATTAAGCTCGCGCATGATGACAGTATAGACCTTATTTTGTTGGATCTTATGCTGCCTAAGGTCGATGGCTTCACTGTTTGCCGTACTATACGCGGATTTTCAAATGTACCAATAATAATGCTTACCGCAAAAAGCGAGGATATAGACAAGATACTTGGCTTGGAATACGGCGCTGACGATTATATTACAAAGCCGTTTAATATACGTGAGGTGACCGCGAGGATAAAGGCGATCTTAAGACGCGTAAATCCGGCGCCTAAGGGAGATAAAAGCAAGGTCCTTGTATCGGGAGATATAACTCTTGATTATAATTTCAGACGTGCTGTTATAGGCGAAAAAACAATTGAGCTTACAAGCAAGGAATTTGATCTGCTTGAGCTGTTTCTGAAAAACCCGGGAAAGGTGTACACTCGTGAAAATCTGCTCGATACTGCTTGGGGGATAGGTTATCCGAGCGAGGAGCGCACTATAGATGTGCACATGCGCCGCCTCAGAGAAAAGATTGAGGAAAACCCGGCAGAGCCGAAATATCTTAAAACAAAATGGGGTGTAGGCTATTACTATAAAAAGGATTAATACCGGGATGAAGATATTAAGATCGGCGCCAGTAAAATCGGCGCTGAACAAGCTGCGAGAGAGCATAAGCACAATAAGATTTGCAATGCTTTCGACTTATATAGCAGTAACGCTGATAACGCTTATTCTTATGTGCGTTTATATTATAGGCATCCTTTCAGAGAACCTGTATTCTGAAAAAAATACTATGCTGTTTGCGAAAGCTAATATAATATCTCAGACGGTCGCAAACGTATGGAATGACGAGGAGGATGCAAATGTTTTATATTTGCGGATAGAGGATATTGTCGAACGCTCTCTGGCAGGAACAAATATTCGCGGCGTTGTAACTAACACCTCGTATATCGTGCTTTATGACAATAACAGCGAGGCTGATATGGTGGGTAAAGTATTTATGCGCGATGTTCTGAAACGGGCGATTGACGGTGAGCAGGCCGATTCGATGTTTGATTCTGACAGCGGAAGAACATCTACCGTTTCAGTACCGGTGGAAAAGGACGGCATAATAATTGGCGGCGTATATCTGGCAGAGAATGTGTCGTCAATAAGCGATACAATAAGTACAATAAAAACAAGTCTTATTATATTCAGTGTGCTCATAATATTTATCATAGGTATGCTGAGCATAGGGATAAGTTATATTGTGACTCAGCCTATGTCGGAGTTTATAGCGGCGGCAAAGGCTATATCAAAGGGAGATTTCAGCCACCGCGTATCTGTAAGGGGCGTAAGCGAGATGGCTCAGATGGGCAGAACCCTGAATTATATGTGCGATGAGCTAAACGCATTGGATGAAAAACGAAAGAATTTCGTCTCCGATGTATCCCATGAATTGAAAACACCTATGGCAGGGATCAAGCTTTTATGTGACAGTCTTGTTGAAGCTGATGATCCTGATATGGATACAATACGTGAATTTCTCGGCGATATGTCCGAGGAGATAGACAGGCTTACAAGGCTTATTAACCGTCTGCTGACGCTTACTCGTCTTGATGCCGGAACAAACATCAATTTATCGGAAACAGATATAACTGCATTGACTGCCTCGGTCATGCGTAGCCTTAAGAATCTTGCAAGTGAAAAGGGAATATCTATGGAGTACACCTTCAAGGGCTGTAATGAACGTTCCTTGATGATAGATTATGATAAGATATATGAGGCTCTTTATAATATTATTGATAATGCGATAAAGTATACGCCCGAGGACGGCGCCATTAAGGTGCGGATAGGCAGCGCGGATGGCTTTTGTGTTATTGAGGTGGAGGATAACGGACCGGGCATACCGGATGCTGAAAAGACTAAGATATTCGATAGGTTTTATCGCCTTGATGATTCTCGTGCGCGCGATACCGGCGGCACCGGGCTTGGATTGGCTATTTCAAGAGAAGCTATACTGCTGCATGGCGGCGATGTAGAGGTCGAGGACGCGCCAGATGGCGGAAGTATATTCAGGATAAGGCTTCCGCTTGTGAAATAACGGAGGTGCTGAATGAAGAAAAAAAGAATAGCAATAGCGATTTCTGCTGCATTGGCAGTCATAGCGGCTATAGCTGCGGTGTTATTCATAAATCTGGATTTCAACGCACAGAAAATATCGGCAGATCTGTATTTTATGAACGAGCGCGGCACCGGAATAATAGCGGAAACACACGAGATAAAATACAGAAGCAACTATGATTTTGTTGAAAAAATAATGGAGCGGCTGCGCAAGGGACCGTCAGTGTCAAAGCACGGCAGGATAATGCCGCGCGATACTCTGGTCCTGAATATAGAGTTCAGCGCAGATGAGCCTGGCAGCGTAGCGGTGGATCTTTCTCAGGATTATCTAACAGATAATCCGTCAAGGAATGTACTAAATACCTATGCGGTGGTAAAATCACTTTGTTCTGTAAGCTGGATCTCAAAGGTGAGGGTAACGGTGAACGGAAATGATATAACCGATGCTGACGGAAATGCGCTTGGATTTGTAACAGCCTCGGATATTAATCTTGAAACTGAGGAATATTCAAGCGAAATGCGCGATGTGGTTTTGTATTTTGGCGATCATTCAGAAAAAATGCTTGTGCGTGAGGAACGAACTATCAAGATCACCGATCAGCAGCCTATTGAGCAGTATATAATAAACGAGCTTATAAAGGGACCGGAGAATAAGAATCTTAAATCCGTCCTGTCTCCCGACACGGTGTTGATGTCGGTGGATGTTGAGGACAACATATGCTATCTGAATTTTAAAAGCAGCTTTATAAGTGAAAATTCAGGCGACGCCGATCATGAGCGGCTTGTTATATATTCAATAGTAAATTCATTGACTGAGCTGAAAACTATAAGCCGTGTGCAGTTCTATATGGACGGTAAACGGATAGAATCGTTTGGAAGCTTCAACATAAAGAATTATATTTCGAGAGATATTTCAATAATACAGCAGCAAAGCGGCAGCGCGGCGTCATTATTTGACAGCGGCGCTGTTTTTTTTGAAAATTAAAAAAATATTAAAAAAAGGTCTGTTCATTTTAAAAAAAATATTGTATAATAAAATAGAATAGGATATATATACACTTTTACATAGAATGAAAGGAACAAATGATATGGTAAACAAAATATCCATAAGCATAAATTCAAGGATATACACGGTTGTGGCAAATGAAGATCCTGAGTATTTAAAAAGTCTTTGTGATTATGTGAACGAAAAGGTAAATCTTGTTTTGAGCGAGGGCAATCATGTGATGGGAGAAAAGCCTTTATTGCTTGCGGCATTGAATATATGTGATGAATATTTCAAGCTGCTCGATAAGAGCGAGCCGGCAGAAAAGCTCTCTGATCTGCTTACCGAAAACAAGCGTCTTGAGGCTGAGATACGCGATATGAAGAAAGCTGAACAGGAAAGCGGCAGCAAGGCTGAGGCAGTTGCTGACGAGCTTGATATAACAAAAAAGGTGTTGGAAGAAACAGAGGAAAAGGTGAAATTCCTTGAAGGACAGATAAAGCTGAAGGAAACACAGATAAAAAAGCAGCGCAGTGAATTTGCTATCAGAGAAAAGGAATTACTTGATATGCTTGAGAGCAAATAGAATACAATCTGAAAGGAACGACAGCATTATATGGATAAAATGGAATTGCTTGCGCCTGCCGGAGGAATGGAGCAGCTTAGAGCTGCCGTGCAGTCAGGTGCTGATGCGGTATACCTTGGCGCGGGCAGCTTTTCCGCAAGAGCGGGAGCGGCGAATTTTTCGTATGATGAGCTTAAGGAGGCTGTGCGATACTGCCATGTGTACGGAGTAAAGGTACACTGCGCTGTAAATACCCTTATAAAGGAGAAAGAGTTTGAGCTTGCGGCTGCTACGGCTGCCGCGGTAAACGAATGCGGAGCCGATGCGGTAATAGTGCAGGATATTGGTTTGGCAGCATATATAAGAAAAGCATTTCCCGACCTGGAGCTTCATGCAAGCACGCAGATGACGGTAACCTCTCTTGAAGGCGTAAGATTCCTGGAGGAGAAAGGGTTTGACAGAGTTGTGCTTGCGCGCGAGCTTTCTCTTGACGAGATAAGAGCTATAGCCTCGGAGGCAAGGGCGGAGATAGAAGTGTTTGTGCATGGAGCGATATGTATGAGCTATTCTGGTCAGTGCCTTATGTCGAGCATGCTCGGAGGAAGAAGCGGAAACAGAGGTCGCTGTGCGCAGCCGTGCCGACAGTTTTATGAGCTTGATGGAGGCGGGAAAAAACATGGCGCGTACGTGCTAAGTCCAAAGGATATGGCGCTTATAGAGCATCTTGATGAGCTGCGGCGCGCAGGAGTGGCGTCGCTTAAGATAGAGGGCAGGCTCAAAAGCCCTGAATATGTCAGCACGGTAACGGGAGTGTACAGAAAATACCTTGATGCTCCGCATAGGGTGGAAAAAAACGATATGGAGGAGCTTAAAAACGCGTTTTCGCGTTCCGGGTTTACCGATGGCTATTTGACCGGAAGGCTTGGCTCAGCCATGATGTCGCACAGCAATCCCGCAAACAATTCCGGCAGTACCTATACAAATGCGGCGAAAGAGCGGGCGTCAGGAAAGACAGTAAGAAGGATACCTATAAATATATTTGCGTCGTTGGCGGCTGATAGTGTTCTTAAGGTGACTGCATATGACGGCGACAATAACTATGTATACTGCGAGGGAGCAGCAGCTGCCGAGGTTGCGAAAAACAAGCCGTTGACAGCTGAGAGGCTCACAGAACAGCTTTCAAAGCTTGGTTCCACTCCGTTTGAGGCGGTGGATGTGAGCGCGGAGGTAGAGGGGGCTCTTACAGTACCGGTAAAAGAGATAAACGAGGTGCGGCGCAGTGTCTGCGCGGAGCTTGAGGCGATTCGCGCCGAGCGTCCGGTAAAGCGAGTTAAAGAAACGGAGCTGGTTTATTCAAAAAGAGAACGCGGCGGTATATATCTGACAGCGGAGGTTTCAAATATTGAGCAGGGACTGGCAGTGCTCTCCGCTGGCGGCATAAAGCGAATATATGCTCCTGCTGAAACGGCAAAGGAGCTTTTGAAAGTTGCGGGTGATGTGGAAATTGTCACAAAAACAGCTGATATTTTTGAGCCGGAAAAAATATACACAAAGCATGTCAGCGTATCGTCATCGGCGGCTTTGCGCTATTATGGTGAAAAGGCTATATATGGCGATTTCAGGCTCAATATCTATAATTCTCAGACAGCGGCGGAGCTTTCGGCTCTTAAGAGCATAACGGTCTCTCCGGAGCTGAATCTGCATGAGATCGCAGACATAACAAGGAATTTCGGTGCGTCTGAAATAGAGGTAATAGGATATGGCTATATACCGCTCATGATAATGAAAAATTGTCCGGTCAAAGCGATGGGTGAGTGCGCTCACGGAAAAAACAGCTATATCCTGCGCGATAAGAAAGGCATGGAGTTTAGGGTGATGTGCGCCAATGGCTGCCGTGCAATACTGTTGAATTCAAAACCAATTTTTATTGCTGATATTATTGAAAGCGTAAAAAAATGTGGTGCGGACAGTATAAGATTGAACTTTACTGTTGAAAAATCCGGACAATGTGGTAAAATAGTAAGTGTATACCGCGCGGCGCTTGATGGAGAAGAAATAGAGCCGATGGCGGAGAACACTTTTACAAGAGGTCATTTAAAACGCGGAGTTATGTAGAATAATGCCCGGTATGCGGCATATATGGCTCCGTCGTTTTTAGTCAGTGCCGCTGTGCGGCGGAACGGAGAATAGAATGAGTAAAATAATACTTGCATCTGCGTCGCCAAGACGCAGGGAATTGCTCGGCAATATGGGACTTGATTTTGAAATAGCGGTTTCTGACGCTGATGAGACCGCAGTATCGCGAGATGTTCCGCCATATATGTATGTTCAGGAGCTTGCTTTATTAAAGGCGGCTGCGGCAGCAAAGCAGTTTGTTAATGATAAGGAGGCTATAATAATCGGAGCGGACACGATAGTTGTAAGAGGAGGGAAAATACTCGGAAAGCCGCACGATGAGAGTGAAGCATTTTCTATGCTCAAAGAGCTTTCCGGAAACACGCATCAGGTATACACAGGTTATTGCGTGATGCGTATATCAGATGCGTATACTGTATGTGAGAATGTTTGCACAGACGTTACGTTCAAGAGGCTTACAGATGAAAGAATAAGCAGCTATATCGCTACCGGTGAACCGATGGATAAAGCCGGAGCTTATGGAATACAGGGCTTGGGCGCTATGCTTATAGAAAAAATAAATGGTGATTATTTTAATGTGGTAGGACTGCCTGTAAGTATGCTTGCAGATACTCTTGAAAAGGATTTTGGATTTAAGCTTATTTGATCGGTGTAATAAAATTGAGCGGTAAAGTAAGCAAAATATTAACAGGAGCCGTAAAACGGTATGGAGGAATAAAATGGGATTTTTTTCTAAAGATGTGGCTATAGATCTGGGTACAGCAAATACAATTATATATGTAAAAGGAAAGGGAATAGTAGTTCGAGAACCGTCTGTTGTTGCAATAGACAGATATACAGGCAAGGTAGTGGCAGTGGGAAATGCCGCAAATGAGATGATAGGCAGAACTCCGGAAAATATTACAGCTGTGCGTCCTATGAAGGATGGAGTTATCGCTGAATTTGACATAACTCAGGCTATGATAAAGCATTTTATACATCAGGCAAAGGTGGTAAGCGTACTCAAGCCGCGTGTTGTTGTTTCAATACCGTCAGGGATCACAGAGGTAGAACGCCGCGCTGTGGAGGAGGCAGTGATACAGGCGGGCGCAAAGGAAGTGGCGCTTATAGAAGAACCTATGGCGGCAGCTCTGGGCGCAGGTCTGCCTGTTGATAGACCTACAGGCTCTATGGTGGTAGACATAGGTGGAGGAACTACAGAGGTAGCAGTCATAGCTATGGGTGGAATAGTGTCATCTCGTTCAATAAGGATCGCCGGCGATGCTCTCGACAGCGCTATAATCAATTATCTTAAAAAGAATATCGGTATAAACATCGGTGATAAAATGGCAGAGGAGATAAAAATAGCTATCGGCTCAGCTTATGAGGATAACGAGGAGGGCGTATATGACGTGCGCGGCAGAGACGTGACTACGGGTCTGCCAAGAACAGTGCAGATACGCGAGTCTCAGATACGCGAGGCAATAATAGACAATATCAATGAAATGATTGAGGCTGTAAAGATGACCTTAGAGCATACTCCACCGGAGCTTGCAGCTGACGTTATGGAGCGCGGCATAACCCTGACAGGCGGCGGAGCGCTTATAAAGGGTATTGACAGGCTTATTGCAGACGTGACAAAGATACCAACGCTTGTGGCGGAATATCCTCTTGACTGCGTGGCGGTAGGAACAGGAAAGGCTCTTGATGACATCAAGAAACTGCTTGCCAAGAACAAGGTCAGATAATATAGAAAACAATTAAGAGCAAAGGAATGTAATCTAATTATGTCTTTTTTTTCTAAAAAGTGGAGAATAACTCTTATAGCTGTAGCGGTAGTGGCGGCAGCGGGCTTTGCAATAGAGCATTTTGCTGGCTCTAATCCAGTCGGAACAGCTGTTAAAACCATAATGGCGCCGGTGCAGACGGGATTTTCATATATTGCACATTCAATAACCAATGCGCGGGATTTTATATGGGAGATGCGCGCTTATAAGGCTGATAATGAGAGGCTTGAACAGGAAAATATGAAGCTTAAGCAGCAGAACCGCGATACTGCATCTTACAGGGAGGAGAATGAGCGTCTTGAAAGCTTGCTTGAACTGTCAGAGTCGATAACCGGATACTCTACTGTGGCGGCGCGTGTTATATCCTATTCGCCGAACAATTGGTATGAGAGCGTAGAGATAAACAAGGGCTCGCTCAATGGACTTAGCGTAGGCAATGCTGTCATAACAGCAGATGGCGTGGTTGGAAAAATAACGGATATAGGACCTAATTATGCTATAGTGACAACTATTCTTGATGAATCCTCGGCTGTGGGCATTCGCGTGTCGCGTACAGGCGGCAGCGGCCTTGTTGAGGGAGATGATGAGCTGGCGCAGAATACGCAGTGTAAGCTCTCGTTCCTTGACAGGAGTACGCCCATCATCGTTGGCGATATTGTTGAGACCTCCGGCAGCGGCGGAGTTTATCCGGCAGGGTTTATACTGGGAAGTATAATAAGTGTATCCGCTGACAGCACCGGAAGTCTTAAGTATGCGGTAATAGATCCGGCAGTAGACTTTGAGAATCTGCAGGAAGTGCTTGTTATAAACGGCGTACGTTAACGGAGGAGCTATGAGAGTTGTAAAAATAGTATTATGGATATTGCTTATGCTTATAGTGAAAACTGTATTTGTAAAGGTTATAGGCATAGGCGGCGCAATGCCTGAGCTGCTTTTGGCGTTCGCAGTGATATTTTCTTTTCATGAGCTGCGCCTTTTGACAACATCGTATGTGATCATAGCCTGCGGCATTGCAGCAGGCTCATGTATGGGCGAGAATTTTCCGGCAGCTGTGCTTGTAACAGGCGCAGCAGGACTTGTTGCCCGCGGAGCTTCGTATTATTTCAGATTTATACCTAAATATATACGCTGTCTGTTCATAACAGCGGCGGCGGCATTTGTATACAGCTTTATTATATATTTTATTCATTCTGCTGCGGTTGTGCCGATGGAGCTGCTTTCATGCGTGCTGCCGTATGTTATATATACAACAGCAGCGGCGGCTGTGATATATCCTCTTATAATAAGGACGCTGTTCCATGAGGATAAGAATAAAAAGCTTTTAATGATATGATCTGTCCGCTACCAGCGTTCAGTCAGAGTTTACAGAAGAAAGGAAATTGATATGCCCGACAGCAAATACAGATTTCTTATAGTGAAAATAGTTATGTTTATCATGCTTGTTGCAATTGCTGCGCGTCTTTTTAATCTGCAGATTATAAATGGAAGCGAGTATCTTAAAACAGCTACCTCGCGTCTCAGCTCAAGTGTGGTAAATAAAGCGGCAAGGGGCGATATTCTCGATAAATACGGAAATGTGCTTGTTACAAATAAAACTGGTTATTCCGTGGTGCTTCAGAATAAGGGTCTTGATGATGAGGAGCTCAATAATTCTATTAGTAAGGTAATAGAAATACTGTATACTACAGGAAATACAGCAGAGGATACTCTGCCTATTTCATTGAGCGCTCCCTATACGTTTGTGTTTGAGGATAAAAACAACAACGGAAGCACAGAGGATGAAAAACAGGAGTGGTTTGAAAATAATGAGTATAACGGAAAATATATAAGTGAAAATATGCGCGCAGAAGATGTGCTGTTTGCGTATCAGCAGGTGTATAAGGTGGATGGAGATCTGTTCAGCGAGCATACTCGTCATATAATCGGAACGAGATATGAGGCTGAAATAAAAGAGTTTTCAGTCGTGAATCCTGTAACGATAGCCACTGATGTAAGTGTGGACGCTGTTACGCAGATAAAGGAGCTTCAGGACACCCTTAAATGTGTATCTGTTACAGAGGACTATGTCCGGACTTATAATTACCCAGGTCTGGCTACACATATACTCGGACGCGTGGGCAAGATATCAAGTGAAGAATATGCTGAAAATTCCGGCAAGGGCTATGGTGTGAACGATATTATAGGCAAACAGGGTATTGAGCGCTGGGCGGAGCAGTATCTGCGCGGCGTGGACGGAAAAACAGGAGCTACTGCAACTATTGATGGTAACGAGGTAGTCTTGTCTGAGGATGTTGACCCTGTGCCTGGCAATTACGTTATGCTAACTATCGATAAGGAGCTTCAGGAAACTGCTGAAACATCTCTTGCAAACACCATCAAGTCAATAGGCAATGATTGTAATGCCGGCGCGGCGGTTGTGTTGGATGTAAATACGGGCGACTGTCTGGCTATTGCGTCATATCCAACATACGATATGTCGAGATTTGATGAGGACTACTCTGTGCTGAGTACCGACAGCTCCACACCTATGGTCAACAGAGCTGTAAGCGGAATGTACAGCCCCGGTTCTACATTCAAGCCTCTTGTTGCTATCGCGGGACTACAGTCGGGGGTACTTGCGTCTGATGAGCTTATTGAGTGTACAGGTATATACAGCTTTTATGAGGACTATCAGCCTACATGCTGGATCTGGTCTGAGAATCATCTTACTCACGGAAATCAGAATGTAACTCTCGCCATAGAAAACTCCTGTAACGTATTTTTCTATGAGCTGGGAAGAAGACTGGGAATAGAAAAGCTTGACGAGTATGCGAAAAAATTCGGCTTGGGAGAATATACCGGAGTCGAGCTGCCCGAGGAGGCATCAGGTCATATGGCAAGCCCGGAATATAAAAAGCAGGTCGTTTCAAATGTTATTGACAGCGAGTGGTTCGGCGGAGATACATTGCAGGCTGCTATTGGACAGTCGTACAGCCTGTTCACTCCCGTACAGCTTGCTAATTACTGTGCTACACTTGCGAACGGCGGAACAAGATATAAGGTCAACCTGATAAAAAGCATACGTTCATCTGTTGACGGTTCTCTTGTTGAGGAGTTCGGACCTACCGTGGAGGAGGAGCTTAATATACCGGATGAAACAATGCAGATGATCCATGATGGTATGAAGAAGGTTGTTGATGAAGGTAGCGCCAGCTCAATATTTGAGGGTTATCCAATACAGGTCGGCGGAAAAACAGGAACAGCTCAGGTCGGCTCAGGTTCAAATAATGCTATATTTATAGCGTTTGCACCGTTTGACAATCCGCAGATAGCTGTGGCGGTTGTGCTTGAGCACGGTGTGCGCGGCACTAATGCAGGACAGGTTGCGAGAGATATTTTTGATAAATACTTTTTCGGAGGGAACAGCTCTGAAACAGAAGCAACATCAGCTCCTGAACAGGGAAGTGCAGATGGTTTGGAGCTTATAAGATAATAAATCGATGAGGCTGTTGCAAACTTGTTGAGTTTGCTACAGCCATATCTTTTAAAAAGAAACTGAGGTGACCGAAATGAACGATGAGCTTATAAGCTTTAAGGGTATGGCAGACGGAGTAAGAATACATTTGAACAATACATCGCCTATGTTTGAGGTGCTTGACGCCCTTGAAGAAAAAATAAACAGCCATAAGGTGTTTTTCGGTGACGGGAACTGCCGGATATGCTTTGATGGAAGAACACTCACCGGCGGTGAAAAGGAAAGATTGAGCAGACTGGTTGAAAGGCTGCTCCCTCTTGCACGCATAGAGTTCGAGGCTCCGAAAAAGCATGTGCAGCCATCTGATGAATGGATAACAGAATACAAGGAGCGCCATGGAGTACGCTGTGAGGATAAGATACCGCCTGCGGCGGCGGAACCAATAGCAGAGGAGAAAAAAAAGCCTGAGGGCAGCACGATGGCGGAGGAGGTAATGAAGCATATACAGGGCAAACCGGATGAGGAGGAATTTCTTTCCGTATTCCGCTCGAACCGCGCAAGATTATATCATGGGTTCGTGCGTGAAGGAATGACCATGAGCTCAGATGGACATCTTATTCTGCTTGGAAGTGTATATAAGGGAGGTTCGCTTATTGCAGCGGGAAATATAATAGTAATAGGCGGACTTTACGGGAACGCTCATGCAGGTTGTAACGGTCATAACGGCTCATACATAATCGCTATGGATATGCTGCCTCAGCGTCTGGCTATTGCTGACGCCGCGGAAGAATATGTTTACCCGGAGGTGAGCGAGCAAACCGAACAACAGGAGGAGCATATAAAACGCGGTTTTTTTGAGAAATTTAAGAAAAAGCCTGAGCAGCAGGAAAAAAATATAAACAGGACGGAAAAATCTGCCGTGGCATTGTGGAAAAACAACAAAATTGTTCTCGATAATTTTACAATTCAAACATTTACAAATCTGAAAAATATGATATAATAGTAATGTAGCTATATTGGAGGCATCAGATGGGAAAAATGATAATTATTGCATCCGGTAAAGGCGGAACGGGGAAAACGACCGTAACATCACACGTCGGTGCGGCGCTCGCTTCTAAAGGACGCCTTACGGCTGTGGTAGATGCGGATGCCGGTTTCCGAAATCTTGATATTGCGTTGGGACTGGAAAGCAATATAGTGTATGATTATTCGGATTTTATTAATGACAGAGTTGCTTTTGATGATATACTTGTAAAAAGCAGCGATCTTGAAAATTTGTATTTTGTAGCCGCGCCGCAATCTGAGCAGACTACTGACTTTGATGAGGAGCGTACAGAGCTTTTTTGGCAAAGTCTTAAAAACAGATTTGATTTTGTTCTTGCCGATGCTCCCGCAGGAATGGGGGATGGATTTATGTTCGCGGCAAAATATGCAGATGAAGCTATAATAGTATCTCTTGCAGAAACAGCATCGCTGCGCGATGCTGATAGGGTAATAGCTGAACTTGAAGAACTTGGGGTAGAAATGGTTCGGCTTATACTTAATAGAATAAATCCGGAGCTTATTGAGCAGAAAATACTTATGAATGTTGATGACTGTATGGATGTGTTGTCTATACCTTTGCTTGGCATTGTGCCGGAGGATAGATCGGTTACAGTATCTATGACATCTGGAGCGCCTCTTATGGCGGCTGAGAGCTTTGGCGCAGGTATGGCATTTTCAAACATAGCAGATAGACTGCTTGGTAATCAGGTGCCGGTCATGAATTTTGATAAGGCAGGCAAAAGAGGTATCTGGGAAAGGATCAAGGGTCTGTTTTCAGCAAATTGATCTTGTGTGAACACTAAGGAAGGGGAAGAGTTTTGTGAATATAGCATTAATAGCACACGACAAAAAGAAAGAGCTTATGGTACAGTTTTGTATCGCTTACAAAGGGATACTTGAGCAGCATGCTCTGTACGCTACCGGTACAACAGGTAAGCTCATAATCGAAAACACAGGACTGAATGTGTATCGCTTCTTATCTGGTCCGCAGGGCGGGGATCAGCAGATAGGCGCGCGTATTGCGTATAATGAGATAGATCTTGTACTGTTTTTTAGAGATCCGCTTAATGCCGAGAATTATGAGCCTGATGTTTTTTCGCTCCTGAGATTATGCGACATGCATAATATTCCTATAGCAACAAACTCTGCAACGGCTGAGGTACTTATCCATGGACTTGAACGCGGTGATCTTGATTGGCGCGATATAGTAAATCCGAAAAAATAATGATATTATCAGAATCGCAGCTAAATGCGGTTCTGTTTTTTTGCTTGTCTTGGTCAGTTCATAAAAAATTAATAATAATTATTAAAAATACTATTGACAAATCAAAAAAATGTGGTATAATAAATACAGTAATCGTTATTGATTTGACTGTGAGGAAAAAAACATGAACTATTCTAAGCAACGGGAAGCAATGCTCAAGATATTGTGCGGAACGAAAACACATCCTACCGCAAATGAGATATATCTTGAAATGCGCAAAGCTGATCCTAAGATCAGCTTGGGAACTGTCTATAGGAACCTGGCGCTGCTAACTGAAACCGGTACTATAATGAGAATAGATACCAACCATGACAGTGTTCACTATGACGGTTGTACAGATACGCACTATCATTTTATATGTGAGAAGTGCGGCAAAGTCTATGATCTCAGGCTGGAGCCTTTGAAACTCAAAGCTGAAGTGGAGGCGGAGATCGACTGTGAAGTCAGCGACCATATGCTGATTTTTTACGGGAAATGCAGTAAATGTAAAAGCTTATAAAACTTATTAAAATCAATTAAACAGGAGGAAATAATTATGGCTAAGTATGTATGTCCAGTATGCGGTTATGTTCACGAAGGAGACGCACCACCGGAGAAGTGCCCACAGTGCGGAGTTCCTGGCTCAAAGTTCACAAAGGTTGACGAGGGTGCAGCTCTTAACTTTGTATGCGAGCATGTTATTGGCGTAGGCGCAAAGGGTGAGATAGAGGATGACGTATATGAGGGCCTCAAGGCTAATTTTGAAGGCGAGTGCACAGAGGTTGGTATGTATATAGCAATGGCTCGTGCAGCATTTAGAGAGGGCTATCCTGAGGTAGGCGACTACTACATGAGAGCAGCTATGGAGGAGGCTGAGCACGCTGCAAAGTTTGCAGAGCTTCTTGGCGAGGTAGTATCACCTTCAACAAAGACAAATCTCCAGATGCGTTCAGAGGCTGAGGCAGGCGCTACAGCAGGCAAGTTTGAGCTTGCTAAGAGAGCTAAGGAGCTTGGCTATGATGCTATCCATGACACAGTTCACGAGATGGCTAAGGACGAAGCAAGACACGGCAAGTCATTCGAGGGTCTTCTTAAGAGATACTTTGGTTAATTTGATATGATATTTGCAATGGCTGTTGCAAACTCATTGAGTTTGCGACAGCCTCTTTTTTTAGAATAAAATACACAAATTTTCGACAAATTTGTGTATTTCTCTTTACAAAACAGGTTATATGTTATAAAATTATATTTATAACATAGACGGGGCGGAGAAAGTAACAGAAAAAAACTGGGAGCTGCTCGCAAACAGTCTTTGTAATAATAAATTTTTTGCAGGGATCATAGTTTCAGATCCGGAAAGGTTGGAGAATATGGCAAAAAACAAGGAGCTGTCGTCGGCAGCGTATGATTTTAATGCTAAAATGCCTGTTTCGCAGGCAATACCGCTTGGGCTTCAGCATGTGTTGGCGATGTTTGTTGGGAATCTTACGCCGATACTCATAATAATGAGCGCATGCGGCATTGGAGCCGGTGAGTTTGCGTCGTTGCAGATCAGTATATTGCAGAACGCTATGCTTGTAGCAGGTATTGTAACTCTCATTCAGGTGTTTGCAATAGGACCGATAGGCGGAAAGGTGCCTATTATAATGGGCACAAGCTC
>CALXSS010000007.1 GCA_944391225.1 uncultured Clostridia bacterium
TTTGCACAAATAGACGCTACAACCCGCATAGCTGCTAAGGTTTTCATAGTAATACGTAAAAACACTTTACACTACCAACACGAAACCCTTTTACATGACTACATTATATAGAGTAACCTCCTTTCAATATCCTCTTATAGTCATTATAACAGATAAATACTATGTATTCAATACTAATTTTAGGGTATAATAACCAAAGAATATTGTAATATTTGTATATGATTACCCGAAACAGCGTGAACTGATGGATTTTTGACACGAATGAAAATTTACGCTGCATTGGCTGCGCAAATTATGCTGGCGGATAATATCCGCACCTACAACCCCAACATTTAAATGAAACAAAAAAACAGCGCGGAAAACCCGCGCTGTAAAATATATCAAATTAGTCAACAAGCTCAAGAATTGCCATCTGAGCGCCGTCGCCGCGGCGTTCGCCAAGCTTATATATTCTTGTGTATCCGCCGTTTCTGTCGGCATACTTAGGAGCGATCTCGCTGAACAGCTTTGTTACAACGTCCTCCTTTGTGATGAATGCCAATGCCTGACGGCGTGCTGCAAGTGTGCCCTTCTTACCAAGAGTAATCATCTTTTCAGCCATGCTTCTTGTTTCCTTTGCTCTTGTAACAGTTGTTGTCATCTTACCGTTCTCCAAGAAGCTTGTTACCTGGTTGCGAAGCAATGCTCTTCTCTGATCTGTGGGCATGCCCAATTTTCTCTGTCCCGGCATAACCGTACCTCCTTAATCTTCTTCTTTCTTAAGGTAAAGACCTAATCCATTCAATTTGTTAATGACTTCTTCAAGCGACTTTCTTCCGAGGTTTCTTACCTTCATCATGTCTTCCTCTGACTTGTTTGTAAGATCCTCTACAGTATTTATACCTGCGCGCTTTAAGCAGTTGTATGAACGCACTGACAGATCCAGTTCTTCAATGGTCATTTCAAGAACCTTTTCCTTCTTGTTCTCTTCCTTTTCAACGATAACTTCCGTATTCTTAGCATCCTCTGAAAGATCAACGAACAGCATGAGCAGCTCGTTCATGATCTTTGCCGCGAGAGATACGGCATCGTCCGGCTTGATTGTGCCGTTTGTCCATACTTCAACAGTCAGCTCCTCGCGGTCAGTGTACTGACCAACGCGGACATTGTCAACTGTATAGTTTACCTTTGTTACAGGTGTGTATATAGAGTCGACCGGTATTACTCCGATTACCGGCTGCAATTCAGCCTTGTTCTTTTCAGCCGAAACATAGCCTCTGCCTCTTGAGAGAGTGATCTCAGCATATAATCTCGCGTCTGAATTCAATGTTGCGATATGCAGATCAGGATTGAAAAACTCAACATCACTGTCGCACTTTATATCGCCGGCTGTAATCTCCTGCGCGCCCTTAGCATCTATATAAACAGTCTTTACTCCATCGCCGTGGAGCTTTATAGCCATTTTCTTGATGTTCAGTATAATTTCGGTTACATCCTCAACAACACCGGGAACTGTTGAAAATTCATGCTGCACTCCGTCTATCTTGATAGATGTTGCCGCAGCGCCCGGGAGTGATGATAACAGAATTCTTCTGAGTGAGTTACCAAGCGTTGTGCCATAGCCGCGCTCAAGCGGTCCTACAACAAATCTGCCGTATCTTCCGTCGTCACTCAATTCCGCACATTCAATATTTGGCTTTTCCATTTCTATCATATCGGAACCCTCCTTCACTAATTAACCGGCTGTGTTGTTCAGCCTGTCATATAACATATTCATATCCACTTACCGAGGGTAACGTGTAACCTTTACGCCGCATATATGCCCGGATATATATACAATATATCCGGATGCGTATCGGTTTTATTATTTTGAATAAAGCTCGACAATAAGGTGTTCCTCAACGTCGTAGTCGATGTCTTCTCTATCAGCAAGCTGGAGAACTCTGCCCTCGAGCTTGTTCTTGTCCATGCTGAGCCACTTAGGAATAACTCTCTTTTCGTTTTCTTCAACGATCTGCTTGATTCTTACTGAACTCTTGCTCTTTTCTCTGACAGCAACAACATCACCAGGCTTTACAAGATATGACGGAATATCTACCTTGTGTCCGTTTACGAGGATGTGGCCGTGGTTTACTATCTGACGAGCCTCTTTACGCGTATTCGCAAGACCAAGTCTGAATACAACGTTATCAAGTCTTGATTCGAGGATCTGGAGAAGGTTCTGACCTGCGATACCTTCCTGCTTTGTAGCCATTACGTAATACTTTCTGAACTGCTTCTCAAGTACGCCGTAAATGAACTTAACCTTCTGCTTTTCGTTGAGCTGGATTCCGTATTCCGACTGCTTCTTTCTTGACTGCTTCGGATTTCTTCTTGTGCTCTTATCATAACCCATAACCGACGGTTCAATGCCAAGAGTCTTACATCTCTTAACTATCGGCTGCATATTTCTTGCCATGCTTTTAACCTCCTATACAATTCACTTATACGACTGATCAGACTCTTCTTCTCTTCGGCGGTCTGCATCCGTTATGCGGGATCGGTGTTACGTCCTTGATCATTGTAACACTAAGACCTGATGCCTCAAGAGCTCTGATAGCTGATTCACGACCAGCTCCCGGTCCTTTTACGTATACTTCAACAGTCTTCATGCCGTGCTCCTTAGCAACCTTAGCTGCTGTCTCGGCAGCTGTCTGTGCAGCGAACGGAGTGCTCTTTCTTGAACCTCTGAAGCCAAGTCCGCCTGCACTTGCCCATGAAATTGCATTTCCGGCAGTATCAGTGATTGTAACTATTGTATTATTAAAGGTTGAGCGGATATGAGCTGCACCCTTTTCAACATTCTTTCTATCACGACGACGTGTGCGTGTAGTTTTCTTTGCTACTTTAGCCATTATTGAGTCCCTCCTTAATTATTTCTTTTTACCTGCTATGGTCTTTGCTGGACCTTTGCGGGTTCTGGCATTATTCTTTGTGTTCTGTCCTCTTACAGGAAGGCCCTTTCTGTGTCTGATTCCACGGTAACAGCCGATTTCCATCAGACGCTTAATGTCCAAAGCAACCTGTCTTCTCAGATCGCCCTCAACCGTATATTCTCTGTCAATGGTTTCACGGAGCTTATTTACCTCCGCGTCTGTAAGGTCCTTAACTCTTGTATCCGGATTAATGCCGTTCTGAGCGAGTATCTTCTGACTGCTCTTGAGGCCTATTCCGTAGATATAAGTAAGACCGATTTCAACTCTCTTATCTCTTGGTAAGTCAACACCTGCTATTCTTGCCATACTTTTCTACACCTCCATTAAAGATATCATCAAAAAATTATATAGTGTTGTGTGACTTCTATTTTCAAGCTCCGCAACACGCTGACCTGACCGGCATGTATGGTTGTGCCGATAAAGCGAGCCGCTGCGGCAGCCGCACTTGAACAAGTCATTATCAAATTAAAGTAATCAACCCTGCTTCTGCTTATGCTTCGGGTTTTCGCAGATTACCATAATCTTGCCTTTTCTTTTAATAACCTTGCATTTTTCGCAAATAGGTTTTACTGACGGACGTACTTTCATTTTATTACCTCCAACTATTATTACTTAGAACGCCATGTTATTCTGCCGCGTGTGAGGTCATACGGACTCATCTCCATTGTGACCTTGTCGCCCGGAAGAATCTTGATGTAGTTCATTCTCAGCTTGCCTGAAATATGAGCCAAAACGCGGTGACCATTTTCAAGCTCTACTCTGAAATTAGCATTAGGCAGAGTTTCAACAACAGTGCCCTCTACTTCCATAACGTCATCCTTAGCCATATTATCTACTCCTTTTATGAGCTTCTTCGAGCTAATATTCTGCGTATCATATGATCCTCGAGAGTACCGTTTTCCAAACACTCTACGATCTCATCTGAAATTTCATAACTTCCCTGAACGTGCTTGATCTTTTTCTTTTTGAGTCGTTCAAGACGTCTTGTTTTGCCGTCGGCAACATATATATAATTGCCCTCGGCGCGGATAACCAAATATTCCGTTCCCTTGTCACGCCCAGCCTTTGAGCGCACAAGCTGCCCGGTCCTGTACTCCATAGTACACCTCTTACAGAGTCAGTATCTCGCAGCCCTCGCGAGTTACAATAACCGTATTCTCATAGTGGGCAGCTAAAGACCCGTCATCCGTTACAACTGTCCAGTCATCATCAAGCACACTTACATGATAATCACCTGCTGTTACCATCGGCTCAATTGCGAGCGCCATACCCGCGGCAAGCTTCACGCCATGTCCCGCCTTGCCGAAGTTTGGAACGCTTGGATCCTCATGCATTGATCTGCCTATGCCGTGACCGACCAGGTCACGCACAACTCCGAACCCGTTCGATTCAACGTAATTCTGAATTGCTGATGAAACGTCACCGAGTTTAGCGCCATGCTTCACCATTTTGATCCCCTCAAAGAAACTCTGCTTTGTTACATCGATAAGCCTCTGAGCCTCATCGCTGATCTTGCCTACCGCAAAGGTCCTTGCGGCGTCGGAATGCCAGCCATCAAGTATGCAGCCCATGTCTATGCTTATAATGTCACCGTCGCACAAGATTCTGTGCTTTGACGGAATGCCATGAACAACCTCGTCGTTGACTGACGCGCAGATTGTTGCGGGGTATCCGTTATAATTGAGGAAATTTGGCGTAGCGCCATGCTTTTTATAAAAATTGTATGCTATCGTGTCCAGCTCCTTGGTTGATACTCCGGGCTTTACATGCTCCTCAAGTATCGAGAAAAGCTCCTTTGTGAGCTTGCACGATTCGCGCATTTTCTGTATCTGCTTGGATGATTTAATAGAGATCATCTGATCACTCTCCAAGCTGAAGAGCCTTAGCCACATTTGCTGTTGTATCCTTGAGCTCTTCCTCGCCCTTTGCTACGGCAAGTATTCCCTTAGCCTCATAATATTTCTTTATAGGCTCGGTCTGCTCATGATAAACGTTCAGACGATTCTGGATAGTCTCCGGAACATCATCCTTACGCTGTATAAGCTCGCCGCCGCAGCTGTCGCATATTCCGTCCACTGCCGGCTTCTTTGATACGATGTTGTAAGGAGCTCCGCACTTTGAGCACTCGCGTCTTGATGAAAGTCTCTCAACGATCTTCTCATCCTCGACCTCGAGCAGAAGCACCTTGTCTATCTCAACACCGGCGTCGTCAAGCGCCTTAGCCTGCGCCGTTGTGCGAGGGAATCCATCAAGGATAAATCCCTTTTCGCAGTCGGGCTGTGAAAGCCTTTGCTTAACGATCTCAACAATTACCTCGTCCGGTACAAGCTTACCGTCGTTTATATACTTCTCGGCAAGCTTACCGACCTCGGTCTGTTCTTTGATGGCGGTTCTGAGCATCAAGCCTGTTGATATTGTGCTGATGCCGAGCTTCTTTTCGAGAATTTCGCCCTGAGTTCCTTTTCCTGCTCCTGGGGGTCCCATAAGAATAAGTTTCATAGTCATGCCCTGCCTTTCTGTGTCTTGCACAAAATAATTTGGTTGATCTTAACTATATATTTGCTTAACCGCCATCCGGCAGTTAAGCTAAAGCAGCCTTGCCGCTTTAACCCATGCCTGACGATTTATTAAAGGAATCCTTTGTAATGACGCATTACCATCTGGGATTCGATCTGTTTTACTGTTTCGAGCGCTACGCCGACCATGATCAGAAGTGATGTACCACCGATCTGGAGCGACATATTTCCTGTGATGCTTCCCACTATTACCGGAAGTACCGCGATTATACCAAGGAACAATGAACCGATAAGGTTAAGTCTTGATGTGATCTTTGAAATAAAATCGCTTGTTGGCTTGCCGGGACGTATTCCCGGGATATATCCGCCGCTCTTTTTAATGTTGTTCGACATTTCTATCGGATTGAACTGAATTGTCGAATAGAAATAAGTGAAGAATATTATCAACAGGAAGTAAAGTATTCCGTATACTACTGTTGTCCATACCGGACCTGTTGATGAAAGACAGTTCAGGATAGTTCCGCCCACTCCTGTTGACGGTACGTTACCGCCGTTGAGAAGTCTTACTATCGTTGACGGGAATGCCATGATCGATGATGCGAAGATGATCGGCATAACACCGCCGGCAGCTACCTTGATCGGTATATTCGTGCTCTGACCGCCGTACATTTTTCTTCCTACAACACGCTTTGCATACTGAACTGCTATTCTTCTTTCAGCATTTGTGAAGTATACTACAAGCGTGATAGCTGCTATTGCAACTGCAAGGATCACAACAGCCTCAAGTATACCCATTGCGCTGTAGCCTGTACCTGTTACATAAGTAGCGTATACCTGCTTAGCAGCTGACGGTATTCTTGAAACGATACCGGCAAAAATGATCATTGACACACCATTGCCGAGACCCTTTTCTGTGATCTGCTCGCCGATCCAAACGATGAACGCTGTGCCGGCTGTGAATGTGAGAACTATTACAAAGAACGTGAGCACGCTCGGGTTTGTAATAGCTGTTCCCATGTTATACAAGGTTACGTACAAGCCCGCGCCCTGAACGAATGCGAGGATTATACCAAGATACCTTGTGATCTTATTGATCTTCTTTCTGCCCTCAACGCCTTCCTTAGCCAGTCGCTCCAGCGATGGTATTGCCACTGTCAATAACTGGATAATAATTGATGCGTTGATATATGGCGAAACACCCATTGCAAGCACGGTTGCCTGTGAGAAAGCACCACCGGTGAAGGTATCGAACAATGTGAACAGGTCCATACCGCCGCCGCCTCCTGCAAGGAATGCCTGCATTGCTTCCTTACTCAGATACGGAACAGGAATATGCGCTCCGAATCTGAAAACGATAAGCATGAACAAAGTGAATAAGATTCTGCGTCTCAAATCAGGAATTTTCCAAGCGTTTCTGATTGTTTCGAGCATCTTACATCACCTCAGCCTTTCCGCCTGCCTTTTCTATTTTTTCTTTAGCTGACTCGCTGATCTTTGCAACCTTTACGTTCAGCCTCTTTGTAACTTCGCCTCTGCCAAGGAGCTTTACTCCATCGCACTTCTTACTGATTATACCCTTTTCGAGCATTGTCTCAGCTGTTACCTCGTCACCGTCGTTGAATCTGTCGAGTACCTCAACGTTTACTGAAACATACTTCTTCGCAAATATGTTTGTGAAACCACGCTTTGGCAGACGTCTGTACAACGGCATCTGACCGCCTTCAAATCCCGGTCTTACGTTACCGCCGCTTCTTGCCTTCTGACCCTTGTGACCTCTGCCTGAAGTCTTACCAACGCCTGAACCTATTCCGCGGCCAACGATCTTTTTTCTGTGAGTTGAGCCTGCTACAGGCTTCAAATCTTCGATTCTCATTCGCTGCACCTCCCCGCTCAAATTTCTTCAACTGTTACAAGGTGCGAAACCCTGTTTATCATTCCTCTGATCTGCGGGTTGTCTTCATGCTCAACAACCGAACGGATCTTCTTAAGGCCAAGAGCTTCAACAGTCTTTATCTGATTCTGCTTTCTGCCGATTGTGCTCTTAACCAAAGTAATCTTTAATTTAGCCATACTTAAACCATTCCTTTCTGTTAATGTGGATCAGCTAATCACAGAACCATTAACCTCTGATCTGGTCTACGGTCTTGCCGCGAAGCCTTGAAACTTCTTCTATGCTCTTCAATTCCGACAGACCCTGAATAGTAGCATTTACTACGTTACGCTTGTTGTTTGAACGCAGACATTTTGTTCTTATATCCTTTATGCCTGCAAGCTCAAGAACGGCACGAGCAGCGCCGCCGGCGATAACACCGGTACCTTCTTTAGCCGGCTTAAGGAGAACCTTACCTGCGCCGTCCACACCGATAACTTCGTGCGGAATGGTGGTACCTACGAGCGGAACTCTGATGAGGTTCTTCTTTGCAGCTTCGATTCCCTTTCTTATAGCGTCCGGGATTTCAGCAGCCTTACCCTGTCCGCAGCCTACTATACCGTTGCCGTCTCCGACTACAACAAGAGCGCTGAATCTGAAAGTTCTACCGCCCTTAACAACCTTAGCAACTCGGTTGATGGCTACAACGTTCTCTTCCAGCTCTAAATCTTTAGCGTCTATTCTTTCAGTCACTTGACTTATCCTCCTTCTGTTAGAATTCTAAGCCGCCTTCTCTTGCGCCTTCAGCAAGAGCAGCAACTCTACCGTGATATACGTAACCGCCTCTGTCAAATACAACCGCCTTGATGCCGGCTGCAACGGCCTTTTCTGCAACAGCCTTGCCGACTGCCTTTGCGCCTTCAACGTTACCGCCGTAGCCCTCGAAGCCCTTGTCAAGACTTGATGCTGATACGAGTGTAACGCCGTTTACATCATCGATTACCTGAGCGTATATATGGTTTAAGCTTCTGAATACGTTAAGACGAGGTCTCTCCGCAGTACCGGAGATGTTCTTTCTTACTCTGTAATGACGCTTAATTCTTGCCTGATTTTTATCTTTCTTCTTTATCATTATAAGAACACTCCTTTCAATTATTTCTTCTTAGCTCCTGCTTTTCCTTCTTTACGTCTGATGTGCTCATCAGCATACTTTATACCCTTGCCCTTATACGGCTCCGGAGCTCTGAAGCTTCTGATCTTAGCAGCAACTGCGCCGACACGCTCCTTGTTTGCACCCTTAACGAGTATCTGGTTCGGCTGTGGAACCTCGATCGTGATTCCCTCTTCTGCCTCATACTCGACCGGATGTGAATAGCCAAGTCCTAATGTGAGGACCTTGCCCTTCATCTGTGCTCTGTAACCAACACCGTTGATCTCAAGAGCCTTTGTGAAGCCGTCGGTAACACCGATTATCATGTTGTTTATAAGTGTTCTTGTAAGACCATGAAGTGATCTGTGAAGCTTGTCATCTGACGGTCTTACTACTGTCAGCTGATTGTCTTCGATAACTATCTTCATATCTGGATGAAGTGTTCTTGTCAAAGTTTCCTTTGCACCCTTTACAGTGATAACATTATCGCCTGTAACGTCTACCGTAACTCCCGCAGGAATTGTGATAGGCAGTCTACCTATTCTTGACATAGGATTTTCCTCCTTAACTTAAATTCTCTCTGCATACATTGCAGGTTTTCAGTTATATATAACCCTTATGGGCTATTTACAATATTTCCGCCTCTCGGCGCGGGCGTGTGCTGTATAAGCACGCCCTTAAAACCTTTTCGCTATTACCAAACAAATGCGAGTACCTCGCCGCCGATGTGCTCCTTGCGAGCTTCCTTATCGGTCATGATACCCTTTGATGTTGATACGATAGCTGTTCCGAGACCCTTCAATACTCTTGGCATCTCGTCTGCGCCGGCATAAAATCTGAGACCCGGCTTTGAAACTCTCTTGAGTCCTGATATTACCTTTTCACCTGAGGGGCTGTACTTAAGAGTGATTCTGATTACACCCTGCTTGCCGTCCTCTATGATCTGATAGCTCTTTATATAACCTTCGTTAGCAAGAATTTCTACGATAGCCTTTTTCACCTTTGATGACGGACAATCAACCGTTTCGTGCTTTGAAGTGTTAGCATTTCTGATTCTTGTAAGCAAGTCTGCGATAGGATCAGTGATTTGCATTTAGTTTACCTCCTTCCGCGGCGACAGTCAGTTCACCGCTGACGTGTTTACGGATCCGTTGATCCGTACATATATCCGATATTATGGTTAATTACCAGCTTGCCTTCTTAACACCCGGGATCTGACCCTTGTATGCAAGCTCTCTGAAACAGATACGGCAGATGCCGAACTTGCGCAGATATGCATGTGGTCTTCCGCAGATCTTACATCTTGTGTAGAACTGTGTCGAATACTTCGGTGTTCTCTGCTGTTTAACCTTCATAGATGTTTTAGCCATGATTTGTTCCTCCTTTTACGAATTACGCATGGAACGGAGCGCCGAACAGCTTGAGCAGTTCGCGGGCTTCCTCATCAGTCTTTGCGGTTGTGACAAAGTTTATATCCATACCTCTGATCTTATCGATCTTATCATAGTCGATCTCCGGGAATATGAGCTGCTCCTTGATACCGAATGAGAAGTTTCCTCTTCCGTCAAAGCCGTTTGCGCTTATACCTCTGAAGTCACGTACACGCGGCAGAGCGATGTTGAACAATCTGTCCATGAACTCATACATCTTATCACGTCTCAAAGTAACCTTACAACCGATTACCATACCCTCTCTGAGCTTGAAGTTAGCAACTGACTTTCTTGCGCGGGTGATGACCGGCTTCTGACCTGTGATCGCTGCGAGATCGCCGCAAGCAGCGTCTATTACCTTTGAATTCTCCTTAGCCTCGCCAAGACCGATGTTTATTGTGATCTTTACGAGCTTCGGTATCTCCATAACGCTCTTGTAGCCGAACTTACTCATGAGAGCCGGTGCGATTTCCTGATTATATTTATCCTGTAATCTACTCATTGTTAAAATGTACCCCCTCTCAATCAATCATTAAAGGTCTCGCCGCACTTTTTGCAGTATCTTGCCTTTGAACCGTCCTCAAATACCTTAACGCCGGTTCTTGCAGCCTTACCGCACTTCGGGCATACACGCATAACATTTGAAGCGTCTATCGGCATTTCCTTGTGGATGATACCGCTTTCCTGTCCCTGCATTCTTGCCTTCTGGTGCTTCTTAGCCATTGCAACGCCCTCAACGATAACCTTGTTCTCTGATGGGATAGCCGTTACAACCTTGCCCTCTTTACCTTTATCCTTACCGGCGATAACCTTTACGATATCGCCTCTCTTAACGTGCATTTTTCTCATTCCGACTTCCTCCTCAATTAAAGAACTTCAGGAGCCAGTGAAAGAATCTTCATGTATTCTTTATCTCTGAGCTCTCTTGCAACCGGTCCGAAAATACGTGTTCCTCTCGGATTCTTGTCGTCTCTTACTATTACGGCTGCATTTTCGTCGAATCTTATATATGAACCGTCAGCACGCTTTGACATATTAACTGTTCTTACTACAACAGCCTTTACTACGTCGCCCTTCTTAACAACGCCGCCTGGTGTTGCCTTTTTAACGCTGCAAATAATTTCATCGCCGACAGCCGCATATCTCTTCTTTGAGCCGCCCATAACACGGATACACATAACTTCCTTTGCACCGGTGTTGTCGGCAACCTTCAAGCGAGTCTGTACTTGAATCATTATGAAATCCTCCTTCCGAAATAGCTTACTTAACCTTTTCTACTATTTCTACCAATCTCCATCTCTTATCCTTTGACAGAGGTCTTGTTTCCATTACCTTTACCTTGTCACCGATCTGGCATACATTCTCCTCATCATGAGCCTTCAGCTTATAGGTACGCTTTACGATCTTGCCGTAAAGCGGATGCTTTACATTATATTCAATAGCGACAACTATAGTCTTATCCATCTTATTGCTGACTACCTTGCCGATCTTAACCTTACGTCTGTTTCTTGTTTCCACAGATAAGTGCCTCCTTTCAAGCAATATACAATCTGTTACTTAGATTACATAGCCGAACCTGTGAGTTCGCGCTCATGCATGATGGTAAGAATACGAGCTATTGTCTTCTTAACTTCAGTAATTCTCTTCGGATTCTCGAGCTGGTTTACTGCCTTCTGAAAACGCAGATTAAACAGCTCCTGCTTATATTCTTGCAGCTTCTCTTCGAGCTCAGCGGTTGATAAATCTCTGACTTCGTTTATTTTCATTACTGCTCACCATCCTCACGTTTTACGAACTTACACTTGATCGGGAGCTTGTGCATAGCGAGACGCATAGCCTCTCTTGCTACCTCTTCAGATATACCGTCCATTTCGAACAATACTCTGCCCGGCTTAACTACTGCTACCCAGTACTCCGGAGCACCCTTACCTTTACCCATACGAACGCCTGCCGGCTTAGCTGTTACCGGCTTGTCCGGGAATATCTTTATCCAAACCTTACCGCCACGCTTGATATATCTTGTCATAGCGATACGGGCTGCTTCGATCTGTCTTGATGTTATCCATGCCGGCTCTGTTGCCTGAAGGCCGTATGTTCCGTAAGTAACCTTGTTACCGCGGAGCGCCTTGCCCTTCATTCTGCCGCGCATTACACGTCTGAATTTAACTCTCTTAGGTATTAACATTACTGCTTTCCTCCTTTTGAGTCATCACGTCTTTCACGTCTTTCACGTCTTTCGCCGTTCTGACGTCTGTTTCCGCCTCTTCTTCTGTTGTCGCGGCGGTTGTTTTCCTTAGCCTGAGCCTCAGCTTCTCTCTTTCTGCCTTCAGCAACGTTCAAGATCTCGCCCTTGTAGATCCAAACCTTAACGCCGAGAATACCGTAGGTCGTCTTAGCCTCTGCAAAACCATAGTCGATGTCTGCGCGGAGCGTCTGAAGCGGGATAGTACCCTCATGATACTGCTCTGTTCTTGCGATCTCTGCGCCGCCAACACGGCCTGATACAGCTGTCTTTATACCCTTAACGCCCATTCTCATAGCTCTGCCCATAACCTGCTTCATAGCACGTCTGAACGAGATACGGTTTTCGAGCTGTGCCGCAATGTTCTCGGCAACGAGCTGAGCGTTTGTATCAGGATTCTTAACTTCCATGATATTTACGTTTACGGTCTTCTTTGTAAGCTTTTCGATCTGGTTCTTGAGCTTATCTATTTCTGCGCCGCCGCGGCCGATGATGATACCCGGCTTAGCTGCGTGGATTGTTATAAACACTCTGTTCTGCTTTCTTTCAATACCGATCTTGGCAATGCCGGCATTGTAGCAGTTCTTCTTAACGAATTTTCTGATATTGTGATCTTCTACCAACTGGTCACCGAATTCTTTCTTGCCTGCGAACCATTTTGAGTCCCAGTCCTTGATCACTCCGACTCTGAGTCCATGCGGATTAACCTTCTGTCCCATGAGTTAACCTCCTTTTTAGATTAGTCTTCAATTTCCTTAACCACTAATGTGATATGGCTGGTTCTCTTTAAGATTCTATAAGCTCTGCCCTGCGCTCTGGGCTGAATTCTCTTCAAAGTAGGACCTTGTGTAGCATAACATTCTGATACTACCAGCTTATCTCTGTCCATATTGTGGTTGTTCTCAGCATTAGCTACTGCTGATGCGAGAAGCTTACCCACATACTCACATCCAGCCTTAGGTGTGTTCTTAAGAATAGCTTCTGCAACTCTTACAGGCTTATTTCTGATAAGATCAAGTACGATCTTTACCTTTCTGGATGATATACGAGCATATTTAACTGTTGCACGTGCTTCCATTTAGGAAATCCTCCTTCCAATCGTTTTGATTGTATTTTAAACTCTGAATTCTGATTTACGAATATCCCCGATTATTTCGAGGTCTTTGAACCGGCATGACCCTTGAAGGTTCTTGTCGGTGCAAACTCACCAAGCTTATGTCCAACCATGTCTTCGCTTACGAAAACCGGAACGTGCTTTCTGCCGTCATGAACCGCGATGGTGTGTCCGACCATTTCAGGGAATATAGTGGAAGCTCTTGACCAAGTTTTGATAACTTTCTTTTCATTAGCTTCGTTCATCGCATCGATTCTCTTCATAAGACGCTCTTCTACAAAAGGTCCTTTTTTGATCGATCTGCTCATTCTCTGTTCCTCCTTTTACGAACAATATAAAGGACAAATTACTTGTCGTTTCTTCTCTTAACAATAAACTTATTGGACTTGTTCTTATTCTTTCTTGTCTTAAGTCCAAGAGCCGGCTTACCCCAAGGTGTTACCGGTGCAGGACGGCCTATAGGTGACTTACCTTCACCACCGCCGTGCGGATGGTCGTTCGGGTTCATAACTACGCCTCGAACTGTAGGTCTCCAACCCATGTGACGCTTTCTGCCGGCCTTACCGATCGAGATGTTCTCGTGCTGCTGATTACCTACAACACCGATTGTCGCCTTACAGTTAAGACTTACAAGTCTAACCTCGCCTGACGGAAGTCTTACCTGTCCATAGCCGTTTTCCTTAGCCATGAGCTGTCCGCTTTCGCCTGCGCTTCTAACGAGCTGACCGCCTTTTCCCGGATGAAGCTCTATATTGTGAATAAGAGTACCAACAGGAATGTCCTTGATGAACAAAGCATTTCCAACCTTTATATCTGCATCCTCGCCCGAAACGACCTTCATACCGTCTGTAAGACCTTCCGGAGCGATGATATATGCCTTTACGCCGTCCTCATACTGGATGAGTGCGATATTAGCTGATCTGTTCGGATCGTACTCGATACCGATTACAGTAGCTGTCATGCCGTCCTTCTGACGCTTAAAATCTATAATTCTGTACTTCTGCTTGTTACCGCCGCCTCTGTGACGAACTGTTATTCTGCCGTACGAGTTTCTGCCGGCATTCTTGCTCTTCTTAGCAAGAAGTGAACGTTCCGGTGTTTTCTTTGTGATTTCAGCAAAGTCCGAAACCGTCATAAATCTTCTGGCAGGCGATGTAGGATTATACTTTCTGATAGCCATTATCCTTAACTCTCCTTATCTACAAATTACTGAATTTCTCAACTGACACACTGGGTGTGCGCCCATGGATTACATATCAAAGAACTCGATCGACTTTGAATCAGCTGTAAGAGTAACAACTGCCTTCTTCCATGATGCGCGTCTGCCCTCGTAACGTCCCATTCTCTTAAGCTTGCCGTCATAGTTCATTGTGTTGACCTTGGCAACCTTAACTCCGAATACCTCTTCAACCGCGTACTTGATCTCGATCTTGTTCACTGTCTTGGGTACCTCGAAAGTGTACTTTCTGATTTCATTTCCCTCTTTGTCGGTCAGGACCTTCATAGATTTCTCTGTGATTATCGGTCTTTTAATGATATCGTATGAGTTCATTATGCGTACACCTCCTCTAACTTTGCAACTGCATCCTTTGAAAGAACGAGCGCGCCGTGCTTGAGAACATCGTATGTGTTTATTGCTCCTACGTGTGTCGGAGTTACACCGTGGATGTTTCTCGATGACATATAGATATTCTTGTCAGCGTCAGCTGTAACGATAAGCGCTGATTTTAACTCAAGACCCTTGAGCAATGCTGCGATCTTTGCTGTCTTGATCTCGTCAAGAGCAAGTCCGTCAACTACATATACTGCATAATCGTTGTACTTTGCTGTGAGAGCTGATCTTAATGCTATTCTCTTTACCTTCTTGTTTACGCTGTAGCGGTAGCTTCTCGGCTTAGGACCAAGAGCAACTCCACCGCCAACCCACTGCGGAGCACGGATACTACCCTGTCTTGCACGGCCTGTACCCTTCTGTCTCCACGGCTTCTTGCCGCCGCCGCGAACCTCTGTACGTGTTTTTGTATTCTGCGTACCCTGTCTCTTGTTTGCGAGGTGGTTTACGACTACAGTGTGAAGAACCGCTTCGTTGACTTCAACTGCGAAAAGCGCGTCTGAAGCTTCCATTGAACCGGTCTTCTGACCTTCCATATTATATAAAGCCAATTTAGCCATTATACTTCCTCCTTTCCAAATACCTGAAATTACGCCTTAACAGCGTTTCTTATCGTTACAAGACCGCCCTTAATGCCCGGTACGGCGCCCTTTACAAGAATAAGATTATTCTCAGCGTCTACCTTAACAATTTCAAGGTTCTGGATCGTTACCTTATCGACACCATAGTGTCCCGGGAGCTTCTTGCCCTTGAATACGCGTCCGGGATATGAACACATACCCATTGAACCTGAAACTCTCTGTGAGTGTGAGCCGTGCGACATAGGTCCTCTGTGCAGGTTCCATCTCTTCATCGGACCTGCAAAGCCGTGTCCCTTTGAGATACCGCTTACATCTACCTTTTCGCCTGCCTCAAAGACCTCAGCCTTGATCTCGTCGCCTACATTGTAAGCACTTACATCCTCAAACCTGAACTCTCTCAAATATTTCTTGTTGGCTGTGTCAGCCTTTGCAAAATGTCCCTTGAGCGGCTTATTTACCTTCTTTTCCTTGATCTCGCCGAAGCCTACCTGAACAGCGTCATATCCGTCTGTTTCAACCGTCTTTTTCTGTATAACGGTGCAGGGGCCTGCAAGGATCGCGGTTACCGGTATTACCTTACCGCCTTCGCCAAAGATCTGAGTCATGCCAATCTTTGTACCTAAAATTGCTTTTTTCATGTTCTTCCTCCTTAACAGTTATTGGTTTGCACTCCTGTGCAAACATGACCTGCATCATAACCCTTTCGGGGTTACTGCCAAAAACATTTACGGCACAGTGATTATTTCTGGATTATGCTTATATCCACACCTGCCGGCAGATCGATCTTCATGAGTGATTCCATTGTCTTCTGACCAGGAACTACGATATCGATCAGTCTCTTGTGAGTTCTTCTTTCAAACTGCTCACGTGAATCCTTGTACTTATGAACCGCACGAAGAATTGTGATTATTTCCTTGTCTGTAGGAAGCGGGATAGGTCCCGATACCTTTGCGCCTGTTCTCTTTGCGATCTCTACTATCTTCTCAGCGCTCTGGTCCAATACTACGTGATCATAAGCCTTTAACTTGATTCTGATTTTCTGGTTTGCTGCCATACTTAGATTCCCTCCTCAATTAATAATTTGTTGCACTCTGCACGACAGCTCATACGGAAAATTGCACACACTGTCGGGTGTTTCTGTCCACCCCTTTTAAAAACCCGATAAATCCTAAGATTTTCGGGCTGTACAAGTCAATTTTCACCACATTATTCTGTGTAATTTTCCACACAAATATCCCTATACGCGCAAGACACAGGTATAGCGCGCACAGGACACAGACTTAGTGGCTTGACTGCCGCCCGGTTTCACGAACCGGACATTCTCCGCAGAAAAACCGGCGCACCCTGCGCCGCAACCTCCTGCTTCATCGTTTGTCTAGTGTCACAACATTAGTATTTTACCATAGTTATGCCGAAAAGTCAACCTTTTTGAAGAATTAATTTCGTAAAATCCTATACAAATTAACAGAAATTCATCGCACATTTTTGTGTATATCAACCATAGATTTTATCACTGTTTACGCGTATATTTCAGCGGTTTTCTGCGCATAATATTATGTTTTGGCATATCACGCATCGTAACTTTTTTGTGAACTTTTTTATAATTATTTGACCTGTGTTATTGATTTTCCTGTGTATTTATGATAAAATACAGTTGTATATAAAGTCTTACGAAAGGAAAATGCTATGAACACAGAGCTGTCAAGAAACATAGATGCCGCAAAAGAGCGCGCGGCGTATGACGCGGCATGCAAGAGCCTGCTTTCTAACAAGATCATTCTTGCATGGATATTAAAAGAATGTGTTTCTGAGTATAAGGGCTGTTCCGCGGAGGATATTGCCGAGAAATACATCGAGGGAACGCCAGAGATCAGCTCTGCAGCTGTTCATCCGGGCGGCGAAAAGATCACCGGTCTTAATACTGTAGATTCATCTGTCGGCGAGGGTGAAATTGCATATGATATATTATTCAGCTCGCTTATTCCCGAGACAGATGATAAGCTGTTTATGATAATAAATGTTGAGGCACAGAAAAAGTATAATCCAGGTTATCCGCTGATAAAGAGGGCTATATACTACTGTTCAAGGCTCATATCGTCTCAGTATCAGAAACACTTTACAAGTCCTCACTATGATAATATACGAAAGGTTTATTCAATATGGGTATGCCCATACCCTCCGGCAGACAGGGAGGATACCATTACCGCTTACAGTATTCGGGAAATAAATCTTGTAGGCGCCGCAAAAGAGGATGTAGCCGACTACGATCTTATGTCTGCTGTTATGGTATGCCTTGGCACACAGAACGGCAGCGATCACAAGGGCTTGCTTGAGCTGCTTGAGGTTTTGCTTTCATCGTCAAGGTCGGCATCAGAAAAGAAAAGCATACTGGAGAACAGCTTCAGCATAGCAATGACAAGAGAGATGGAAGGAGAGGTGACAGAGATGTGCAATTTAAGTGATGTTTTGGAAGAAAGGGCTTTGGAAAGAGGCAAAGCCGAGGGCAGAGAGGAAGGTAGAGAGGAAGGCAGAGAAGAAGGAATTGTTATAGGCGTCACTAACAATATCAAGCAGCTGATGTCCAATCTCAAGCTTACTGCAAATCAGGCGATGAACGCCCTTGGAATACCGCCTCATGAACAGCAGAAATATCTCGAAATTATAGGCCAGAAATAATTCACATAAGCTGCCGCAGGCTCTTTGGCTCGCGGCAGTTTTTTTTGCTCCGCCATATATTATCTTATTATATTTATACTTTTTCAGTATTTCCCCTTGCATAAATATCTGATTTGTTGTATAATAATATTGGTAAAGATGGGAGAGAGTCTTGCCATCCCGATCTGCCGGCTTGACCGGTGACCGGTCAGACAAGCGTTCAGCCGAGTATATTTCAGACGGCGCGAGCGTTTCAATTCAATATATAATCAAGGAGGAAAGACCGATGAACATTCTTGTAACCGGCGGAGCCGGATATATTGGCAGCCACACATGCGTAGAGCTGCTTAACGCGGGCTATGATATAGTTGTTGTTGACAATCTTGACAACTCATGTATCAAGGCAATTGACGCTGTAAAGCGCCTCACAGGCAAGGATTTTAAATTCTATGAATATGATCTTCTCGACCGCGAAAACCTGGAAAAGGTATTCGCCGAAAACAAGATCGATGCAGTGATCCATTTTGCCGGACTTAAGGCGGTAGGCGAGTCAACTCAGATCCCGCTAAGATACTATCATAACAACATTACCGGAACACTTATCCTTATGGATCTCATGGAAAAATACGATGTAAATAACATAGTATTCTCCTCCTCAGCTACCGTTTACGGAATGCCAAAGACTGTTCCGATAACAGAGGATTTCCCGCTTTCAACGACCAACCCGTATGGTTCAACAAAGCTTATGATAGAACAGATAATGACGGACGCGCAGAAGGCAAACTCAAAGCTTTCTGTAACGCTTTTGAGATACTTTAACCCTATCGGCGCACACAAGAGCGGCGAGCTTGGCGAAGATCCTAAGGGCATCCCGAACAACCTGCTTCCTTATGTAGCTCAGGTCGCTGTAGGCAAGCTCGAAAAAGTACACGTTTTCGGCAACGACTATCCTACACCTGACGGCACAGGCGTTAGAGACTATATTCACGTTGTTGACCTCGCTCTTGGTCATCTCAAGGCAATAGAGCACTGCTCTGACAAATCAGGAGTACATATCTACAACCTTGGCACAGGAAACGGTTACAGCGTATTGCAGATCATAGACGCATTCTCAAAGGCATGTGGCAAGGAACTGCCTTATCAGATCGACCCGCGCAGACCGGGCGATATCGCTGAATGCTACGCTGACGCAACCAAGGCTAAAAACGAGCTTGGCTGGGTGGCTGAACGCGGCATTGCTGAGATGTGCGAGGACTCCTGGAGATGGCAGTCAACTCATCCCAACGGCTTCGAGGACTGATTTAGCTTTTTTCATATAAATCATACAGCGGAGCAGGCTCCGCCTGTTCCGCTGGCCTTTCTTTTATATGTGAATGATATTAAAAAGCATCCTGATACTTTTACGTTTGTCAGGATGCTTTTTCAGTTTCATTTCTTCAATAAGAGCTGAATTTGTATGCGTTATAATGGTTCATATTAAAATGTTAGTGGTGTAGGGCGGATAGCAGCCCCAGTTATTAGCGCGGCTGAATGCGGGCAGGTAATATCTGTCCCTACAAGAAACCGGAAAGCTATCAATCGCCTGTATAACAGATATACAACCCCCCCATCGTTATAATTAGTTCTTTGCCTATGCCGGATCACAAAATCTGATTTAGCGCTCAAGCACTGGCAGACTGTCCGCCCTGCAACCACACATTCTGAACTGATCTGAAATATACAGCGGCAAAATTCACAGGTCTCAGGATCAGCTGATATTTACTGTTCTTGTTTCGCCGTTCCATTCAACTGTGTTGCCAAATGCCTCTGCTACAAACCTCAGCGGAACAAGTGTCCTGCCGTTGACGACCTCAGCGCTGCACTCAAGCTCATGTCTATTTCCGTTGACATAGGCTGTGCTGCTGCCTATATTCAGAATTATAGCGTCATCTGATTTTGATATAGTAACAACTCCATCATCACCATCCCATTCAACTTCTGCGCCGAGCGTCTCGCTTACCGCTCTTATTGGTATAAGTGTATATCCACCGTCTATTATTGGATGCTGCTCGCTGAATTTTACAAGCTTGTCATCTATCCTTACTTTTGCGCCCGAATACTCCATCGCACTTACGTAATACGCGAGAACATGTTCTACATACAGAGGATCACCATATTTTGAATATTTCCAGTTATCGGCATACTTTGCAGCATTGATCCTTTCATCAAGCCAGCCGTCGCCTGCAGCATTAATTATTCTATCAAGCACCGTATCGCCGAAATTATATGCCTGTATCATCTTTATGTAGTCACCGTCATATTTGTACAGTGACTCTGACAGCAAATAAGCCGCGTACGATATTGATTTTTCCGGATCAAGTCTGTCGCTTAACGTCCAACGGTCACCATCTCTGTTCTCGCCAAAATTTGCAAAGCTTTTTTCATGAGTATACTCAATCTGCATTATTCCCCATGCAGGATAGCTTGTTCCATCCTCTCTATAACTATAGTTTGTTCCTGCTGATTCCTGCATACAGATTGCCGCGAGTATGTTGGGATCTATACCGTACCTGTCGCCCTCTCGCTTGAAGTACTCAGCATACTGCATCACTTTAGGTGATATGCTTTTTGTGCCTATCTCAAACCCGGATATATTCGTTCCGCTATGATCTGATATTTTCGCCGAAACATTTGTCATTCCAAGCATCAGAACAGCGAAGCAAGCGAATATTTTTCTTTTCATCTAATCTATCCTTTCTTTTGCCATTCCTTTGTTTGTTATCCTTTGTGCGGGCTGTTAAGCCATACTGCGATTATACATGATATATGCGTTTTTGTCAATGTTTATATCTGCCATCGCTTACAGGTATATCAGCTGATCCGATCAGGCATTCAATATATCTTAATACGCAAAAGAGCTTCCTTGATAAATATTGGGGTTTTCATATCTATTATACTGGTAATTGATAGCTTTCCGATTTCTTTTAGGGGCAGATATTATCTGCCCGCATCCCCACTGCGATAACGGCTGGCTGATACTATCCGCCCTACAGCCCTAACATTTTAATATGACCTTATTATCTGAAAACGCAAAAAAGAACTGCTCTTTCGAGCAGTCCTTTAATATTCTGTATTACAGATTATTTAGCTACGAAGTAAACTACTTCTGTTGCGTCACCATCTACAACCTTAACGAATGCGAAGTTAGGTGTGATCTTATCAGCAAGAACTTTGTTCCAGCCTACAACGTTCTCATCTGTATCTGTATATGTGCCCTTGTAAACTGAAGCGCTTGATGATGAAAGCTGACCCATGTAAACTCTTTCACCCTTGCCTGTTCTTGCGCTGTAATCATATACATATGACTTAGTTGATGAATCAACTGTGAACTCTTCTATATTTGAAAGTATGCTTGACTGATTACCTGACTGACCAACAAATACCTCAAGGCTGTTGTTCTGCTTCTGGTAAATCGGTCCGAAGTAAGCCTCTGCCGGCTTGCTGTCTGTTGATTCAAACCATGTGTTATCTACAGCAAGATCCTTGAATGCAGTCTCACTAAGAGCCTCTGCAAAGTTAGCCTTCTCATATACTGAGTTAGCCAATGCGTCGTAATCTGACTTAGCTGTGAAGATTGTGTTGTATGAACCTACAGTACCATCTGACTGAAGTGTGTATACAATGATATCGCCTTCGCTCAGTGACTCAGCTACTGTATCCTCAAAGAGAACAGTTACATTTTCCTGACCGTCGCGTGCAACCTGAACTGAGATGTACTCGTTGCCATCTTCATCTACTGTCTGCTGCGGATTTGTCTGAACAACTGCTACAGCTGTATCAGGATTGATTGAAGATGTTCCGCTTACTACCATTACAAATCGGTATGAACCATCGTTAGCCTTATCGCCATATACATATGCCTCATACTCAGCCTCGTTCTCGAATGATGAAAGTGACATTACAGCTGCGCTGTTGTCGTCATCCATGTAACCATCAACATCGATTATAGCTGTTGCTGTCTCTGAGAGAGTATATGAACCGAGCTTGTTTGATGAAGCCTTGAACTCAAGACCTGTATCACCCTTCGGCTTGAGATACTCCTTAAATCTGATACCGCTGCTTGTTGTTGTATAAGTACATACATTGTTCTGTACTGCTGCGATGTCAGTCTTTCTATATGAACCGCCCTCGTATGACTTAAGGTTTACATACTCACCTTTATCATTTGTTACTTCTGGATCAAGACCATTGAATACTGTGAAGAACTTATCCTCTTCATTCTCATCCTTACATACCTTTGTTACAGGTGTGCCTGATTCCGGAGTAATCATTCTTACTGTAGCATAATCGTCTGCCTGATTCTTGTACATACCAACGATGATTGCATAGTTCTTTGAAGCTACGCCTTCCTCATAGTTAGCAATGTAACCAAATACGTCAAGGTAAAGTGTATACTCTGTGCTGAGCTCAAGTGCGCCTGCATCGATGTAGTTAGCGCCCTCGTACTCATTGCCATCGATCTTAACGATACCTTCTGCTGAATCTCTGCTTGTTACAGTACCTGTTACTGTGTTTGTTGATACGAGTGCCTCATAGAACTCTGAATCAGCAAATGCAACTGATACATCGTATGCAATTGAAAGAACGTTATCCTCTGCAAGATCTGTTACAGCTATCTCAGCATCATCCTTAAGGAACTTAACTGATTTGTTTTCATCTTCCGGATCCCACTGAAGTCTTGAACCCTTAACTGCCGTATCATTGTTCTTGAAGTATATTCTGTTATATGTTGATGACTCACTTACTGAATCAACAACAGCGTCTACGTAGTAATCAACAAGGATGTACTCATAGTAACCGTCTGTTGATGTTGAACCAGTCTCTGTTTCATCAATAAGTGTTACTGTACCTGTTGCATTCTCAAGCAGGTAAGCAACTGCGTTTTCATCTGTAGCCTCAATCTTAACACCGTTTACATAAAGCTGAACATCCTTCTTGTTGTTATCCTGTGATGCAAGCTTATAAGCTGTTACAGAAGTTGATGTTTCACTCTTGTATACAGGGATCTTAGCTTTTGAGATCATTGAATTTGAGTATGCCTCTTCATCTGAAATAAGAGCTGTCTTTACTTCCTGAGTCTTGTTTGCACCGTACTGCGAGATAGCGATAAGTGTGTACTCATCTGAATCTACATCCTTCTGTACGATAGCTTCTGAATATGTGAAGAGCATGTTTGCAGCATTAGTTGTGCCTACATACATCTCCTGGCTGATCGGATCAGTCTTTACAACATATGTGTCATCAAAGTTGTCTGCTGATTCAATCTTGTACTGAACCTGATTCTCATCAAGTGATGAAAGTGTTCTTGATGTGTTTTCTACACGACCCTTTACAACGTATGCATTGTGATACTTTGTAAGAAGTGTCTGCCAGTCACCAGCCTGACCGTCCATAACCTCTGTCTTGTCGATCGGAACTGTACCTGTAAGACCGCCGTACTCAACGCCTGTTACCATTACCAACGGAACATCAAGTGTGTTAGCGATAAGCATAGCGCACTGTGCTCTTGTAAGAGCTGTATCGTTTGTAACTGAACCAGCAACGCCGTCTGTTACGCCAAGTGAGTTACCATATGAAAGATAACCTGTCGGCCAGCCGCCTGCACGTGTTGCGAATGAATCGTAACCGATAGCACAAACAAGCATCTTAACAGCCTGAGCGTATGTTACTGTATCGTCAGGACCGAATGTTGTATCATCATAACCGTTGATGAAACCATCCGAAACACCCTGTGCTATGTAGCCTACTGCCCAGTGACCAACTGAATCTGTGAAGTTAGTTACTGTCTGTGACTGAGCTACAGCGCCTTCGCCGCGAGCTTCTACAACCATCTTAGCGAACTCAGCTCTTGTTACGTTGTTGTCCGGATTGAACTTACCATTTTCATCACCTTCTACGATACCAAGACCTGTAAGAATATCTACAGAGCTTGCATATGAAGCTGACTGGTCAACATCCGGGAAAGTAGCAGCAAGAGCAGATGCTGATGATGCAACAATTGCAAGAGCAGCAGCTGTTGAAATTACTTTTTTGAGATTGTTAATCATGTCTCAAATCCTCCCTTTGTTATAAATCGGGAACTGTAACAATATATATGCCGGTAAATGTTCCCGCTTATTTACCGGGCGACTCATCCGCATATCCTGCAAGTGATAAACGGAACCGAAGACCTGCGAACTATAACCTGCTTTGCCGAAAGCCTTCAACAATATTACGGTAACAGTCGTTTGAATAACACTTCTACCCTAATTACTCAAAACTGCTATTTAATATTGTACTATTTCACAGCCGATATGTCAATAGGTTTTTTTTACTTTTTACAATTCTGAAACATTTTTGTAAAATATCAATAAATCCATACTTTTAGGTTTTTGCTTTATTGATAAATTCAACATATCGCCGTGTTACATATCTTTAGACGCACTTTAAATTAAAAAGTTCCGCTTTTTTTTAATATTTTTTTATTTTTTTATATTTTTTTTAGCCGCCACGCCCAACCGGAGTGACGGCTTAAAAACCTACTTATTAATATAGTGTATTTTATTTTACTATCGTTATCTCTGCCGTATAATCCTCTGCCGGATACGCAGCAGCTGCCTTAAAGTATACAGGTAGCTCGTAAACACCCTCGCTAAGCCCTGAAGCATCAACATATGCGGTTATATCGCCGGAGCTTTCGCCGTAAAATGTGGCATTCAGCATAAGCTCGCCCGTTACGCTCAGTCCGTCGCCAAGATTTAGGACAGATATGCCTATACTCTTTGTAAACTGCTCGGAGCTGTATATATCCGCCTTCACAGTTACCTTACGCTCGTTTTCAGGAATATACATACCCTCCTCCTGAACAGCCATGTATTCCGCTTCATTTTCAGATATGCTGTTTATTACCACTCTTACCTCCTCAAAGCTTGTATCGGGCAGAACCCCGACGGTCAGAACTGATGGGGTTATCTGTGTTTTCTCCTCATCAAGAACAAACTTGTCTTTAAGCTCATCGCCAAGCTCTGCTTTCACCGGCAGCTCGGCAACATCATACACAGTGTTTTTCACAACTATATTGGGCGTTGCCGTTTCTATGGTCTCGTTCTTTCCTATAAGATTACCCGCAGTATCCACCATCACAAAATTCAATCGCATTTCGCCCGTTTCCTTTACTTTTTCCAGATCCACCGTTACCGTTCCCGCTGACACCTTATCAACCTCGCTCTTTGCTCCTGTTATCCTCACGGTTTTTGTGTTTGATTCACTCTTTACTATCTTGTTCTTCACGGCGCCTGTCTGCTTTATTTCAATAGGTATATCCTTTTCCTCATATTCGTCTATCATTACGGGTACTGAGCTGAATTTTATTTTTTCAAGATATATCTTTGAATTTGCCAATACCACTGTGCCCTCAAGCTCATATTCCCCTGTATCGTCTATTTCAGACACATCGACCTCAACGACTATATTATCTATAGCATCGAGCATATCGCTGCGTTTTCCGCTGACTTTTACCGACAGATCAGGCAGCTCGTCGATATTTGTTACTATATATCCGCGGTCGCGCAGCAGCTCCTCACCCACAAATCTCACTTTCAGACCATGCAGAGTTTTAGACACATCCGGATCCGTCATATATGCCACCATTATCCATACAACTATAGCTGCTATCACGGAAAATATCATATATCCAACCCTGTTTTTTCTTCGTTTCTCGTCCTGTGCCATATATACCGCCTCCTGTTATTTAGACTTCCAGAATTTTATTCTTCTGAGCGTATCGCCTGACTTTTCCGTTTCCGTGCTCAGCAGCTTTGTGAGCGCCTTTCTGAGTGAAGTCTCATTCAGGTTCCTTGTGAGCGATCCGTTCAAAGCGATAGATATTTTTCCTGTTTCCTCGCTCACCACCACTACTATAGCATCTGAGGTCTCACTGAGTCCCAATGCGGCGCGGTGCCTTGTACCAAGCTCGCTCGAAAGGTTAGTGTTTGCCGTAAGCGGCAGCACGCAGCCGGCGGTTATGATCTTATTCCCGCGAATTATAACAGCGCCATCGTGCAGCGGAGTGTTCGGCACAAATATGTTCTCGAGCAGCTCACAGGTGACATCGGCGTCAAGCGTTGTGCCGCTGTTCATAAACTCACCAAGTCTCGTATCCCTCTCTATAACAATAAGCGCGCCTGTCCTTGTCTCTGACATATCTGCTGCTGCAGCTGCAATATTGAGAATGACGTTCTCCATATCCTCGCGTCCGGCTGACAGGTCAAATGCCAGCCCTAAAAAATGGCCGAACTTAAGTCTTCCCATATGCTCGAGCAAATTGCGCAGCTCAGGCTGGAATATAACAATCAGCGCATACATAGCTATCTGGAACACAGCCCCCAAGATATAGTTCAAGGTGTTCAAATGCAATATGCTGCTAAGCATAAATACGGCTATAGCCACTATTATTCCGCGCATTAACTGCACCGCGCGCGTGCCTCGCAGATTCATAACAATATAGTATATTATCACCGCCACAATAAAGATATCCACAAAATCACTTACGCGCAGCAAACGTATATATTTGAATGCGTATTCAAAAAAGGATCCCAAAGCTCCGAAACCGTCCATTTTCCCGCCTCCTGTAAACTGACAATATTACATCTTATTAAGGACTTCTTTACTATTATACTATATTTCAGCCATTATTTCCATATTATTTTTTAAACTTTTCTGCTTTTTTTATTATTATACTGCAATAAATAAAATTCCCGCTTGTATTCCGACTCAGAATGTGCTATAATCAAAAAAGACAATATACCGTAGCTATACGGAAACCAATAAACCTGAAAGGATAATATTAATATGAAGAAACAATTCATAAGCTTATTTACAGCGCTTTCAATGACTGCCGCGTTTGGCACTGCTGTTATGGCAGCGGATAAAGCTAATGCTGAGCCTGACGTTTATGTAAACGACAGCAGGATAATGTTTGAGGATCAGAACGCCAAGATAGTAGACGGTGTCACGCTCGTTCCGGCGCGCGGCGTTTTCGAGTGCATGGGACACAAGGTAAGCTGGGACGATTCCACAAGGACTGTAACGGTTGAGGGCTCCACAGGCGTGCGTATTATCACGCTTACGATAGACAGCGACATCATGACAGTAGATACGTTTAAAAATGTTTATGAAAAGAGCACAGAGGAATATACTCTTGAGGTCCCTGCTCAGATCATGAATGACAGAACGATGATACCGCTGCGCGCAGTATCCGAGGCATTCAACTGCGACGTTCAGTGGGATCAGGATGACTACAGGATCGACATAACTCCCGGAGCTCCTATACTGCTTGAGGGAGCAGAGCCTACTCCGGCTCCGGCAGAAGATGAGATGCTTAAAATGTCGCTTTCGACCGATGCAGCCGACGTTAAGACAGGCGACGAGTTCACAGTATACATAGAGGCGACTAACGTTCCGGAAAACAGCTTCCTCAGCGGTATCTCATTCGTTATGAGCTACGACAAGGATAAATTTGCATATATAAGCGGAACACTGTTAGATGATAACGGAGAAGAAATCCCACCTGCAACCTCAGCAGAAAACACTGAGTATTACTGCGGCACAAAGGGAATATTCATTACAATAGATCAGGATGCTGCGAACAAATCCGGAAGCAAGATATTCAAATGCACATTTAAAGCGCTCACAGACGAGGGCGGCACAATTGCTTTCAGCAACGACTACGATCTTATGAGAGGATTTGAGTCATATCTGTTGTATACTAATATTATAGATACTGAGGATCCCGACGCTCAGGTAAGAGACACGATATATGACGGCGACAATATCATAGTTGACAAAACGCCGCTTACAATAGGAGAATAATATCAACGGACAAGGGCTGTTTCGCAATGAAGCAGCCCTTTAATATACTATATATGAAAGGACTGACCGCAAATGGAAAAAACACCTCTTTCATTAAGGACTCATGTTTCGGTATTCGGCGAGACAAACGCCGGAAAATCTGCTCTTTTCAACAGGCTGCTCGACCAGGATATGTCGATAGTATCTGAGATAAGCGGCACCACGACCGACCCTGTCACCAAGGCAATGGAGCTTATCCCATATGGACCGATAGCTCTTACAGACACCGCCGGTTTAGGCGACACCACCGCCATTGGTGAAAAACGCACCAAGCGCACGGAACAGATATTGGAGCGCACCGATTTTGCGATATACGCGTCAGCTTGCAACAATTTTAACCGCGAAGCTTATAAAAAAATGCTGCTCGCTTTTTCAAAAAAGAATATAGAGCATCTGCTCGTATTCACCAAGGCGGATCTCGGCACAAACGGTCTTGAAAACGAATTTCCCAACGCTGTATTCGTATCAGTCAATGACGATCATTCCATAGAGTATCTGCGCTCCGTTCTCTCGGAGCGGCTAAGCGCTCTTGCGCCAGACGAGCAGACCATGATAGGCTCTCTGCTCGCTCCCGGCTCTACCGCGGTACTCGTAATGCCGATAGATGCCGAGGCGCCGAAGGGCAGACTGATACTTCCGCAGGTGCAGCTCATACGCGACTGTCTTGACCACGGCATTCGCGCCGTGTGCGTAAAAGAAACCGAGCTAAGGGAAACTCTCAACTATCTTCCAAAAACAGATATGGTAATAACAGACTCCCAGGTATTCGCGCTTGTTTCGGAAATAGTTCCGAAAAACATACCTCTGACCTCATTCTCTATGCTTATGGCGGCAATGAAGGGCGATATACGCGTATTCGCAGAGGGAGCAAAGGCTATAGCCTCGCTCAAGGACGGAGACAAAATACTGATGGCGGAAGCATGCACCCATAATGTTTCACATGAGGATATAGGCAGAGTGAAAATACCCGCGCTCATACGGAAGCGCACAGGGAAACAGCTTGAATTTGAATATTTTGTACATCAGGATTTCCCCGGAGCGCTGTCGGAATACGCGCTTGTGATACATTGCGGAGGCTGCATGATAAACTCGCGCGTAATGAAAAACAGAACTGCGCTCTGCCGCGAATACGGAGTGCCTATCACAAATTACGGCACCGCTCTCGCTTATCTTACCGGCATACTCGAGCGCAGCGGCTCTGTATTCGGAATATAGGCCAATCTTAAAAATATACATATAAAGCGTATTAAAATCATCAAAATAAATAAAAATGATGATATTTCAAAATATTCGCTTGTAATTTATTTATATGTATGTTACAATATTAATGTACAGGGAACATAATGAAGGAGGCGTTGAATGTGGATGATACATTTGTTTATTCTCAGGAGGATCTTGACAAAGCCTTAGTAGGCGGTTGCAGATCCATCATATTATCCGCCGGAGTCTTTATGGTCCCGCGTACAGAAAACACAGTATACAAGCGACTTGGTCCGGTAACAGTGATAGTTTCCGCCTCAGAGCAGTCTGCCGCGGCGGCAGGCATGGTATTTGAAAATATAAAACCGGTGTTCAGGGCAGGATACGCAATTACAGAAAAAGCCGCGCGCGATCCTGTAGCTGCATTTTTATCCGCCGGCTCCTATAGCTCATTCGGCTCATTCGGCTCATTCGGCTCGTTCGGCAGCGGCATATATACATATTCCCACGAATATGAATTTGAATTTGTCCGCGGTTCTTTTGCGGGCAGCTTTGCCGGATCCTATTCATTGGGCTACTCTTTCCGCAGCTCTTATCTTATCGGGAGCGGCACAGGCTCTTTTTGCGGCAGATACAGACTAAAAGCTGATACGGCAGCTCCGCTGCCTGTCCGCGTTTTTGGATACGGGATAGAGCTTATATAAATAATTAAAATTATATTTACAGATTATTAGATCATCGGCGGACAGCGAATGCGCTGCCCGCTTTATATTGAAGAAAGGCAGGTCATATTTATGAAAAAACCGGAACTGCTCGCCCCCGGCGGCAGCCTTGAAAAGCTTAAAACGGTTATAGATTACGGCGCGGACGCTGTATATATAGGCGGGGGCGCATTCTCGCTCCGCGTTGCCGCAGAGAATTTCACCCCGGACGAGATGCGAGAGGGACTTGACTACGCTCACGAACGCGGTAAAAAAGTATATCTGACAGCCAACATCATACCGCACAATGACGATATAGAGGACTTTGAAAAATTCGTTAAGGAAATACGCCCGCTTGGGTTCGACGCAGTGCTCATAGCCGACCTTGGGCTTTTTGACATGATGCGCGAGCTTGCTCCTGAGATACCCATACACGTGAGCACTCAGGCAAACAACACAAATTACCGCTCGGCAATGATGTGGCATAAGCTCGGCGCGAAAAGAGTGGTGCTTGGCAGAGAAATGTCCTTTAAGGAAATTGCTGAGTTCAGACAGCATATCCCGGAGGATCTGGAGCTTGAGGCGTTCATACACGGTGCGATGTGTATATCATATTCAGGCAGATGCCTGCTTTCAAACTATATGACCGGCAGAGATTCCAATGCCGGAGCATGCGCGCATCCATGCCGCTGGAACTACTCTCTCGTGGAGGAAAAACGCCCCGGAGAATACTTCAAGGTAGAAGAAAACGAGCGCGGCACTTTTATATTCAACTCAAAGGATCTATGCACTATAGACCACATACCCGAGCTTGTGAACAGCGGCATATCGAGCCTTAAAATAGAGGGTAGAGTAAAGACCGCGTTCTATGCCGCCACAGTGGTAGGCGCGTACCGCCGAGAAATAGACAGATACTTTAAGGATCCAGAAAATTATAAGTTCAATCCCGCAGAGCTCGAGGAGCTGTGCAAAGTAAGTCATCGCCCATACACCACAGGCTTTTATTTCGGACGCCCCGGTCAAGACGCACAGGTGTATGAAACAAGCTCATATATACGCGACTACGAGCTTATCGGAATAGTGACAGGCTACGATCCGACCGACAACACAATGACCATCACTCAGAGAAACAGGTTTTTTGAGGGTGATGAAATAGAGATCATGCAGCCTATGAAGCCATTCATTAAAACTACAGCAAAGAACATGTACAATGAAAGCGGTGAAAAGATAGACTCTGCGCCGCACGCGGAACAGTATGTGAAAATGGCCGCGCCATGCCCGGTATGCAAGGGCGCGATGCTCAGAAAAAAAAGAGTATGAAAAAAATTGCCGGATGCAAAGCATCCGGCAATTTTGTACGTGCTTATCAATCCAGCTTTAAGCTGAGTGCTTTAGCACAGTTAGGACATACATTCTTTCCCTGAAACTCGAAAACATCGTCTGAATTCTGGCAGAATATGCAAGAAGGCTCATACTTTCTGAGTATGATCTTATCTTCTTCCACATAAATTTCCAGGCCGTCTGCCTCTTCAATACCGAACTTTCTTCTCAGTTCCTTAGGAATTACTATTCTTCCTAACCTGTCCACTTTTCTTACTATTCCAGTAGATTTCATAGCTCGCCCTCTCCTTTCAACGATTATGAATATTATAACAGATATACAATAATAAGTCAATAGATTAAGTTTTTTCCGTCAATCTGTCTGTAATATTCTACAAAACTTTTAATAAACTCCCCTATTTGACTTCCCATTTTTGTACATTTTGTCGAATTGTAACATGTTATATTTGTATTTTGGCTCAAAAAATCCTTTTAAGCAAAACATAAATATTACTAAACGGTAAAATGTTCCCTATAAAAGCAATAGATTTATTGAATTTTGAGCGCTGCATGTAGCACGGCAGCAGACGGCTTGATATATTTCTGCAACATCTTTTTGGCAAAAAGTATCTCGTCGGCAGCTTTTGCTATAAGCTGAGGACTGTAGGTCGATGCAAGGATATTGATCTTGTCTGACTTGTCAGTATTTATTATTCTCCTGCCGCTGCCCATACAGGTTATAAGCGTGTCTCTGAGATACAATAAAAGCATATCGCATATTTCTTGAGCATTGTCCTTATGCTTATCCACATATTCCGCTATCTTATACGCATGCACCTTATTTTTCGTCAGCAGCTTCGGCACAAGCGAAAGAGTCTCCTCCCGCAGCTGCTCAAAGTCCTCGCGCGCTATTATCTCATCAGCCGCGCCAGGTATGCCCGCGCAGTATTTCACAATAAAATCCAAGCGGCTCTCATCCGGATATTTTTCTTCAATGTATCCTCTCACTACGCTGTCGCTCACCGGCGGAAAAGCTATCTTCACCGAACGTGATCGAACAGTTTCAAGCAGATTTTCTGCCTGCTCACATATAATTATAAAAACAGCGTATTCCGGCGGCTCCTCCAGGCTTTTTAAAAATGCGTTCTGAGCCTCCGCTGTGAGCAGGTCGCCCTCGTCTATTATATACACCTTGCGTTTCGCATAAAACGGCGTTTTCTGACAGTCCGCTATCATTGCTCTTATAGGTCCTATGCCGAATGACGCCTTGTCCTTTTCACGTTGCACATATATTATATCTGGATTAGTGCCCGCCTTTGATTCAATGCAGGATCTGCATTCCCCGCATGGAGCTGCGCTCTGTCTGTCGCAGACAAGAGCTGATGCAAACAGCTTGGCAGCCTCATGCCTGCCTAACCCGCGCTGACCATAGAAAATATACGCATTCGCGCTCATACCCTTGCGCACCGCGTTTATTAGATTCTGCATTATTTCTGTATGGAATACCTTATATCCGTACATTTTACACTCCCCATTATACAATAAATTTACGCATGCTCAAAGCGGCGCCCGTGAGCTATCCGACATAAATATCAATCTATATCCGAGACCGCTTATATAAAGCATTTTGCTCTGCATTTTATTTATTATATCACATAATTGGCGCATTGTGAAGTGGAGCATTATTAAAAATCGCAAAAAAAATGTTATTTTTATTAAAATTCAACGTGTCAACATCTTGAAAAATATGCTGGGATATGATAAAATATTATGTATAGTATAGGCTTGATGTTGTTGCAAACTCGCTGATTTTGCAGCAGCCTCATGTTGTCGGTTTTACCTAAGGTGAAATTATCGCCGCGGCATAAGCCGAGGCTGTTCCTATGCCCATATTGGGGCTGCAGCAATCTTGACGAGTTTTGCAGCGGTCTCAAATCAAAATATAAGGAGGAATTTCCAATGATCAAAAAAGAACAGGTTCTGAACCAGCTTACAGAATGCGGTCTTGTAGCAGTAGTTCGTGCTAACAGCGCTGAAGAGGCTATAAAGATCTCAGATGCCTGCCTCGCAGGCGGCTGCTCGGGTATTGAGCTCACATTCACAGTTCCCGGCGCAGATAAGGTTATTGCGGCTCTTGCTGACAAATACAAGAATGGCGAAATGATGCTCGGAGCAGGCACAGTGCTTGATCCTGAGACTGCAAGAGCAGCTATACTTGCAGGCGCAAACTTTATAGTATCACCTGCATTCAACGCTGAAACAGCAAAGCTCTGTAACCGTTACAGAGTTCCGTATATGCCAGGCTGCGCAACAATAACAGAGGTAATAACAGCAATGGAAGCAGGCGCTGATATTGTTAAGATATTCCCGGCTGACCTTTATGGTCCTAAGATCATAAAGGACATCAAAGGACCGCTCCCGCAGGCACAGATGATGCCGACAGGCGGTGTTGACGCTGATAACGTTGCTGAGTGGATCAAGGCTGGTGTTGTAGCAGTAGGCGCAGGCTCATCGCTCACAAAGGGCGCTAAGACCGGTGATTACGAGGCTATCACAGAAACAGCAAAGAAGTTTATTGCCAACATCAAGGCTGCTCGCGCAGAGCTTGCTAAATAATATTTGTTTATATTTTGATGAGTACCGCTCATCACGAAAGGGGAAAAAGATTTAACTATGGCAAAAGTAGTAACAATGGGTGAAATAATGCTGAGATTGTCAACACCCGGTAATCAGAAATACATTCAGGCTACACAGTTCGACATCAACTACGGCGGCGGCGAGGCTAACGTGGCAGTATCGCTCGCAAACTACGGACATGATGCTGAATTTGTTACAAAGGTTCCTGCTAACCCGATAGGCGAGTGCGCTATAGCAGCGCTTAGAAAGTACGGTGTTGAGACAAAGAACATCGCTAAGGGCGGAGACAGACTTGGCATATACTTCCTTGAAACAGGCGCATCAATGCGTGCTTCAAATGTTACATATGACCGCGCTAATTCATCGATCGCAACAGCAACAGCTGATGATTTTGATTTTGACAAGATCTTTGAGGGCGCTGACTGGTTCCATTTCACAGGAATCACTCCTGCTGTTTCAGACGCTGCTGCAGAGCTTACAGAGCTTGCTTGTAAGGCAGCAAAGGCTCACGGCGTAACAGTTTCATGCGACCTTAACTTCAGAAAGAAGCTCTGGTCATCAGAAAAAGCTCAGAAGGTAATGTCTAACCTTATGCAGTATGTTGACGTGTGCATCGGAAACGAAGAGGATGCAGACAAAGTGCTCGGCTTCAAGCCTGAGAACACAGACGTTACAAGCGGCGAGCTCAATCTTGCAGGATATGAGAGCATATTCAAGCAGATGGTAGCAAAATTCGGCTTTAAGTACGTTATATCATCACTCAGAGTTTCAAAGTCAGCTTCAGACAACGGCTGGTCAGCCTGCATCTATTCAAGCGCAGACGATGAATTCTATCATTCAAAGGAATACAGGATCCATCCGATCGTTGACCGTGTTGGCGGAGGCGACAGCTTTGCAGGCGGCACGATCTGCGGATTCGTTGACGGCAAGAACTTCAAGGAGGCTCTTGAGTTCGGTGTTGCCGCATCAGCGCTTAAGCACACCATCCCTGGCGACTTCAACCTTGTTACAAGAGAAGAGGTTGAAACTCTCGCAGGCGGCGACGGTTCAGGCCGTGTTCAGAGATAATATTGGTCCATACCTTATTCAGGGCTGCAGCAAAATGCTCAGCCCTGTTTTTTATGCAATTCTTACTATTTCTTGTTGACAATAACAAATCACTATGATACAATTTATATAATAATGGATCTGTATAAAAATGCGCAAACCGCATCGTCAAAGGGCTGTCGCAAACTCGTTGAGTTTTGCAGCAGCCTCAGCTTATCAGATTTATTTACGGGAGGTAAGACTCATGAAATTAAAAAAATACATATGTGCCGCCGCCGCAATGACTGTATTTTCCTGCACCGCTTACGCGCAGCAGGTGGATATATACGTCAACGGAAATATAATCTCTGAACGCGGATACTTAGAGAATGATACGACTTATGTTCCTATACGCGCTGTGACAGAAAGCATGGGCGCTCAGGTGAGCTGGGATGGTCAAAGCGTTCACATCCTAAAGGACGAGGATACTCTTGTTTCTTCTCTTATCGCCGACGCCAGCGATAGCGTTGTCGCAATAGTTGGAAACTATTCGAGCGGCTCCTCAACAGCGGACAAATACAATGAGATGACAGCGCACGGCACAGGCGTTGTAATAAAATCTAACGGAACTATACTTACAAACGCGCACGTTGTAAGCGATATAACAAACATCACCGTTGTTTTTAACGATGGCACCAGCTGCGGCGCGACAATTCAGTGCATTGATGAGGATTCTGATCTTGCAACCATAAAGATCAACAAGCTTGGGCTTAAGCCGATAAATTTCGGCTCACCCGATGACATAGTAGCCGGCAGAACCGTAATAGCGATAGGCACACCGCTCTCGCTCAACATGCGCAATTCTGCTACAAAGGGAATAATTAGCGGCAAAGATGTGCCGGTATCGGGCTGCATGTATCCGCTTATACAGACAGACGCCGCGATCAACGGCGGCAACAGCGGCGGACCGCTGATAGACCTGAATGGAAATCTTATAGGCATAAACTCAAGCAAATATGCCGGAATAGGCATAGAAGGGGTTGCCTTTTCTATCCCGCTTGAAACCATAAACTATGTGCTTGACCAGTTTGAGAAAAACGGCAAGGTACTGCGTCCTGAGATCAAAGTCAGCTTTGAGGAATCCTGGGAGGCCAAGATAGGTCTGCCGACGCAGAAGGGACTAACGGTCAAAAACTCACACTCCGCAGTGCTCGCTGACGGCGATATTGTGACTGCTGTAAACGGGATACCTGTGCACAGCATCACTGACTATAACAAAGCGATCCGTGACAGCTTCAACGGTACTCTTTCTATAACATTCACGCGCGGAGGCGCTGAAATGACAGCAGATGCTGACTATGAGATGAAATAAAAGGAGTGGATATTTTATGAAACATACATTGATCGCCTCGCTGCTGTGCCTTGCTCTTACGCCGGTATCAGCAAGCGCATTTGAAATATCTCCGCTCTCCATCCTACGCGACAGTATGGAGTCTGCCACGGAAACAATAATAACGCTCACTCCCGGCAGCGAGACTATAAACATAAACGGCGCCGACGCAGCAGCTGAGCCGGCGCATATCACTGATACAGGAGTGACGCTTGTGCCGCTGCGCACTGTATCGGAGGCTTTCGGAGCGCAGGTGGAATGGGACGCCGGAGCGCAGCAGATAACAATAATATACAGCGAGGTCACCATAGTCCTCACGATAGGCTCAAAGGCTGCTGACGTGAACGGTCATGCAGAGGAGCTTGAGGAGGCGCCCTCCATCTCGAACGAGACAACAATGGTGCCGCTGCGCTTTATTGCCGAGACTTTCGGCGCTGAGGTCAGCTTTGACGAAGCCACTCAGCTTATAACAATAACTCTTTCACCCGACGCCGAATCAGAAACGCTCAAGGGCATGCACGATAAGCCGTATATAGGCGACAGCCACTATGGCTGGTCAATGGAAACTCCCTCATCGATGAGGATGAGCTACCGCTCGTTCGACGGCAGCTCTATTGAATTTTCTGATGATGTTTTCTCAATAGCGGTAGATGTTATCAAGCTTGACGAGCCGGCAGATCCTGTATTTGAATATCAGACGCTTATTGGTTCTGTAAAGGACTATATCGTATCCGCTGCAGATATGACCACAGAAAATGACGGCTCATCAAAGATACATATAAGATTCAAAAGCAGCTATTCCATAAACGATACTATAGCGATCATAAAGGACAGCACGATATATATCGCCTCACTTTCGCAGTATGTATACTCAAGCGAGGATATGGATAATAAAGCATTTGAGGATATGTATGCGATACTATCCACTTTCCGGAACAGCGTAAGAGACAATATGTATGACTTTTCCGACGTGTTCGAGGGAATGCGCGAATACAGCGATGAGGAGCTTGGCATAAGCCTTAAAATCCCCGAAAGCTTTGTAAGCACATATTCCTCCTCGGATAACAAGCTGAGCTTTATTTCAGAAAACAATGATCTTTATCAGCTCAGCATAGAAATTTACTCCTCCACTCCCGAATGCAATCTTTACACTCTGCCGGATGAGCAGCACGAAATATACAGCGGTTATTATAACCCTGAGCTTACCACAACTGGCGAGATATATGATACTATGATAAACGGAAGTCCTGCGAGGGCGTTCAGAGTGCAGATAGGCGACGAGTACGACAAGTCAATCCTAACCAAGGCATTTTTTGAAACAGGCGGATATATATACATAGTATCCCTAATTTATGGCACTGAGGCAGACTGCGACAAGCTCCTTGAAAGTATAGAAACAGAGGAGCCGGATCCGGATAAATGGGGAAATGTGATCTACATGAACAGCCTTATGGACTCGTTCACAGAAAAAACAGACTCATACAGCTTTACAATGCCGCGGTATTGGTATTATGATTACTTTATTTATACCAACGCTTATACCGGCTCTGAGATATACACAGAGATATTATCAGACAAATCTGATATCGATGAGCTTCAAGACGAAATAATGCACGATGATGATATAAAGATCATAGATGACTCAGGCTGGCAGGAGACGGACAACGGAGAAGAGTACACTCTCACCATCATGTCTGAAAATGAAGCAATGAACTCAATAATGTCGGTATTCTGCAAGGAATCCAACGGCAAATACTGCGTTATTGCTCTGATGTGCCCTGAGCTGTATTACAGTGAAGCGACGCTCCGCGAGTTCAGAACTATCTGCGACAGCTTTGCATATATACCAAAAAACAACAAATAATAATGAGGCTGCCGCAATTGCGGCAGCCTCGCGTGGCTTTAGTAAACAGTGCGGAACAGATGAAACGAAGGGGCGCAGCCCCTTGCCCGACGGTGTACGAGGGTACGCCGGGCGGTGAGTTTCTCTGGTCTGCGCATTTTAATACAGCCCCGTATTTTACTTAAGCTGGAATGACGTACAGTCTGTACATTCCACCATTGTCGGATTTGATTCATGTGTTCCGACAACTATACTTGACAAAGAGCAATAGTCAGTGTCCTTGCAATGATTCTTGCACTGTGTCACAGTACATCTTATGCTTTTGTTAGGATTGCAGTTACAACTCATCTTAGGTTCCTCCCGGATAATAGAAATGGTGTGCCTCAGCCACGGCACATTATTATTATTTTCAGTTTTCGCCCATTTATTATATATAAATTTTTCCATTAGCAGCCCAGCATACGCATGGCAAGCACACTCATATCATCGCGGGCAATACCGCGGCTTTTATCGAGCGCGGTATCCATTATCTCCTTTGCAAGCTGTTCCATATTATCATGCGGCTTTATAACGATCTGCTTTATCCAATCAGTGCGCGAGACGGTATAGCCGGATTCCGTTATACCATCAGTCATCATTATAATTATATCGCCCTCGCTAAGCTCCAGCCGCTGGTCATTCAGACGTATATCTGACAATATTCCTACCGGGATAGATGAAGAACACAGCGTTTCAACATTGTCGCCTCTGAGCACTACCGTTTCCGCGCTGCCCACCTTATAGAACTCAGCCACCCCGGTATAGAGATCAATGCTAACAAGATCAACTGTAGAGTATGCCTCATTATTAATATTAAGACACATCGCTGAATTAAGAATACCAAGAGCTGTTTTTACACTGAAACCCGCTTTCAAAAAGCCTGTGAGCAAACGCAGAGTAGCGGCGCTTTCATACTGTGCCTCGCTGCCGCTGCCCATTCCGTCAGCCATCACAGCATAGAACTTGCCGTTATCAGTAGAAAACATTGTAACACTATCACCGTTTATTCCCGATCCGTCCTGCGGGAGCTGGAATACGGCTGTATCAAAAGTGTAATTAGGCTTTGATACATAACGGCTCAGTCCGTTTTCTGTTTTTTCATAGCTTACCGCTCTGTCGAGCACCTCAGATATTACTCCCTCTACCGCTGTCTGACGTATTACCGGCGGCAAACGCAGATATACCTCACACCTGCCGCTCATGCTCTCAATGGCGCTGACCTCATACGGCGTTATGCCAAGCTTGTCAAGCTCGTCTACTATCCTTTCTTCCTCGTTCTCAAGAAAGCTGAATCCTTCCTCGATCTCTGCCGCCATGCCCTCAAGCAGGGTATTCAGCTCGCCGTACTGTCCTGATATTAGGTTCCGTGCAGTAACAGCATCTGAGCGGCGCAGCACATCTCTTTTGTATAATTCATACACATGCTTTATCTCTGTTATGAACTGCTCTGTTCTCACGCACCGCTCACAGAAATGAGGCGGCACATTCTCGCCGTCAAGCGTGCCCTCTGTCTCGATTATGCCTATAAGCTCCAGAACGTTTTTATATGTCTTTCTGAAATCAGTCTGCCAGCATTTGCCGCACATTTTGCAGCCGCTGCATACTCTGTCAGCAGTCTCGTCAAGTATAACTCCGACATCCTCGGAATATTTTTTCAGCCGCCCCTCAGATACCGCCAAAAAACTCTCCTGCAGGCTCGAAAAAGCTTCTCCACCGCGCCGCAGCCTCATTACAAGGTATTCTTTCATTCTCTGTTCCGGATTTACCGCCTCAATATGCAGCGACTTACTGTAAAAGCTCCTCAGATACTCATGCACCACCTTTGGCGTTGCAAGAAACAATGCTCCGCCAATAAATGTATCGATCATACTCAGCGGCACATCATAAATATTGCTGATATATATGAGAGTCACAGCAGTTCCGCTGATATAACCTATAGTACAGCCTATTTTTTTAAAGCTGTTCATAAAGCTCGCAAACAACGCGCTCAGCCCGTACACTCCCATCATAACTATCGCCTGTGATGAAGAAAGAGCCGACATGAACCCTATACAAAGCCCCGTACAGCCCGACACCGCAACAGGTGAATTAAGCGCAGTTATCATGACCGCATATACAGCGAATATATTAGTGAGACTGATCGGACCTATCCTTATCCCGCTCAGACCGGCAGCAAACACGCCTACTGTTACTGCCGCGCTTATGTATTCCTCCTGCGATGCTCTGCCGCGCTTGCCATAGTCCTCGTTCAAAATATTCGCGCGCCTGAAAACAACATACATAAGCGCAGAAATTATACTCTCCGTACAAAGCAGAAAAATATCATATATGCCGTTAAACCCGGTTATGAGCATTGCCAGTCCTCCGGTAAGCATGGACACTCCGCAAGCTATTGAGCTGATAACATCATCTTTTTTTCTGTACATACGGCTGAAAAGCCAATATGCAATAAGCGCAATAAGATATTTCGGGAATACCGTCACTCCGGCTGAGGAGGCAAGCCCGATACACACCGAAATTATCCCCATATACGCAACGCTTTTGTCAAACGATGCCGCAAAAAAAGCGATCCCAAAAGGGAACATACCCAGAGCCGACGCGCGCGATGCAAGTATCAGCAGCAGTGACGGCATAAGATCATCAAGACGCGGTATCCTGAGCGGCGGTTTTATCGGTGCAGCCTTAATTTCATTCATCTTAGTAAAGTCCTTTCGTGTATGTATATAATTTGATTTATGTGTAATAATTTAATACGGTATAATTATAGCAGAATATAAATATATAATCTGTCGTTTTCTGTTGTCGAATACTAAAAATCGCACGACAATTTATATCAGATTTAGCTATATTTCTTATTTACATGAACAATTTTTCATGGTATTATATAGTATAAGATAACAACTCTTTCAAGGAGATGATGATTTGAAACGAATACTTGTATTTTCGGACACACACGGTGATATAAATCTATGTATAGATGCAATAAACAGGATACCGGCTGATATTATACTGCACGCCGGCGACTACGTCCGCGACGCGGAGGATCTTGTGAGCATTTTTCCCGATAAGGATATACGCTATGTACAGGGCAACAACGACCTGTTCACAAAAGCGCCAAAGCTGCTCAAATTCGAGGTCGGCGGAGTAAATATACTTGTTATCCACGGTCACGAGCAGCATGTCAAATACGAGCTTAAATATAATACTTTAGCAAGATTCGCCAAGGATAACGGCTGTGATATGGCTGTATTCGGTCATACCCATATACATTATGATGACATATCAGACGACATTCACCTGCTAAACCCGGGCAGCGCGCGTTTCGGCGGCACATACGCCATAATAGAAATAGAAAACGGAACTGCCAGCACATGTATAATGCGCTAAAAAAAGCCCCTGCACTTATCGCGCAGGGGCTTTAACAATGACCAATTATTATTTTATTCCGACTTTCCTCCCAGCAGAGACATTATGCCTATAGAGCCGGCAGACTTTGAATTTCCATATGTATTCAGAGCTGAGCCGCCGCCTGACATAACCACAACATCCTCTTTATCAAATCTCTGTAAGTTAAGCACGGGTCTTTCATACATTGCCTTATTCATATTAACAATCCTCCGTATTATTCAAAATTCACCTTTCTGTTAAAGTTAACCTTTCCATGGATCACGTCTGAGAATACTTTTTCGCCTCCGGCAACTATAAACGCCTTAACATTTACATCGCCAAAATCCTCATATATGTCGTAAACATCAGCTGTAAAGCCTTCCTTTACACCATCCTCATCAACATCAGCAGCTATTTCGTTTCTGTTATTTCCGTTATCATCAACATATACAAATCCAAATCTTGTTATATTATCCGAATTAGGCTTTGCATAGAAACGTATAACGCCTCTCTTTTCACCGTCTTCAAGATAGTAACCGCTGTCAAATCCTATCACAGCAAAATCCTTTACCTGAGCTGCTTCTGTTTTAACAGTGAAATCTCCGCTTGAGAATGCCGGGAACTCTGCTGCAAGCTCATTGTTTGCAACTGTGATAGTTCCTCCGATAGTAACACCTGATGTATCCGTTCCAAATATATCGCTGCCAAGGCAGAAGCCTTCAAAGCTGCTAAATGCTGTAAAGTCAAGCAAGCTTAGGTTATCACAGCCGTAAAACGCTCTGTCGCTTATACATGTGAGAGTATCAGGGAATACAACGCTCTTTATATTCTTTTCCCCTATGAATGCTTCCTCAGCTACACATGCTACCTCATATTCGCATCCGTTTATCATGACCTTTGATGGAATAACAATTTTTCCATCTGCCGGAAGCGATCCGGATACATAGCCTATTACATTAACCAGACACGATCCTTCAATCGGTTCATATCTGAGATAGCCAACAGTATATCCGGGCACAACTGTTACACTAAGAGTTGTTTCTATACCTTTATAGCTTATAGTAACATTCTGCTCGCCCTCTGCATCAAATACTGACGGTGTAATTGTCAGCTTACTGTTTGCGATAAACGCTTTTGTACCATCCTCGTATACCGCCTTTACAGACAATCCAGTTGAATCGAATGGATCGCCTATCGAATAAACTACCTTATTCGGCATAGATACTACTGATAATGATGCAGGTATTTTTGTGTTTTCAGATACATTTACTTCAAATGAGACCGGTTTTACATCAACAGCTGTCGGTACGCTTACACACACTGTTTCTTTGCCCTCATTTTCAAATACGGACGCGCTGAACGAAAGCATATATGTAGGCAATACTGCTGTGCTATCATCCTCATATTCTGCTTTAACTCTAATACCCGACGCATCCAGTTCTTCACCTGTTACGTAGTCAAGCTTTGACGGAGCCGACTCAAGCACTAATGATTTTATAGTCTTATCTGCAATCGTTGTATCCTCAAACAGCTCTATCATGGCTGCCGAACCAAAGTTACCGCCCGCTTTTGTTCCTACAAGCTTAATATACTGCGCGTATACCGGTGACTCAAAGCTGTAGCTCTTTTCGCTGTTATTAAGAGCCCAAATTGCCGTACCTGCCTTATACCAGCTTGAGCCATCAAGACTTGTATAGATCTCACATGTCTGGAACACGCCGTTTGTACCGCTCATTCTTGGCGTATACTCAAGAGCAGACAGATATTTTGGATCCTTTAGCCTCAATGTTATTGAACGCTCCGTATCTGCACCAGACCATGCTGTATGCCATATAGTATTGATATTTCCGTCTATTGCATTTACTGCACTTCCACCCTTTGAATCCTCCGCCGATGAATAGCCTGCTATGCTAAGGTTATCAAGAGTAATATACTGACGCTGCGGAGTGGATGTATCCTCGGTAAAGTGATATTCCAGAATATCGCTTGCAAGGCTTGCGCCAGCAGTCTTTGTTCTGAGATATACCGTTACCTCTCCCGGGAATCTTGTTGTATCCGAACAATCTGTCCAGATCTGCTTATCATATGACCACTCCATACCGTTTGTCGATTTGATAAGACGATTCTCTGCATCGTTCAAATAAACATCCGTTGGGGTGCTCTGTTTAGCAATTTTGATCGTATAATAATTTGTAGTTCCCTGAAGTCTTACAAGAATACCGTTTTCAGGAGTTATCATTGCGACCTGTTCAGGTGTAAGCTCAACCTCATTGACATCGCCTGCATTGATTCATGCATCTTCGCTGTCGCCCGAAAGGCTGTAAAGCATCTGATTGCCGCTGTTAGCATACATATCTGTAAGCTTGATCTTATTTGCATCATCACCTGTGAATGAGAATGTAGCAAGGGTAAAATCATTCTTTCCAAGCAGATTATTAGCCATTACCTTACAGTCATTCGGCTGCAATGTATCACTTGATGTAGCTATTGAAGCTTTCACAAGCGCTTCCTGCTCATACAATGCCACATCTGCGAGCCCAAGTGTAGTTGTTATGTGAGGTTTAACGAGATTTTCTATAACATCCCACATTGGCAGCGGATAATATGTAAGAGAATCCGCTATTCTTGACGCCAACTCAACATAATCATCTGAGCTTCTGCCCGCTGAATTATAAGCATAGATAAGGTTCTCCCATGCATCAAGGTTAATGCTCTGTATCTTAAGAGCTTCCTCATAAATTCTGATCTTTTCTTCCGGATCGGTCTTTGCTTCTGCCGTCTTGATAAGCGCTACTGCTTTATTATAGTTTTCTTCATCATTAAGCGCAGCCTGGCTGAGCATAGCTTACCTGATAACCGCTGTCCCAGTTCTTGCTGCCCCATCCGCAAAGCATTCTTTCACCTTTTTCTGACTGTACCCAGCCTGAAATATTGTTCCAGATCGACCATGTTGCCGGACCACCCTCAACATTATCGTCATTATATATATACCTGAGATATGCCGCATGTCCCGGCTGTCCTACTACTACTGCTGGAACGCCGAATACTGTAAGAAGATTTGTTCCTGTTTTCGATAGACCGCCGCATACTGCGCCCTCCGCAAATACGGTCCAAAGCTTTGGTTTATTATATTCATACGGGATGTTTATCTCAAATCTGTCATCCTGAGCATACTCCTGAGTAAGGAAATACTTTGACTGCCACATCTGCTTATTTGCCTCAGAATAATATTTATCCTGGTAATAGTTAAAGCCCATCGTATATATTATATAATGATACGGTCCCTTAGAGAAGTTTGAGCTGTTATAGTCGCTTTCAGCAACAGATGTATTTGTCTTTCTTGAATAGTAATTGAGCCACTCTATCTGATCGTCATCCATGAGATCATTGAATACTCAGCGCATTTCCTCAACATTGAGATGTTCGAATACTGAATTCAGAAGAAGATCACTGTCATGGAGCTTTTTATATATCTCATATCTTCTTACTGGATCTGAAACCACGCTCGAATCTGCCCAGAACACTACCGAAATAGAGTGTGTAAGCGAAAGAGTTATCATCATTCTCTTATACAACTGTCCGAATTCAGGATCAGTCACATCTGCACCATGCTTTGAATAAAGGTCTATCAGTACCTTTATCGATCTTGCGTACGATCCTGTAGGAGCGCCGCCGGTTGTGTACATTTCAAGAGCCTCCATATCGTTCATAAACCACTCGAGTGCGGTTTTTGATCTTTCATCTGTATGTGCTACAGCCTGAAGGTAATCAAAGCCGGCATTTTTAACAAAATTCCTTTTGTAAATAAGATTCCTGTAAACCGGATCCTCTGTGAGCTGAGTATATGTTTTGCCGCTGTTCTGCACCTCATAATTGCTTATTTCTGCATCGTACTCGCTCACCGTTTTTATCCAAGCATAATCGCCCTGATCATCTACATAGTCAGCTCTTGAAAACTTAGCTCCCGCTATTACCGAATGGTCGCTTGACGCATTGCCCAGATGATCAATATATATCTTAAAATATTTTACTCCTGTAAGATCAAGATCTACATACTCAGCCTCGGAAGCTCCTGTAAGAGTACCTGTTTCCTTTATAACCTTCCAATCAGAAAGATCATCGGACACCGAGAAAATAAACTTGACACTTCCCGCATCGCCTCTTGAGGCATCAACGCCTACATATGATGTGAATTGTGTAAAACGATAATTGTCGGTCATTTCCTCAATATCGTATATCAACGTCGCATAAGCGTGAGCGCCGAAACCTTTTGTGAAATACTTCCTGTTTCCGCCCACTATAAGACTAATCGTATCGCCGCTGATATTTGAATCATACTTAAGAGTTTCCCAGCCTACCTCTGCCTTAAGCTGCTGTGACTTTGGCACATTTGAGAAATAGATATAATCTCCGCTGTACTCATTATATGTTCCCGCAGCCATTATCTGCTTAGCCTTTGATTCAACATCAACACCGTTTACTGTAACAACAGTTTTAATGTATTTCCCTTCATATTCGCTTGACGGCGTATAGTTAGGCTCCTTAACTCCGGTGTCCGAAAATACTCCGTCAGCAGAATCAGATATAAGCCACTTATATGAAATATTATCTGATGCCACATTTTCGTATTCTGCTCTGAGACCGCTGCCGCTCTGGACCGCTCCTATAATATACGCTCTTGAGCTGCACGATACCTTTCGTCCTTTTCAGGATCTATCTCAGCGGTTTCGGATCTGTACCACTGATATGAGATAGCTCCATTGTCAAAAAGCTTTGCCTCGCCGGAAAGAGTTATCTGCTCGCCTAACTTGAACTCTGTATCCTCAGGATCCCTTATTATTGCCGGAGCCTCTGCCTGAGCCGGATCCATTACCTTTACAGTTACCACATCTGTCTTTGTCGGGTCTGCCTTATCAGCAGTCACAACACAATAATAGTAGCTTGTTCCTGCCTCTGTTGCCGGAGCAGAATAAGTTTTGTTATTAGATACAGCCTCCGCATTGCTGCCGTTTATATCGCTGCATTTATACCAAGTATACTGAGGCTCCCCCGAAGCCGCCGGCATTGATATTTCAAACGACAAATCAGCTGCATCACCGATATATATTATCTTATCCTCAGGCTGTGATGTTATATTTACCGAATGATATTTAATAATCACAGCGCCGTTCTGATAAACAGTTTCGGCTATATCCGAATATGATCTTATTTTTTCAGCATCAGCCTCAGTAACATTATAGCCGATACCCGCAGTTACCTGAGGTCTTGACAACGGATCTGCCTGGGTGCTTAAACCTATCGATCCGCTTAATGCTCCCTGAATATTGAGCTTTCTTGTGCCGGGAAGATATACATTATCCGCAACGACCCCGCCTCTGAAATAGCAGTAGTCACTTCCAAGATATATGTCATCATTATTCGCCGCACTATTGCCCGTATATTCACCGCCGTTAATATAGCATGAACGTCCTGACTGAGCCGCGGAAATATACACTGCACCGCCATTCTGAGCTGCATTTCCTTTAAAGCTTCCGCCGCTAATAGTTGTTCTTCCGTCTTGCCATATAACGCCGCCGTCTCCGCCAGCAGTATTTCCGGTAAATGTACCGCCTGTAATTTCAGCAATTCCTCCGCCGTTAAGATAGAGAACACCGCCATTTGAGTCTGCAGTATTGCCGCTCATCTGAGCGCCGTCATACATATAAACATAGCAGTTTGCGCTTAATGCACCGCCGTTTGTTTTTGCACGGTTATTAAGCAACGCTCCATAAATATATATCACCGCACTGCCGCCGCCCTTTGTTGCCACAGCGCCGCCGTCACCAGAACCATTGTAGTTATTCTGAATAACCGCGTTACTTTGTACTGTAAGCTTACCTGTATTTATATAAACCACAGGCCATGTTGCGGTAACGCCAACTTTTGTACCGCTCTCATTCCAAACAGCTCCTCCATCAATTACCAGCCTTGAACCGGCTCCTCCTAATACAAGACTTGCACCGCTTGTCACCTCAAACATATGCTCTCTGTAGGATGCTGCTCTTTTAATATATATTTCCTCTGATAATTCATTGGCAACTATAGTTATATTTTTTGATATTGATATTCTATTTGATACCTCTACGTCCTTGCAAAGAACTACTGTACCGTTCGCCGGAGCAGCGTTGACTGCCGCCTCGAGCGAATTATACTCTACACCATCCACAACAGCAACAGCAGTTTCTGAAACCTCGGTGCTGTAGACAACAGCGCTCTGCGCTGAAGTATCTGCTGCATCGGCTGCCATTACCTGCGGTACGGCAGAAGTAAGAGTAGCAATTACTATTAATAATGAAATAATTCTTTTATACTGTTTCATACTAAACCATTCCTTTCAAGCGGTATCTGATCCCCGCTGTTTTTACCGTTTTCCCTATCGGTTTAATAGGATTATGGCACATCATTCCTTTTTATGCAAGACCTAATATGGAACAAAAAAACTCTATCCATTTAGTATTTATTTGTCTATTAAGTCCAATACTGTAAAAAATAATGCGATAATCTCCTAATCACAAAAGGAATGCCGTTTCAATATGCGTTATATTTGCAAACTTAGCCGCTGATAATCGATACATAAACACAGAAAAAGAGGCTACCGCAAACTCAACAAGTTTCGCAGCAGCCTCGCGTGGCTTTCAAAAATAGCGCGGAACGAAACAAAATGACTCAAGCACCTTACCCAAAGACGTACAGTGTTACGTCGAGCGACGAGTTTCGTTCGCAGCATGATCTGCGCATTTTACCGCAGCTACCTTTAACAGCCCGGGAAAAGCCCTGTATCACGGTTTGATCCATATGTTCCATTTAAATTTGTTCTCAAGTCTTTCTCTTACAGGCAAAACAGGACCGCAGCTGTTCGAGCCTATGCCGCACTGACGGTAATCTATACAGAGTATAGTTGAGCCGCTCTTTTCCAGCTCAAAATTATGATGCTTGCTCATAAGCTCCTCCTGTGTATATTCAGACGCGTTAAAGCTGAAGCTTTTTCCGTAAACATCGAACCGTCTTTCCGGAGAACTGAGCGACAAATACTCGCAGCCGCAATGGCTGCCGTTCTCCTGCGGCTTTACATAGTCCTCGAACAGTCCGCTGACATCTGACTCAAAGCTGCCTATATATGAGGCAAGATGCTTATCCGAATAGCTTTCATACGGACCATAGCCATAATACTCCGCTTTTGAATATTCCGCCGGGAGAAACGCTCGTATACCGAACCTCGGCAGGAACGGCATCTCTATATGAGGCTTTTCGGGATTGAATTTCGCTTTTACTGAAAGCTTTATATATCCGTCGCGGCGCACGAGCCACTTTACCTTCAAACGCAGTATAGGACGCAGACATACTCCTGTAATATTGACCTCTGTTTTCAGCTGCACGCCCTCAGATGTTGTTACAGTCTCTGTCGCGTATGCGCGGCCAAACGCCCTGTCATAGCCCGCGTTTATCCATTCTCTTACTATATTTCTATCATTATCTGTAGGCGCGCGCATTATGTTCCACTCAAGCGGACGCTCGATTATACTTTTGCCGCCGGATACAAGACTTTCAAAAATACCCGTATGCTTATTATACACGTATTCAAAGCCGTTACCCTTGAGGTTGATGAACTTTTCATCTCCGCTCACCTCTATCGGCTCGCTTTCCTCGCACTCCGCCGGTCTGCATGTGCGCTCCTTTCTTATGCACAGCTGATCAAAGCCTGCCTCTGTTCCCGCGGGAACAAGCTCTGTGTCATATCTTGAAATATATCTGAGCAGTATATTATACCCGCCCTTGCCGCTGTCCTCAAACGGAAGCTCTGCCTCCGCCTTTTCATGCGGCTTCATTGACGGAAGTTTCAGCTCTCCCTCGTCAACCGCTCTGCCGTTCTGCTGTACAGTGTAGCTCGCGCTGTACAGCTCTGCTGCATCGGAGAAATCAAGCCGGTTTTCAAATATTATCCTGCCGTCCTTAAGCTCCGCCCTTATCGGACGCAAAGCGTTCTTATACTCGAGCAGTCCCGTATGAGGTCTGCGGTCAGGGTATACAAGCCCGTCCATGCAGAAGTTGGAATCGTGCACCACCTCATTGAAATCACCGCCGTAATAATACTTATCTCTGCCCTTTTCTGTGCCCATATATATGGCATGATCGCACCATTCCCAAACGAACGCGCCCACGAATCCATCATATTTATCTATAAGATCAAGATAATCGCGCATGCTGCCTGGACCGTTTCCCATAGCGTGCAGGAACTCGCACATAATATATGGCTTAGGCTTTTTCTGGCTTTCAAAATACTTAACTATACTTTCAGGCGGCGCATACATTGTGCTGTAAAGATCAAGCATAGATGTATCGTTCTTGTGGCCGAGCGTCTCATGTATACTGCTCTCATAATGAGTTAGCCTTGAAGGGTCATAGCTCTTTACCCACTCGCCAGCCTTTTCAAAATTCTGACCATAGCCTGATTCATTTCCGAGCGACCAAATTATCACCGATGTTCTGTTCTTGTCCCTTACAACATTTCTCTGGACTCTGTCAAGCACAGCCTTTTCAAAGCGCGGATCCTGCGCTATAAGCCCAAATGTCTTATCCTGAGTCGCGCCGTAGAACGAGCACACTCCATGCGTTTCAATGTCCGCCTCAGCGCAGATATAAAAGCCCAGCTCATCGCACAGCTCAGTGAACCAAGGCGAGTTCGGATAATGGCTCGTTCTTACCGCATTTATATTATGCAGCTTCATCAGTCTCAGATCCTTTAGAGCCTGCTCGCGGCTTATGGTATAGCCTGTTTTAGGATCGCTGTCATGGCGGTTTACTCCGCGTATCTTGAACTTTTTGCCGTTTAGCAGGACTATGCCGTTTTCTATGCTTATCTCTCTTATACCGAATTTTTGTGCAATATATTCATTCCCGTATTTTATGATGAGCGTATACAGATACGGCGTTTCAGCAGTCCAAAGCTGAGGATCCTCTATCCTCATATCGCATACGGCTCCGCTGCCGCTGACTATCTCGTTCCCGTTATCCAATATTCTGAACTCCGCCTCGCGGTCGGTCTCGATCCTTACCGTTCCGTCAAGCGCTGTTTTTATGAAAAAGTCACGAATATGTTCTTTGTCGCGTTTTAATATATACACATCGCGGAAAATACCGCTCATCCTGAACTTGTCCTGATCCTCCAGATAGCTGCCGTCGCACCATTTCAGAACGAGCGCATTGATCCTGTTCCTGCCGTTTTTAAGATACCTGGTTATATCGAATTCACTCGTTGAATGCGATACCTGACTGTATCCGACAAAGCTGCCGTTCACCCATAGATACAGGCACGAATCGACGCCCTCAAAGTTCAGATAGTATCTGCTGTCATTATCGATACGCATGTTTACGCGCTTTTCATACATCGCGCACGGATTGTCATACGGAACATACGGAGGATCGTACGGAAATGGATATCTTGTATTCACATACTGATGACTGTCATATCCCTTGCACTGCCAGCATGACGGAACGCTGATCTTTTCATTATATGTAATCTCCTCAAGCTCCGGCATTTCATAAACACTATTACAATACTTAAAATCCCAACGCCCGTTAAGGCTTATGAACCTGTCAGACTCCTCACGCGGAGCAGCTACAGCCGCTGCCTCGTCCGAAAACGGGATATAATAGGCCCGCGGCTCCTCGCAGCCCACGTGAAGGCTGAAAGGATCCTCATAAAACTTTTCTATCCTCATTATAATTTACCTCAACTCCTTTATCTCATACATCTGCCATAGGTGCGCGTTATGTCCGCGATCTTAGCCGCAAGCTCCTTTGTATATGCCCCCGGCTTCATTCGCCACTGCCAGTTCCCCGACGGCGTAGACGGAGTATTCATTCTCGCATCCGCGCCTAATTCAAGATAATCCTGCATCTGTATAACGAGCGTATCTCCCACACAGGCGAACGCCGTCTTAATAAACGTCCATATAAACTCGCTGCCGCATTCCTCGCCGCTGTAGTTTATAAACTTCTTGCAGAACTCAAGAGTGTCCTCGTCTATCTCCTCAGTCCAGCCCTTTATTGTGGCATTGTCGTGAGTGCCGATGTAGACTGCGCAGTTTTTATCGTATGTATACGGCAGATAATTGCTCTCCTCGCGCGGGTCGAACGCGAACTCGAGCACTTTCATGCCAGGGAATCCCGAATCCGAGAGCATCTGCAATACTGACGGGGTAAGGAACCCAAGATCCTCCGCAATTATCGGCAGCTTGCCGAGCCTTGATTCTATGAATCTGAAAAACTCTATTCCGGGACCGGTTTTCCATTCGCCGTTTTCGGCTGTCTTGTCGCCGTATGGTATTGTATAGTATCCGTCAAAGCCGCGGAAATGATCTATCCTCACCATGTCGTAAAGCTCCGACGCAGCGCGCAGACGGTCTATCCACCAGTTATAGCCTGTTTCCTTATGGCGCGCCCAATTGTAGATAGGATTTCCCCACAGCTGTCCTGTTTCAGAAAACGCGTCCGGCGGACAGCCTGCTACCGTATTAGGATACAGATCCTTGTCAAGATCAAAAAGATCGGGATATACCCACACAGCGGCGCTGTCGAGCGCTACATATATAGGAATATCGCCTATTATCTGTATGCCGTTCTCATTTGCATATGTCTTAAGCTTTGTCCACTGCTCAAAGAACTTGAACTGTAAAAACTCCCAGAACTCTACCTCGTCCTTATGCGCTTCCTTAAACACCCACAGAGAATGCGGATCACGCCTTTTGAGGCCATCCTCCCATTCTGTCCACGCCTCCCCGTTATTGCTTTCCTTTATCGCCATAAAAAGAGCATAGTTTGATATCCACATTTCGTTCTTTTCAAGGAACAGTTCAAACTCTGTCTTATCTGTCTTTTTAAAATTATTATAGGCTGTCTCAAGTACCTTGAACCGATTTTTATACATCAGCTCATAATCGGTTCTTTCCTCGTTGCTGCCCCACTCAATACCGTCAATATCCTCCTGCTCCAGAAGTCCGTCCTCTATGAGCATATCAAGATCAATGAAATACGGATTTCCGGCATGTGTAGAAAATGACTGATACGGCGAATCGCCATAGCTTGTTGGGCATATAGGGAGTATCTGCCAATACGTCTGTTTTGCCTCCTTTAAAAAATCAACAAATTTGTACGCCTCGCTGCCCATTGTTCCGATACCGTACTTTGACGGAAGTGACGAAATGTGCAGCAGTATACCGCTTGATCGCATTATGTATCCTCCTGTTATTATTTTTCGCGGCAGCGCAAGCTGTTTCATTCCACTGCGCGCATATTATGATCTGATCGGCGCACTCGACAGCGCCGCTAATAGTATTTATTATACCACATTCAGAGAATAAGTCAATTATTATGCCAAAAAATTAATGATTAATGAATAGAAATTTGTGAATTTCCGCATAAAATGCGTATTACAACACAGCATAAAGCTATTCTCTGAGCTATTCGGGTCAAGCCGCACTGCAGATTATAACGACGAAAAATTAGTAGTTAATGAAACTTTATTTGAGAAATTCTACAATATTATTTAATATACTATGAATTTTTGATTAATCACTTGATTTTTTTAAATATCTGTGTTAGTATATACGGGAAATCAATTAACAGGTTAATTCCATATTTAGAAGAAAGGAATGTGTATTATGAAAAAAGGGCTATTACTTTTTATGGCGGCGATAATATCAATGTCGCTGGCATCATGCGGAAATAAAACAAACGACAGCGCTGACGGCACACAAAACACAGAAGCTACCGCAGCGGCTACTCAGGAAGCAGAGCAGGAAAACACAACACCCGTTCCGGGCACATCTATAGAAAACGCAAGCGATGAAGTTGATATGAATAAAATAGACGGCACTTCACTGAGCGATACCACTCCTGAGGATTCTGCGCTGAGCGATTCGGCAAAGATAGGAAATTTTGACGTATCGATCGAGGACGCAAAGGTCATCGATTACGAGGGCAACAAGGTAGTTATAGTATCGTTCAAGTTCAAGAACGGTAATTCAACACCTATGGCGTTCAGCGGTATAATGTCTGTAGACGCCACACAGGATGGCTCAGAGCTCAGATCAGTATTTGTTACCGACGTAGAGGGCGTAAACCTCAACTCGACCATTCAGGAGGTAGAGTCGGGCAAAACAGCGACAGTTCAGAAAGCATATCTGCTCTCAGACGAAACAAGCGATGTAAACATCAGGGTCTACATTTACGGCGAGCCGGGCGGAGATTCTGTTTCAAAGGCATTCTCGCTCAGCTGAATAATGTAACTATTTAAGGATCTCATTTTCGAGATCCTTTTTTTGTGCTTATGCCTCAGGACCTTTTTTACTTCAAAGCTATAAAAAAGGCCGCTGCAAAACTCAGCGAGCCGCAGCAGCCCCGCGGGGCTTAGAAAACAGCGCGGAATGAAACAAATGAGCGCAGCCCCTTTAGATCTTATTTAAAATCACAGCTCTACTATGGCCTCTACCTCAAGCAGAACGTCCTTTGGCAGTCTTGCTACCTCAACGCACGAGCGCGCCGGGAACGGCTCTGTAAAGTACTTTGCATATATCTCGTTTATCTTAGCAAAGTCGTCCATATTCTTAATGAATACGGTCGTTTTTACTACATTGTCAATACTTGAGCCGGCAGCCTCGATAAGATTCTTCACATTTGTGAGAGCCTGCTCAGCCTGAGCCTCAACGCCCTCAGGGATATTTCCTGTAGCGGGATCTATAGGGATCTGTCCTGAGCAGAAAAGCATTCCTCCTGTAACTATCGCCTGTGAATACGGTCCTATAGCAGCCGGAGCATTATTTGTGGATATCTGTTTCATATATATTACTTCCTTTCTTTAAAGCCTCAGCTTTATTTATACTTTTATTTTACTACAAAGGCGGTGATATATCAAGTACAGCGCGCGAATTTGTACAATATTTCAGATATAAAATGTGCATAATTGCCGATTTTTCCATATAAAATCAATAATTATTTCTGTAAATTTATTCATTTCAACAAAATAGCGGATTTTGAAGAAAAAAACATTGACAAAAACACCGTTTTATTGTAAAATAATTTTAGATTTATTAGTATACGGAAAATGCGTATTACGGAGGTTAACGCTATGAAAAAGAACTATAATTTCAGATCACAGCTTAATAACCTACTGCTAACGAACTGAACCCTTAATGTGGTCGTCAGTTTAATTTCCGTGTGCGCGGAGTTGTCGAACCACATAGGTTCGATTTTTTTGTATATAAGTGAAATTAACGCGCGCACAGATAACCAGAAATGATAATGATCTATCGTATAGGCAATTGTAAAACTACGTTTCACAATTGATCTGGTTAAAGTAGGTTAAAAAAGTTCCATCCGATTACACAAAATATGTATGTTGAAACTTTTTTAACCCAAATTTCTGACGCACATGTCGTCAGAAATTTATTAAATTCGAGGGTACACCCTCGAGCACCCATCAAATAGGTAGCAATTGTAAAACTCGTTTGGAGTTTTACAATTGCCTAATCTATCGTATATAAGGAGGATAGCTATGAACTATAAAAAATACACAAAAATGTATCACCCGGTGCCGCTCGAGCGTCGCGACTGGTGCGACAAGGAAATAACACACGCTCCAATATGGTGCAGCGTTGACCTTCGCGACGGAAACCAGGCGCTTTATTCGCCAATGACTATAGATGAAAAAATAGAGTTTTTTGAATATCTTGTAAAGATAGGATTCAAGGAAATAGAGGTAGGCTTCCCGGCAGCCTCAAGCACTGAATTTGATTTTGTGCGCCGCCTTATAGACGAGAACAGGATCCCGGACGATGTTACGATCCAGGTGCTCACACAGGCGAGAGAGCATATAATCGAAAAGACTATAGACGCGCTCAAGGGCGCAAAGAACGCGATCGTTCATCTTTACAACTCCACCTCGACGCTTCAGCGCCGCGTGGTATTCAACATGGATAAGGATGAGATAAAGCAGCTCGCAGTAGACGGCGCAAAGCTCGTTAAGGAGCTTGTTGACGCCAAGCTTGACGGAAACATCCGTTATGAGTATTCACCCGAGAGCTTTACCTGCACAGAGCCGGAATACGCCGTTGAGGTAGTAGACGCCGTAAACGAGGTATTCTGCCCGACTCCCGAGCGCAAGGTAATAATAAATCTTCCGTCAACGATAGAGGTCGCAACGGCAAACGTATACGCCGATCAGATAGAATACATGTGCAAGCACCTCAAGAACAGAGAGAACCTTATAATAAGCATACACGCCCATAACGACCGCGGCACAGGAGTAGCGTCGAGCGAGCTTGCTCTGCTTGCCGGAGCCGACAGGGTAGAGGGAACGCTGTTCGGAAACGGAGAGAGAACAGGAAACGCCGATCTCGTAACAATAGCGCTCAACATGTTCGCGCAGGGCGTTGACCCTGAGCTTGACCTCAGCAATATTGACGAGGCTATAGCTATGTTTGAGAAGTTCAACAAGATGCCTATACATTCGCGTCATCCATACGCCGGAGATATGGCATATGTGGCATTCTCAGGCAGCCATCAGGACGCTATAAAGAAGAGCTTTGACCTGTTTGAAAAGGAAGGCTCTAAGACCTGGGCGAACCCATATCTTACGATAGACCCGGCGGACATAGGCAGAAAATACGAGCCTATAATGATAAACAGCCAGTCGGGCAAGGGCGGAGTAAGCTATGTAATGGAAAACAAATATGGCTACACACTGCCAAAGGCTATGCTTGCTGAATTCTCGTCGATCATAAACGATCTTTCAGACGAGAAACACACAGTGCTCCACAACGAGGAGATACACCAGGCATTTATAGATTCATACATGAATCTTACACAGCCTATAAAGACCTATTCATACCGCGCTCAGAACGACGACAGCTCCACAACAGTAAACGCTACCATAGAATACCGTGAAAGAGTATCGTCTATCACAGGCACAGGAAACGGACCGCTTGACGCGCTCTGCTCAGGTCTGCGCAAGTTCCTCAACATCGACTTTGAGATCTGCGCATATACAGAGCACGCTCTTGAGCGTTCCTCATCATCAAAGGCTGCAACATACATAGCAATAAAGGACAATGACGACCACGCAAAGGTATTCTGGGGCGTAGGCGTTCACGAAAACATAAACACAGCGTCCATATACGCGCTTGTAAGCGCCGTAAACAGAATGCTCATCGAGGAGCTTGGACTTGACTGATAAAAAGATCCGCGCAGACACCCTGTCCGCGCGGATCTTTAGGTTCTTTAATAAATATTAGGGTTTGTATATCTGTTATACAGGGAATTGATAGCTTTCCGATTTCTTGTAGGGGCAGATATTATCTGCCCGCATCCCCGCCGCGCTAATGACTGGCGGATGCTATCCGCCCCTACGCCCAACATTTTAATATGAACCATTTTTCCTAAAGCCCCGTGAATTTCCCACAAAAACAGGAACGAAGCCGTAAGCCGCGCTCCTGTTTCAAAAATCCATGAATATCATTATATGCCAATGATTTTATTCCTGCCAATTTACCTCAAGCCCCAATGCCTCTCCCACAAAGCGGACAGGGATATATGTTCTCTCATCAACTATACGGGCTGTAGTATCCATTGTTACTGTTTTTTCTCCTGCCTGCATAAGCGGGCTGCCTATAACAATGATTATCTGCTTTTCATCCTTTGTTATTGTTACCGTTTGTGTTTCCTCATTCCAGTCCACATCACAGTCAAGAGCCTCAGCCACTGCCCTTATAGGGATCTGTGTTCTTTCATTCTCATCTATAAACGGCTGGGAATCAGGAAATTCTACTGCCGCACCGTTTACTGTAACAGTAAGCTTTCCGCCGTCAGATATAACGGTAAGCTCACCGCCATTCTCTGTCTGTTCCTCTGGCATCTCTGTTTCATCAGGATAAATAGCCGTGTTTTTAAATGCCGTTTCTTTATTTATGTAATCCCTGCCATCTGTTTTGAGTGTATCCTCTGTTACCGCGGTAAACTGGAACGAGCTGTTTCCTAAAGCAAGCGTTCCATCCCCCTCTGCAAATGTTATGTATTTCAGATTCGTACAGTTTGAAAACGCCATCTCGCCGATGCTTGTGACCGTTCCCGGTATAGTTATTTCTGTAATGCCCGTCACTCCATAGAATGCGCTCGCTCCTATCCTTGTAACACCCTCAGGTATGACGACACTGTCTATATCTTTGTTTGCAAAAACCTTTGCGCCTATCTCTGTTACTTCCTCCGGTATCGTGACCGCGCCTCCGCTGCCGTTATAGCCCATGAGAATGCCGTCAACTACTAAAAATTCCTCATCAGAATTTCCGCTCCAGTTGCCTGCAAGAAGCGCCTCGGATAATGCGCTCGTCATTTCTCCCTCTATTGTCACATTCAGAAGCTTTTCCACTCCAAGGAACACCTTGCTTGGTATAGACGCGCATATACCTGATGGGATATTTACTGTTTCAAGCGAGTCGCATCCCTCAAAGGCTCTGTCGCCTATGCTTTCAAGCCCTGACGGAAGCTTTGCGCTTTTAAGAGCTGTACAACCCTTAAAGCATTTTTCTCCTATGGTCTTTACACTATCAGGTATATCTATCGCTTTAAGCGCGGTGCAGCTGCTAAACGCTTCATATTTTATATATTCCACCGATGACGGTATTTCTATAGCTTCAAGCGCGGTGCATTCAGAAAACGCCCCTGATTCTATTCCTGTGATACCCTCCTCTATGGTTACATTCTTTAGCTTTGCACACTGATAAAACACACTGTTCGGTATCACTCCCAGTTCAGCTGGAAGTGTTATCGATGTTATGCCCGCTCCCTCAAATGCGCCCTCCGCTATTTCCTTTACACTGTCCGGTATCTTATATTCGCTCTCATTTCCTATGTACCTATAAAGCAGCTCTCCGTCATTAAATAACAGCGTGCTTTTCTGCCCCTCTATCCATGCAGTATTCATGAACGCATTCTTATCCACAAACTCAGCTGTCATATCCCAGTCCAGCTCCGCCAATTCTGTACAGTTTGCAAAAGCACAGTTTTCTATTCGCTCCACACCGTCCGGTATAGTTATACTTACTATTGCACAGCTATTGAACACGCTGTTTTTCAGCTCCGTTACACTTTCAGGTATATTCACCTCTTTAAGCGATGTACAGTTCACAAATACCGATTCGCCCAGCTCTGTCACACTATCCGGCAGAAGAACAGATGTAAGAGCTGAACAATCCATGAAACAGTAGTCGCCTATGCTTGTCACAGTATCGGGTATATCAATACCGGTAATATCCGTACCCTTAAAAGCTTCGTTCCCCAGCTCTGTCACCTTTTTCCCGTCTATCTCTGACGGAACAGATATTTCCCCTTTTCCTCCATCACATTTTTCAATAGTTATTCCCGAGCCATTTTCCGAATACAGAAAAACATTCCCGCCATTATCCTTATACTCCGTTCCCTCCGCTGCATATACCGCGGCAGCGCCTGCCGCAACAGACAGCGCGCACAAAATTGATAATAGTCTTTTCATGTTTACCTCCCCAGAGCAGTATGAATCTCTTAAATATTTACATTATAATACAATGATTTTATATTGTCAATAATGGTTGTTAAAATGTTGTTATTACCATGTTCAAATGTTATATTTTATAAGAGATATTCCGTTAAATAATCAATGATAAGATTTCCAGGCTTATTACGATTTATAGATTCTCTTTTTCTTTGCTATACAGATATTGATTTGTTGTTAGCTTGTATTGTTTTTTTCTAAGCGTTAACACCGAAACAAAACAAAAACTGCATGCTTAAACAATAAAAATCATCTTATTTTACTCATAATAATTATACAATATATCCAATATTATGTCAATAATTATTTAACTGAGCGGTTAACATACGATACCAAGTGGTTATTCTTCATTTACAACCACCGAGAGCCGCAGGTATACACAAAATCTTTTTTGCTTATATTCCCATTCAAGATCGCCGCCATATTTTTCAACAGCATTCTTTACGCTTTTCATTCCTATACCATGAAGTCCTTTACCCTTTGATGTGACCAGTCTGCCATCTATCACACGCGGCGGTGTTTCAGCTGAATTTTCTATCTTTATCACAGTAAAAGCTTTATTTGAACAAAAAACATCTAAATATATACTTTTTTCATTTGAAACTATACAGCTTTCTATAGCGTTATTCATAAGATTTGAGAATATAGACACAGTGTCTGTATCATCTATAAATTTCAAACTTGTCCTGATCGGTTCAATAATAAGATTTATTCCGTGCTGTTTACACTCCTGTTTTTTCTTTGATATAACTATATTGAACATATCATTATCAGAATATCTTATCATTTCGCTTCCATAAGGCTGAAAATACAGTTTTTCAATATACTCTTTTGCTCTTTCACTGCCATCCTCAAGCAATGAATATACTGCATTCATATGCTCGCGTATATCGTGACGTAATACTCTTATTCTTTCATACTCAATATACTCCGCTTCTGATGCTTTCATGCGCAGCCTCAACGCGTCACTCTCTGCCGCTTGCTCTACAAGTCTCTGATTTATAAAGAATACTATTATATCTACCGCAACTACTGCAAAACAGATTATCAAACACATATACATATCCTTTGATCCGATAATCGCCGATATTAGTATAATTGCCGTAAGAGCAGGTATTGCCATCATAAGCCATGAATTGATCCCTGTTATTCTTTTCCCTTTTTTGAAAATATAAGTCAATATCATAAGCTCAAACATATATATCGGTCTGCTGGCAGCGGTAAGTATTATTGACTCAATACTATCCATATTATTTATTCTTTCAGGGCTGATCCCGTCATTAAAAATATATGTCAAAAAATATTCGCTGCTTACCATTGCTACACTCAGCAGAATAGTCTGAAACAGCGCGGTTTTTATATCAGTGTTAAAACACAAAAGCAATGAAATAAAATTTATTGCTGAAAACACTGTTATATTTATATACACATTGCCGAACATGCAAGATACCATCTGCAACAAATATCCCGCCGCGGTTATTGCATAGCAGAACAGCTTGTCTCTTTTTCTGCCGAACAAAAAGCCCGAATAAAGCATAAAAAATATGTACTCTATTATTACGCCGATAACTATACCCATATCAAACCTCATACCGCACCTCCCAGCCATTTTGTGAAAGACCTATTAAAGTTTGAATAATTACGGCGCGAAATATCCAGACGATACTGTTTGCCGCTCCCTGAGCAGTAAAGCTCTTTTTTAGTATTTCCTCTTACATATTTAAAATTAACACAGCAGCCTCTTGATATTTCAAAAAAGTCCATACTGCCGCGCAGCGTATCCTTTACTTCTCTGTATGTATTCTTTACTGCAAGCTCTCCGTTATCTGTCACTATCCTTAATATCCTGTTCATAACATAAAAATATATTATCTTATCAGGACATATCTCTAATGCGCCTGACGCTGTTTTGAGATTTAATCTTATCTTTGATTTTTCAAATTCATGCTTTATAAACTCAAACGCATAGGTCAGCTTATTTTCGTCCATAGGCTTAATCCAATATCTGAAAGCATGTTTGTTGAAGGCTTCATCAAGAAATGTTTCATAATTAGTTACAAAGAACACATAACAGTTCTTATTTCTTGATTTGAGTATTTCTGCTGTCTGCAATCCCCCGGGATAACCCATATCAATATCAAGGAACACCACATTATATTCCTCTCCGCATTTTATCAGCTTTTCAGGCTCAGAAAAACTCGTTATCTTTCCTTTGAACCCTGTTCTATCCAGAACGTTTTTAATAGTTTTAATTTCCTGTTCAAGCTCTTTTTCACAATCATCGCAAACCGCTATTTTAAATTCCATTCTATTCTCCCTGTAATAAAAACGCTGATCTATTTTATATAAATTAATTATATAATATGTTTGCCTGCCTGTCAACAAATAGACGACCGAGCGGCAGCAATATACAACTGAACGGTCATAAAAAAACGGCACACGGCAGGACCGCGGTCCTGCTGTGTGCCGGTCATTCAATTACAAATTCGCTTTTACAAATTCTATTACCTTTTCGGCTGCCTCGTCAAGCTTTATTTCCTCTGCCTTTTCCATTGTTCTTTCCTTGTATTCAACAATGCCGTCGCCGACCTTTTTGCCGACTACAACTCTTACAGGTATGCCTATAAGATCGGCATCCTTGAATTTTACTCCGGCGCGCTCACTTCTGTCGTCTATAAGCGTTTCAATGCCTGCCGCGTTAAGCTCCTCATAAAGCTTTTCAGCCGCTGCCATCTGCTCCTCGCTCTTATAGTTCGCAGGAACTACTATAGCCTGATACGGCGCGATAGATACCGGCCAGATTATACCGTTATCATCGTGCAGCTGCTCTACAGCCGCAGCAAGGCACCTTGTTACGCCTATGCCGTAACAGCCCATTATTACTGTCTGCTGCTTGCCTGACTCGTCAAGATACTTCAGGCCGAGCGCCTCTGAATACTTTGTTCCGAGCTTGAATATATGACCAACCTCGATACCCTGCTCCGACTTGATAGTTCCGCCGCACTTAGGGCATTTATCGCCTGTCACAACAACGCGTATATCCGCTATCGTATCCGGCTCGAAATCCCTGCCAATATTTACGTTCTTATAGTGCATATCGGTCACATTCGCGCCTACGACAAAGTTCTTCATCAATGCCACTTCTTTATCGGCATAGACAGGTATATCAAGTCCGATAGGACCGGCAAAGCCTACCTGCGCGCGCGTAAGCTCGCGCACAACTGCCGGCTCAGCAAGCTCCAGATCGTCTGTGCAGCCCACAAGATTCTTGAGCTTTACCTCGTTTACATCTCTGTCGCCGCGAACCATCGCAGCTATATATTTATCGTCAGCCTTGTATATTATCGTCTTTGCGAAATTGTGAGCAGCCATTCCCAGAGAGCTTACAAGCTCGTCTATCGTGTGAGCATTCGGAGTTTCTATCTTCTCAAGCTCCAGATCGCCCTCTATCTGCTCGCACTCAGCCGGGATACACTCGCACTTTTCATAGTTTGCCGCATAGCCGCAGTCATCACAGTACGCTATTCCATCCTCGCCGACAGGTGACTTTACCATGAATTCCTGTGAGCCGCTGCCGCCCATCGCTCCGCTGTCAGCGTCAACTACGGTGAAATCAAGTCCGAGCCTTGTAAAGATGCGGCAGTATGCCTCGTACATCTTCTTATAAGATTCGTCAAGCCCCTTTTCGTCAAGGTCAAAGCTGTACGCATCCTTCATTATGAACTCTCTGCCGCGCATAAGTCCGAAACGCGGTCTGCCCTCGTCGCGGTACTTTGTCTGTATCTGATACAGCGTCATAGGATATTCCTTGTATGACCTTACATTATCTATTACTGTCTGTGTGAATATCTCCTCGTGAGTAGGTCCCAGACAGAAATCGCGCTCGCCCCTGTCCTTGAGCTTGAACATACTCGGTCCGAATACCTCCCATCTGCCTGACGCCTGGTATGCCTCGGCAGGGAGCAGAGCTGCCATCAAAAGCTCCTGCGCTCCGGCTCTGTCCATTTCCTCGCGCACTATCTGCTCTACCTTCTTGAGCGATCTAAGCCCAAGCGGCAGATATGAATATATTCCGGCTGCAAGCTTTCTTATAAGGCCTGCGCGCAACATAAGCTTATGACTTGTTATCTCTGCCTCAGCAGGCACCTCACGCAGGGTGGGCATTAAAAGCTTTGACATTCTCATATCGTTTCAGTTCCTTTCATATATCAATATTTATCGCTCTTTATAAGCGTGCCTATACCGGTCTTTGTGAATATCTCAAGCAGCAGACAATGCGGTATTCTGCCGTCGATTATATGCACGCCGGTTACTCCGTTATGTATAGCCTCAATGCAGCCTTTCACCTTTGGTATCATTCCGCCGTTGATGGTGCCGTCATCTATCATCTCGTTTATCTGCTCTATTCCAGCCTCATATACTATCTTGCCGTCTGCATCCTTTATTCCCTCGACATCTGTGAGCAGGATGAGCTTTTCCGCTTTAACCGCTGCCGCAACTGCCGCCGCAACTGTATCTGCATTAACATTATAGCTGTTGCCCTCCGCGTCCGTGCCGATAGGCGCTATGACAGGTATCCACTGGTCGTTGCAGAGAAGATCAAGTATACATCTTTTTACATACTCTATCTTGCCGACATAGCCAAGGTCTACCTCCTTGCCGTCAACTATCGTTTTCTGCTTGCTGCACTCTATAAACGATCCGTCTATACCGCTTATGCCAATAGCTCTGCCGCCCTTAAGGTTGAGCAGCGATACTATCTCCTTATTTGTCTTGCCGATGAGCACCTGCTGAGCTACCTCGACAGTCTGCTTGTCGGTCACTCTGAGACCGTTAATAAATCTGCTCTGCACTCCGCGCTCGCTCAGCGCCTTTGATATATCAGGTCCGCCGCCGTGCACGACTATAGGATTCAAGCCTATGAACTTTAACAGAGTAATATCCTCCATCACCTGATTTTTTAACGTCTCGTTTATCATAGCGTTTCCGCCGTATTTTATTACTACAGTCTTTCCGGCAAACTTCTGTATATACGGCAGGGCGTCAATGAGTATCCCCGCTTTTTTTATCAATTCTTCCACTGTGTATCCTTCTTCCTTGTTCCGCCCTTTATCAGAGATAAAAACCGGCGTTTGCTATTCCCGTTTTTTCGTCCAGTCCGAACATCAGGTTCATATTCTGAACCGCCTGTCCGGCTGCGCCCTTATATATATTGTCTATAGCCGATACTATTACGGCTCTGTTAAGACGCTCGTCCACAACCATGCCTATATCCACAAAGTTCGAGCCTGCCACATGCTTTGTTTCCGGAAGGCTGCCCGCCTCCTTTACGCGCACAAAATACTCGCCCCTGTAAAATTCCTTATATACCTCAACAAGCTCCTCTGTAGTGCATTTCTTATTGAGATTTACATATATTGTGGACAATATTCCGCGCTTCTGCGGTATCAGGTGCGGTGTGAATGAGATCATCACATCTTTGCCTGCCGCCTTTGAAAGCTCCTGCTCTATCTCGGATGTATGACGGTGAGTTGCCACTTTATACGCCTTTGTGTTCTCGGTGCACTCGCAGAAATGGTACGGCAGCGCTATGCCGCGTCCCGCTCCGGTAACGCCCGATTTTGCGTCCACTATTATATTCTCGCTGCTGCCCAGCCCGCTCTTGAGGATCGGATATGCTCCGAGTATGGAACAGGTGGTATAACAGCCCGGGTTGCCGATAAGGCGCGCCGTTTTTATCTTATCGCGGTACAGCTCAGGCAGTCCGTATACAGATTCCGCGAGCAGCTCCGGCGAGGAGTGCTCCTGCTTGTACCACTTTTCATATACCTTAACATCATCATATCTGAAATCGCCGCTCAGATCTATTACCTTTAAGCCGCGCTCTATAAGCGACGGTATAACGTCCTTTGACGCTCCGTGCGGAAGTGCAGTGAACGCCACATCGCATTCAGCCGCCCTGTCAAGATCCAGCTTTTCGCACTCGTTTTCAAGCACATGCGCAAAATTTTCATATACCTCCGATATCGGCTTTCCCGCAAAGCTCTGCGAGCCGAGTATCTCAATGCTTGCCTCAGGATGTCCAGACAATATCCTTACAAGCTCTATTCCGGCATAGCCTGTTGCGCCCAATACCGCTGTTCTGATCATTTTTACAACGTCTCCTTTCGCCGCCTGTTTCTGACGGCTTGCCTTGTATATTTATTCTGTTTTTCCGCTGCCTTAGAGCAGGCGCCGGAATTACATGCTATCCTATACATTATACCTCAAATCCCACTGTTTGTAAAGTGAATTATTATATAAAATTTCAAGAAAAAAATGAATAAAACTCTGCGTTTATGAGCATAATGTTACATTTACGCGAAAGCTGTAATAATTGTAATGGTTCTGTTACAGAGAATTAAGCTAATAACAGTTGAAATGTAACAGTTTTAATAATATAATATTAATGGTATATTATGTGCCTAAACCAACTAATAATAGAATCAGGCGGGCATAAGGCTCAAAAGGCTTTGCGCTTTTGCCTGTACTATAACACGGAGCGCGGTATTTTTCCGCCTCCTGAATACACATCCGAAAAATTACGGCATATCGCAGCCGATATATTACATAGGATAAAAGAGGGGATGGTGAATACTTGAAATTACGGCTTTATAAGCTGATGTGTCTTATTTGCGTTTTTACGATCGCCGCGACCGCGTTCATTTTCCCGGCGCGCGCGGAGGATACCGCCGGAAAAATGGCATCCGTTTACGGCTATGTGCTCAACGACTATATGTACAGCTACGGAGTTGTTTCGACAAAAGAGCCTGGCGGCTATCTTGAAAGCGCAGATGACGGCAGACTTCCTGCCGGCGTCATTTACGCCGACATCATCGACTTTGACAACAATGAAAGCCCTTACCTTGTGATCTTCAGAGCCGACGCCTCAGGGCGGACGGTCTACGCTGATATTTTCGGTTATGACGAGCTTAAGCAAAGCGCGCGGCATATAGCTGAGATAGCTAAGGAATGCAGTCCCGGCGAATATGTTACAGGTCAGTTCTGCATAGGCTGGAACGGCGCGGCAAAATTTATTATATACAGAGAATATGAAAGCGGCATTCAGATGAGGTCTGATTTCTACACCATCATTGACGGCACGGCGTTTGAATATGTATCGCCGCCCTCGCACGCCGACACCTCGGCTATTGTCAGCATGAGCGGCGGGAGGCTCCGTCCTGAGGTAGATGTTTCGGATTACAATCTGGCGCTGAACGAATTTTTTACCAAGCTAAAGGATACCGCTGCCGGCAGCGTTTCATATACGGATATTGCCGAACAGCTTTCCGATGCCGAGGAAATCAGGCTTGAGCGGACGCTCACTGCGGCGGCGAGGTTCTATTCGCTCGATATAGGCGATTATTCCACTTTTTCTGATTACAAGACCGCTTTGGGATCTCCCGATTCCGACAGCAGGTTCTATCTTATAACCCATATGTACGACATAGGTGATGAGATATACTATGTCAGATTTGCGACTGATAAATCGTTCTACAATTACGCGGTAGTGCGCAGGACGGACGAGACTGACACGGGCTATCAGCTGCTGCTTGTCAGAACAGACTCTATCCCGCTCTCGGATACGGAGCTTAAGAGCCTTAAGGAGGTATATTCACGCAACAAGCTTGTTCTGAAAAAGGCTAAGGGCTCAATAGAGCTTGAAACCGATCCGGTAATAAGCCTGAACAAGATAGATGTAGAAAAACCGCTTTCATTCCCAAAGCTTATACCATCAAGCCTGACGATGCCCGCCACGCTTATTGGCGGAGGCATATGTCTGGCTCTGCTGGTCATCCTCTGGATCTATCTGGCATCAGATGACGAGGACAAATATTGAGATAAAGAGGTAGGTCATTATGAAGCTGATCTCTGTTTTTGCGGCGGCGGCGTGTATGTGCATATGCACAGCGGCGCACGCGGCGGATATGAAAACCGGCGATACACTGTATTTCGACTTCGGCAGCACTCCTGAGGACGGCTGGATACAGGTGAACGCAGAAACAAAATATAATAAGGACACCGGCTATGGTTTCAGCATGATGTCCTTTAATGAAAACACCGCTGCCCCCGGCAGCGGCGTTCTTTCAGATGCTGTACGGATAAACAGATACGGTCCTGATGTGGTCTCGTTCAACGTTGATCTGCCTGACGGCATGTACGCGCTTTCCGTATACTCCGGAAACATACGCTATATGACCATAGGGCTTGAGGGACATCCGGCTATAATAAATATAGAATCCTCCTGCACAGAGGCGCGCGTTGAGGTGCCTGTTTCGGACGGTCAGCTTAACATGACATTTTTACAGGGAAATTCGGGTACGGATATTGAGATAGCGGCGCTTTCGATAACCCGCGCCGGAGAGCTTTCCGACAGAAAAAAGAGAGTTTTCGTATGCGGAGACTCAACCGCTGCCACCTTCTATCCGCTGCTGATGTATCAGCCGCTTGAGGAGGGCTACCGCGGAGGCTGGGGACAGATGCTGCAAAACTTCCTGCCGGAAAATCTTTATGTTCACAACATGTCCTCCTCCGGTCAGACCGCAAAGGGCTTTATAGAAAGCGGTCAGCTTGACAGCGTGCTATATTTTATGCAGCCGGGCGACTATGCCGTGATCGCCTACGGCATAAACGATTTCAAGGAATACAGCGCGGAGGAATTTGAGGAATGCCTTTCGCTGATAACAGAAAAAATACTGGAGGCCGGCGGCATACCTGTAATAGCCTCCTCAGTCGGTCAGCTCAACGAGCTTTCGCCAGGCGGCGGGTACTCCCCGGCAGATGACCGATTCCTTGACGAGGCTGAGGCAACGGCAGAAAAATACGACGTACAGTTCATAGACCTGCACGGCGCGGCGGCGGATTATTTCCAGCTCATAGGCTATGACGCTGCAAAGTCGCTGTACTGGACACAATGGAGCGGCGAAAAGGACATTGTTCACCCTAACAGAAACGGCGCGGGACAGCTCGCCCGCCTGTTTGTTGAACATTGCATTGAGCAGGGCATAACGGACTTTGAGGGTGTGCTAAACGACCGCGGCATATCAGAGACACCGCTCATCAGCTGCCGCACCGAAAAAAACACGCTCTATCTTGAAAACCTTGCGCCTTATGAGGTCACAATGCACCTCATCACAAACA
>CALXSS010000008.1 GCA_944391225.1 uncultured Clostridia bacterium
TTCCAATCATCATTATCAAACTCATCAAAGAGCATTATTATACTCTCGCCAACAGAACGAAGTCCAAAGCCGGTAAGGTTATTCCCTGACGCCGCTCTTCGCTCGGGACCGCCTATCCAACCTCCGCCGTCAGAATAAAATCCGCCGTTTGACCCCTGCGCTCTGCACAGAAAATCCACTCCGGCAATTACTCTTTCCATCAGCTCATCTTTTGAAACGATATCATCTATTTCTAACAGATCGTAATTTTTATACGCATACGCGAAAAGCTCAAACATATCAAGGGTTGTAAGGTTTTGCTTATACATATATGAATCTGTACAGTATCTGTTTTTCCATTCCTCCTCCGTCTGAGGCGGATCATACCGCCACGCCTCGCTTCTTGTAGGCATGCCTTCCATATATGACGGATGATCTCCGCCATATATCTGCCACTGCATAAAGCTGCTTATCCCGCGGCGCACAGCTGATGCGAGCGCGTTTTTCTGACGCTCCATATCAGCCTCAGATGAAAGAGCAAACAGATCCTCTGCCGAGTTGTCGCCCGCTCCGGCGGAGATCCCGTGATCCTCCGGCACAAATGCCGGATCCTGAGTCATATATACATCATATATCCCCCTTGACGGCTCCTTTTGCTCCTTTATAGCCGGAGATGAATAATTTGACGGTCCGCCTGTGGAATACAGTCTCAGGCTTACGGATTCTCTGCCGCTTGTATATATTTCAGGTATCAGATATGTTGCGTATATAAATCCTCCGTCATACTGGGGAGTGGACGAGGTGTAATTTAGCTCCACCCAGTCGCGACGGTCTGTAAGCGAATTTCGCTTTGGCTGAAGTGAATTGTCAGCGTTCATGTATCCTGTAGCCGGATCGCATATCCACAGTATCGTATCGCCTGTATCTCCTCCCCATAGTCTGACAGTAAGATAATTGATCTCATCAGGCGAACATTCAAGATTTAAAACCATTGATCCGTTTGGCATTATTGTTCTGTAGGTATACTCTATCCCATCGACCTCGCGGCTCTGAACTTCGCTCGTTCTCACATATTCAAATCCCGCCTCCGCCTCGCTTACTTCATTGCCTATATCTATATGCGCGCCGAAATCCGAACTGCCATTCCCGTTCGTATAATGCTCCGGCGCAGGCTCTGCCTTTACAAGATAATATACCTCCTGCGGCTCTCCGTTCACTTCTGCCGCCGCCTTTATGTATTTGTTACCCTCGAACCACTTCGGATGCGTGACACTTCCGTCCGGAGCTATATAGCAGGTTCCCGGATACATCTCTCCCTCATCATCAAGAGTAGCATTTTTTATTGTGCTGTTGGAATTTTCACCCCAAACCACCCGAGCGCCGTCAGCTTCAAATTCCGGGACCGCTGACATGCCGACATCAATAACGATCGCATTGCCCTTTGACCATTCTCCGCTTTCCTCAGCAAGAGCCATGGAAAAAGCCCAATTTGCAACAACTGCCGCCGCCGCTAAAACCGCCGTTCCTTTTAACACTCTATCCATAGTTACAAGCTCTCTTTCATGAAAATATATATAATATATTTATATCCTATTATACACATATTTTAAAGTGCAAATTTTCACAAAAATATTTGATTTTTTACTCCGTAATTCCAAAACTGAAAACGCCGTTATTTGTTACTATTCATTGTTGACAATGACGACAGCCGGCGGTAAGATTAAATCAGACAATTGTGAAACTATGTTTCCCAATTGATCTGGTTAAAGTAGGTTAAAAAAGTTCCATCCGATTAAATAAAATATGATGGTTGAAACTTTTTTAACCCAAATTTCTGACGCACATGTCGTCAGAAATTTATTAAATTCGAGGGTACACCCTCGAGCACCCATCAAATAGGTAGCAATTGCAAAACTCTAAAAGAGTTTTGCAATTGCCTAATAAGATCAATTTATAAGGAGGTACGACAGATGAATTTTATTATAAAAAAAGCCGCATTCATAATTACATTCTCGGCTGTGATAACCTCATGCTTTTCGTGCGCAAAAGCTCCCAATACTACAACTATACGCTTGCTCATGCCCGGTGAAGAACCTGAGGGCTGGGAGAGGATAATGTCAAAATATGAGGAAACAGGCGCGCAGGAAACAGGCGTGCTGCTCGATGTGGAATGGGTCGCGCTTTCAGATTACAACGACAGGCTTGACATCAGCATGATAGGAGCAGAAAACTACGATCTTGTTTTTGACGCGCCGCACAAGAAGATCAGGACCTTTTCCAGCGGAGGGATATACATGCCGCTTGAGGATCTGATAAGCAGCGGCAATTACCCTAACCTGCAGAACACGTTTTCTAACGAGCTGCTCGAGTATAACTATTATAACGGTCACTGCTACGGACTCCCCATAATGCACGCATACAGCAGCGGCATAAGCTGTGTATATTACAGAAAGGATCTTGCAAAAAAATACGGCATAGGCGCAAACGGTCAAATAAACAGCTATTCGGAATATGAGAAATTTCTTGATGCCATACTCGCAAACGAAGATGACATAACGCCTCTTGGCATAACAGGGAACAGAGGCTTTTATACTCTGTTCAGAACTGACGAGGTAGAACTTGCCAAAGACCACATTCTCAAGGAATCACTCGGATCAACCGCCTATGTCCTGCTTGACGATACCGACTCATACGTTGTAGATATAATATATGAAGGCGAGACAGACGAAAGAATGGCTGCGTTCCCTGAAAAATACCGTGACGGAGCGCTGCTTTACGGCAGCAGGCTCAGCACGATCCGCGAATGGAGCAAATATGTTGAGGACGATTCCGTAAACAGGACCGAGGCGTGGTATATGATAACAGACGGATTAGCCGCTTCCATGGTGGATACGCTCGACACCCATGACAGCAAGCTCTCACAGTTTTCTCAGGCGCTGCCTGACGCTGAGCTCGGAGTTTTTATAATCAACGACAATGTCCGCTTAAGAAAGCCTGAGGCGACACTCACCAAAATGATGGCTAACAACCTTGTCTGCATACCGTCCTGGTCAAAGAAAAGCGATGCTGTTCTGAGATTTCTTGACTGGATTTTTGCAGATAAAGACAATCATGATCTTATAGAGCTTGGCATAGAGGGCGAGGACTGGGAAGCTGTCGGCGATGATAAATACATCCCGCTTGACACCTCATACCACTTTCCCGGCTACGCGCTGACATGGAACCCAGATTTTGTGAGGATAAACGCCTCCATAGACGATGAGATCTGCAAATACAAGACCTATGAGCTTGATATTGACTCCTACTATAAGAGCCCGCTTTCCGGCTTTACATTCGACACCACAGAGATAATGAGCGAGGTAACGGCAATAAGCGTTATCCGAACCTCTGTATACACGGCGCTTGAAAACGGTGTTGTTGATGACCCTGTAAATACCTTAAAGGAGAATACTGCGCGCTGTTATGAAAATGGTCTTGAAACCATACGCCAGGAGGCAATAAGTCAGATAAATGATTTTTTAAAGCATAAAAAACGCAAATAACACAAATTGAAATACCGCGGTATATCTGCCTTTATCCTATCAGATATACCGCGGTATTTTTATTTAAATATGAGAACTGCTGTTCTCGGCATGAGCAGGCTGTCATTTATCTTATACTGAAACAGCTTTTCGCCCTGAGATGAAAGCTCATACATATGCGATGTGTGGTTTACCACTATGATACAGTTTTCAAACTCCGCAGTCTCTATTCCCTTTCCCCTTATTTCGCAGCGGTAAATACCGTGCCTGTCAACAATATCCTCAAATATGTTTCTTTTCATAAGCGGCACAGGATACAGCTCGTTATTCCTTTGCGAAAGCGGCACGTGCGGCGCGATTTTGGCGCTGTAGCTGAAGCCATACGCGAACCCGAACGAATATACCATACCATCTTCAATGTGGTTTTCTGCCACTGCAGCCGCTCCGTCAGAGCGGTAGGCTGCCAGACACTTGCCTCTGTACGAGCAGAATATATCGCTCTGAGCCAGACCTCCCTCGCCGTGATCGAACGCATCAGCCTCATGCTTTTCCCCACATATGCCAAAGCAGTTTTCTGCGATACCGTCATACGGGCCATGAATGAGCGTGCCGCCGTTTTTGACCCATTCAGTTATCCTCGCCTCCATTATACTGTTGTCATCAAACCTGTAGCAGTCATTTTCGGGAACTATGAGCAGCCTGTATTTATCAAGCCCGCCGCGCTCTATTATTCCCGGGTCTATAACATCTGCCGCGCAGCCAAGATCGCAGCACATCCTGTACCATCCGAGCAGATCATATCTGCGCTCCTTATTCCTTTCGACACCCATAGGCTCATACGCAGACATAGCTGACGGGAACAGTATTGCAGTCTCCGTCCTTGGCATGCCCTCCGCAATATCCATAGCCTGCTTTGCCCATTCGTTCGCCGTTTTCAGCGACTCCTTAAAGCCCTTATCCATTCTGTGCAGAACTCCGCCGTCATCAAGACCGCACATGCCGTAGGCGGTACAGCCCTTCGCGCCGGAGGCGGCTATAGTTCCCATTATCTCGCACGGTGTCAGAAACGCGTATATGTCGTTATACAAAAATCTGCCCCAGTATATGCCGCCTATAAATTCTCTGCCCATATTCATTGCCCGCATCATGCTGTGCTGACATGAAGTCACATACGCGTCAGGATCACCATACGGAGTTATGGGAACAGTTATAAAATTGCAGCAGTCAACATACTCCGCTAACTTATATATATCTATGCCTCTGTTTGACGTATCCCACAGATTCGCAAAGCCTACATTAGTGAGCTGCGAGGCGTCCACATTAAGAAAATAGCTCCACTACGCCATATCAGGCACGGTATAAATGCGCTCGTCTATGCCGTGTATCCTTTGCTGCATATCTTTGAAATATCCGCGCAGCTCGTCTATGCGCCATTTCATATTGTCTATCCACATAACAGCAGCCGGCGAATTTTCCTCCAGCTCGCGCTTTGTGTAAACGGCTGAACCGGGGTATGCGCAGCTGTACCAGTAATCCTCTTTTTTAAGCTCGTCAAATCCAGCAAACATTGTGTTATATACAGCGTTAAACGATCCTATCGACCCATATTTCCCGATCAGCCATGAGATATATCTGTTTCTGCCCTCCTCGTCAAAGCTTGGCGCAGCTATCGGATCCCACATCGTACACGTAGGGAGCACCTCTCTGCCGCCTGTTTCTGCCACTGTGACATTTTTTCCGTAAAGGCGCATAAGACCGCTGATATGCTCTGTCATAGAGTCCTTTGCCCTGTCCGACCAGTATTTATACCATCTGCCGTCAGAGCCGTCAGGAGCCGTCACGGATTCGCCGTATATCGGCGGCGAAAAGCGTATATTCGGATACAGATTATCCCCGTTAAGATACAGCGCAAGAAAATTATAGCTTATGCCGTTTTCAACGCACTGCTCCATCATATATTCCTGCTGTTCCACATACTCGCTTGCCGCACCGCCCTTAAAGCGCTCCCGAAGATCCTCCCACGCCTTGGAATCGAGCATCACGCTGTTAAAGCCCAGCTCCTTAAGCATCCTCACAGAATCTCTTACAAACTCCTTATCGTCAAACGCCGGACGGTAAAAATTTCCGAACCATACGTTCATAAATGGCTGATCAGTTTTTTTATCCTTCATGATCCTTATCTCCTCTGCTCTCACATCTTATCAATTTTCCGCCGGAGTATTCCTCCATCTTCACAGAAATATCGCCGCTGCTCATGCCCGAAACGATGATACGCTGTATCCTGCCGTCCGTCAGCCTCAGCTCTATTTCGCTGCCGCTTATATACTCTGCCGACTCTATCATTTTCTTTTCAGTATACGGCTCGAGAACGCTTATAAACTCGGCGCTTTTTCCATGCCTGCGCTGTGAAATAAACCTTCTCCGCCTGCTCTCGTCACCCACCGGGTAATCTCCGCCTATATCTGACACGAATCTGACTGCGCCGATCCCGGAAATGTCAACTTCTATGATACCTTCGCGGCTCTTGTCGATCACATCTCCCGGCACAGCCTTTTCAAACAGCTTTGCCTGTATCCTTACAGGTCCGCCCTCATAATCAACGCCGATACCCCTGCCGCAGTCCACGTTATCTGTTGTATGATCCATATCGGCAAGGTATATCCTTTCACCTGACATTGTTTCAAAATACGGATCTCCCCAGAAGATGGTTTTTATAGTATTCTCAGGTCCGTTATCGAGCATGCCCTCCTCTGTTCTTACTCTGAGCAGGAGCTTTTTTCTGCCGGAAACATCTATATCTATATGATCTCTGCCCAGTATCCACGCGCCGAACCTGCCCTCTGCCAGTTTTTCGCCGTCCGCCTCCACACTGTAGAACAATCTTTTTGAGACAGGGTAGTATTCCGGATCGCAGCCGACAAACAGCTCTGTTTCAGAATCGCTCAGATAATACAGGTCAGTATTCATAGTACCCGGCACATTATGCCCGCTCCTGAACGGATATGTGAGCCACGGCGCTTTCGCGCTTACATTCTTATCATAATCATATGAGAACGACAGCTTCACCGCTCCCTTTTCGATATAGTTATCCACATCTGTTATAAACTGCGCGGAGGATAAAGGGTCAGCTGCAAGCTGCTCCGCGCTGCCCGTTTTCCTGAGCTGTTCTCCGGCTATTGAACGCAGTCCGGGAAGATGATATATACAGTCATAATCATGCTCTGTCTCGCCGCATATATAGTCAAAGCATACCACATAGTCATCTGTAACCACAGCGCAGCGGCGCTGCATTACCGGCTCTGTAAAAGCTGTTCTCTCTGTATACGGAGGCGCATTTTCAGGGATCGGCACATATCTGCCCTCTGCCCATGTTCTGTCTCTGAATGTTTCGTCTGCGCGCACTCTCCAGCCGCCGTACGGAGGATTTGACCACCTTGCGCAGTTCTCGACAGCGCTTGCCTGGAACAGGCTGCCGCTGTGGAAAAGCACCTGCTTTCCCTCCTGTGGGTCCTGCAGCTTAAGGTCTACAGTTACCATATTATGAGTTATGCTGTTCTGCACATAGAATTTATACATAAACGTACAGTACGAATACCATACATTTTCCGGATTGAACAACGCCTTTCCGAACCTGCTTACCGCGTTCAGAGCGCATCTGTCATAATGACCGTGAGCGCCGCCGTGTGATCCATACTTGAGGCTCGCCTCTATCCTTTCACTGTCATCTCTGTCCTCAGAGGAGGATCTTAGAAGAGCAATACCGCTGTTGCTGAAATAATACGATTTTTTATATACATCGCTTTCAACCTCGGGCAGCTCGCCAACGCCGTGCAGAAGATCGCGCCACACGCCCTCGCCGCCGTTCCTTATAATGCACGCATATTCCGGCTTTTTATATATCGCATACGCTATATCATACCTTGAATCAAACGACACGCGCGAAGCGCCCTCGAGCTGTTCTTCGGCGCTGTCGTTCACGCCCTGCACAACGCTCCTGTAGTTAGCCATTGCTACAAGGCTGTCCCACAGATCCTCTATACACCTGTAATTACGGGTGTTTTCGCCGTAAATGTCCCAGCAGAGACCATCCGCATGCTGGTTTCTGAAATGCACCTTACTTGAATAATGAGCCGGCACCCACCAGTTTGCAAGGTTTATTCCCCACGGTCTCAGCGCAACAGTGTATTCGCTGAACAGTCCTGCAGCCATCTGGTTATATCCTATAGTACACTCGCACCACCAGCCATCGGACAGGACTCCGGCTCTCAGATGCTCAAGCGCGCCACCCCTGCCGAAAACAAATCTCTCTATCCTCTCCCTGTCCTGTAATGCCATGGAGCAGTAGAGAGCGCCGGCTATCTCGGCGAGCGACCAGTTTGAGATTCCGCCGTCAGCCAATGCCCAGTCCAGAAATTCAATAAAGATCCTAAACGTTTCATCTATGTTTCTATGATCAGGACCGGAGAGTACATCAAGGTCATATATCAGATCATATGCCATTGCGCAGCTCTTAAAAAACTCGCCCTCATGCACGAGCTGCTGATGCCCTGCCTTGAGCCGCTTTGGATAACCCTTTTCAGGATCGCTCAGCCGCCTTAAAAACTCAGCCGCCTTTTCGGCGAACTCATATCTCCCTGTAAGCTTCCAGACTATCGCGCAGTTACAGCATTTATGAGCGTTTTCGGTTATGAACATATAGTCCTTTTCATGTACCACGGGTACCTGCCATTCCTCAGCCCGTTTTATGTACAGATCTGCCTGATCCTTTGCCCATTCATATTTTTCTATCTTTTCCTTTACCTCATTCCAGCCCTGCTCTGTATTGATTATATACGGATGACGCATATGTCTCACTGTATAAAATTCCAGCTTTTCGCTCTGAAGTCCGCTGCCGTTCGGCAGGATATGGAGTACCTGCTTTTCAAAGCCGCCCTCCGCTATCCTTTCATTCATGGTCACGCGCATATGGCACGTTTTTTCCTCAAACGGGTCAAGTATCATCGCTCCCGGCTCCACAGAGGGTTCTAACGTTTCCCAGCCCTCTTTTTCAAAGCAGAAGCTCACCGCCTGTTTTTTGTCAAGACAATTGGTAAGCCTTATCTCATAATCTACCGTCTCGCCCGGCATTGCGGGCTTTGACAGGACGCGCGAATATGCACATATACCTCTGCCCCTTAGCGCTTTCAGCTCCTTTACCTCTCTGTTTATCTCTATACTGCGCAGGAATCTCCATTTCGCCGGCATTGACGAGAGCAGGTCAAACTGACACAGCGGCGCTGTTACCGTTACGGTGCCGTCGCCGACTACCACAGCGCGCCATGTGTAATAGTCTATTACCTCCTCGGCGTTTATCTCGCCGAAATCAAGCAGTCCTGCCCTTATCTCTATTTCAGCCTGACCATGCACCTCTGTTTCAAACGAAAATCCGTACCAGCCATACAGATCTGCCGTATAATCGTTTTTCGGCACAAGCCCCTTATCATACCAGCTGCATTTGTCGGGAGTTTCCGGAAACACGTATTTGTTTCCGATCCTGTCCCATTTATCCATCTCAATTATAAATTCAGACATATTTCTGACCTCCAGTGATAATATGACTATAGTTACATTATAATATAGACCTATATACGTGTCAACGCTGATATTGAACGATTATCAAAAAACGAACAGACCTATAACACACAAAAAAATCTCCCGATAAATCCGAGAGATTTTTTATATTTGTATATTGCGATGATCTTAACTATCTTACTATAATTACTTCCTGCATATTTCCTTGATATTCATGCACATAAACGGTATCGCCTATAGATATCTCATTTTTGTTTGAAACACTCACACTTCCGCTATCGTAAAGATAAGTTGTCACATTGCCTATCTTGTGAGGATCTTTAGATACTACTGTGTCATCGCCATCAGCGTCTATCAAAAGAACATCATTGTTTCTGTCAACAACCTGACCAACGCTTACCCAAAGATCCGGGAACACCGCCGTGCCGCCCTCCCAATAGGAGTTTGGTGTTGTTGTTCCGTTGGCAATACTTAATGTCACTGTGCTTGCCCTAAACAAGAGCTGAACGGCATTTATCTCGTTCTTTGTATTAAGTCCCACCTGAATGACATCGCCCTCTTTCAGATTTCTGACCATAGTGTTGACGCGGTTATCATACATATTATCGTTATAAAGGAAATATGAGACCTTTGACCCCTGCTGATAACCCTCAAGCTGAACGCCAATATCTCCGTCAGGATCGACAGCCTCCACTACCTTTGTGACGATCATTGAACGCTTTGTTCTCAGATTCTCAGGCTCTATAATATTCTCGCGCAGAACTATAGCTGACGCATACATATAATCATCTATATCATACACCGATATATCATAGGTATAGTTGTTTGTAAGATAGCTCGCATCGCGCACAGAATATTCGTCCTTGTCACCGCTGTACGGGATAAGGAAGATGGGCGTAGTAGAATCGATAAGATATTTTGAGTTAAAGCACATGTTGTTCTTTCTGTATCTTCCCGTGCCCTGATAATGCAGCGAGAAGGTATCTATCTGGCTTTCATCAACGCCTATATATTTTTCATCAGCCGTCTTGATATTTACTATCTCATTCTTTGAATTGACCGTATAGGTGATGAGCTGCTCACAGTTATTGCGGGCGTCTATCAGATTATATACCTCCCATGTGGACCGCTTTGAGCCGTTGAACGTAACGGTGCTGTTAACGGCAAAATCCTGAGTTGAGCCCTCTGCAGTGAGGATCCTTGCTGTATAATTACCCTCCTTGTCGCCGTCAGTAAAATACTTGAGCAGATAGCCGTACTGAGATGTTGCGGATCTAAGCGCGCTGCATCTCACCACCTTGCCGAGCATATCAAAATAGAAAGTACCCGCTCTGCCAAGCTTGAGCTGGTCTCCCGCATATGCCGGCGATATTGCATAGCTCTCGCCGCCTACCACGATATAATCGGAATTGATGCTTGTTATCTCACCCTCTACCGATCCTGTAACTATAGTTACAGATACGACTCCGCCGTCATCGCTCTGAGCTATTGCCAGCACCTGTCCGGCTGCTATCTGGTCTACAGTAGTTTCCGCATTGTCCTTATAGATATGAAGCGAATCTATCTCATCAGGATCGAGCGATATGCTCTGCTTTGAGCTGAAATCATTCACAGTATAAGTAGAGGCTGTGTAGCTGTCTACCATATAGTAGTCATAATCATTGATTATTACCACATTATATTTACCGGAGCCGTTATTGTCTATCAGCGTTGTTTTGCTCGTAAGCGAGCGCATAACATCGATAGACAAATCCTCCTCCAGTCTGCCGTTATAAATTATATCCGCGTTGGCATCGACTTTTGCCGTCTTTTCTCCGCCGCTCGTTGAGGTATATACTATAGAATTACCTGATATTTCAGAAATATCGCATCCGAATATAACTGCTGTATTAGATGAGTTTTCCTTTTCTATCCACTTTATGATCTTGTTTCCCGATGCCTTGTCATCGCAATAATAGAACTTAACATAGCAGCCTATCAGGCTTGAGGCAAATGTTCTGCCTATGCTGTAGGTCTCATCATCTATCCTTACCATTCCGGCGGCAGTCTTTGAATAGCCTGTAAGACCTGTCTCTGCGTTCGCTGTCACTATACCGTTTGACTTATAAACGCTGAGCTTGTCCTCCATTATTGTTTTATCGCTGTAATTGAATGCGTTGTTGTTATATTCAACAGCCTTCATATTCAATGCGTTATACAACATTACCGCGGCAGTCTCCGCTGTAAGAGCAGCATCCGCCGCTTTGCCTGCGCCGTTCATCAGCCCAAACGCCTGGGCTGAACGGTACGGATCATTTCCGTACTGATTTGTAAGCGCCTCATAATCAATAGCCTTTATAAGAACCTGCGCTGCCTGCGCGACTGTTATCTCTGATGAGCCGTCACCCCAGCCGTATGCTGTAAGATATGGATCAGCGCTACCTATCTCTACGCCTACTGTACGATACGCGTATTTTATAAAATCGCTCTGCGTGACCTTGGCATCCGGCGTGTATGACTCCGGATACCCCGGCATGATGCCGAGGGCAGCCGTAAGGCTGACCTCAAGCTCATGACTTATGCCCGTTGCTGCCTGTGCGCCGGACATCGGGATAAACATTCCTGCTATGATCGTAAGAACAGTAATGATACTTAGTAATCTCTTTCTCATTATTCTCCTCCTGCCATTCTGTAGATGATTACTACCGCCTGAGCACGAGTAGCGTTTGTAAGCGGTAAGAATGTTCCGTCCTCATAGCCGTTGATGATCCCCGCTTTTGCCATCGCCTTGACTGATTCAAGCGCGTAATCGGATATATCGTTTTCATCTGTAAATATAAGCTCCGCTCCTGACGAAAGCTGTATGTTTGCTGCCTTTGCTGCGCGTTCCACCATTACCGCTATATCCTGCCGTGTTATCTTGGCATCAGGAGCAAATTCTGTGTCTGATATTCCCTGTACTATTCCGTTGTTAACTGCGATCGCTACACTGTCATGATACCATGCGTCAGCCGCGACATCAGCAAACGAGCAACTTGTATCTGATGTATCTATTCTTTCGGCATATGTCAGCGTGCCAACGAGCATCTTTACAAACTCAGCTCTTGTAACATTGTCGTTCGGATAGAAATATCCGTCCTCCTTGCCGTTTACAATGCCCACTGCGCTCATTGCAACTATTGCCTCCTGCGCCCATTTTACTGAGCCTATATCCTTAAAGCCGCCTATATTGTCCATATTCTGAGTGAAGTATGTAGGATCAGGCTGCGGGATTATCTGCTCGCCGTTTACTGTTTCCTCTGTTGTGCTGTCGGTGCTTCCTGCTGTGCTGCCTGTGCTGAAATTGCCCATTGCTGAACCATCAGTGCCTGTAGTAGTTCCCGATGACGAACCGCCGCTCACTGCGCCGCCGCCACCGCCGCCACCGCCGCCGGTGCTGCCGCTGCCGGTGCTTGTGGAGGTATTGGTGAGGCTGACTTTCTTAGAAGCCTTAAAGCCGTCATATTCAGCAGTTATAGTTATTGTCTGTACCGGTGCTCCTGCATCAACTGTAAGGACGCCGTCTTTTATGCTGACATTCTTTCCGCTGACGCTCCATGCGACCTCCTGACTGTTTATCTTCTGCGCGAGCTGATTCAAAACAGAATATGTTGACGTTTTTGCCTTGCTTGATGAGATTATCACACTGTCTGCTCCGTCTATTGAGATAGACGTTGTGCCGGCAAGAGTTGTTACTGTTTTTGACGCGGTAAGTCCGCTGTACTCAGCAGTTATTGTTATCTTCTGATTCTCCTGAGCAGCCGCGCTCACGGTGAGCTTGCCGGTCTCGCCGTCAAATGTTACTCCTGACGGGCATTCTGCCGCAAGCGGTATATCTATTGTATCTATCGTGATACCGTACTGATCGACAACAGCCGCCTTATAATACTCTGTTCCCGGTATCGATACCGTATCAGAGCCGTTTATTATGATCGACTTTGCCTCTGGATCTGTTTTTGTTTCAAATGACGCGTCTGCAAACCATACCGTGCCCTTGCCGTCAATACACAGGCTCATGATAGCGTATGCAGAATCTGCCGGAGCAGCTGCTGAGGCTGTCACTGTTGTCCAGTCTGACGATGTGCCGGACACATAATCTGATTTATAGCTCTTAAGACTGCGTCCCTGCTCATCATAGAATGTTACCATGAGATAACCGCCCTCAGCCGCGTTGAATGCTTTCACTGCCGCAGAATACACATATTCCTGTCCTTCGATTATTCCCTCGACCGGAGTGCTGTCCCACTTTTCGCCATAGGTTCTTGTTACATCGCTGTCTTCAACTCCATAGCCTGTTATTGAAAGCGCCGGCAGACCGTTATAGCTTTCAGCTGCATCAATGCCTGCCTGCTTGGAGATAGTCAGATCATCAAACCACACCGTTCCATTCTGATTGTTTGCTCCGCCGCGGTATCTCATATCTATCCTCAGCTTTGCGGTAAGCGGATTTACATATATTGAACCGGAAAGCTTTGTCCAGTCTGATGTGTTGTTACCATTGCCGTCATTATCCTTTGGATAATATACGAGCATCTGCTTGTTTTCCTCAATGGTTGAGCCGTTCTCATCATAGAATATTAATGTCGCATACACATTGGAATCTGATGAAACGTGATCTGTTTTTACCCATACAGATATATCGTATGTGTTTCCGCCCGTGATCACCAGATTATCAGATATCTGCATTGATCCCTGCGCTCGGTCTGCATTGAATATTCTTGCTGAGCCTCCCGCATTGCCTGTATGATCCACGCTGCTATCCCATTCCATAGCTGCGGAGGTATCCGAGGTCGAATACGATGTATAGTTGAGCTTCCAGCCCGATATGCTCGAATCAAACGTTCCGTTTGCTATTGAAAGCTTTTTATCGTTCTGAGTCCAGCCTGACGGCTCAAGAGTATCTGAGTCATAATCGGCAAAGCTTCCGTTTACAAGCTCAACACTGCCTGTTTCCGATGATTTCTTGACAACAGAAACTGTCTTGCTTGCAGCGACCGCGCTGTTTTCGCTTGATGCCGCAATTATTGTTACAGCTCCCGCCTCAGCCTCGCTTGTCACAACAAGCGAGCCATTGCTGCGCATGCTTATGCCTTTATAGCTCTTATCGAGCGTCCAGACTATCTCGCTGCTGTAAGCGTTGTTATACTGATCTGTTACAGCTGCTGTATATGTATAGTTATTCGCTGTTTCACCGTCAAGCGGGCTTATTACCATATCGTTTCCTGATGTTATTCTTATATATGTAGCTACAGGCTCGCTTGTTTCGGTGAATATGATATTGTCATACCACACATTTCCTATTGAAGTCCCATTGCAGAGAGTTACGGATGCATATGCTGAGTTTGCCGGAGCTGTCACCTCGCCTGCTGTCTCTTTCCATGCAGCAGAAGTTCCTGCTTCAATAGTTTCTGTGCTTATCTCTCCGCCCTCCGCGTCAAAGAAGGTGAGCTTTACAATGCCTGAGCCCTGAGTATCTGTAACGCTTGAGAATTTATATGAATATTTCTTTCCCGGCGATACTGTTACACCGTCCGATGCCCAGCTCATCTTATTTGTCACTTTAAGCTCGTACTCGCCGTCAACAGGTGTCTTTGCTGTGTCTATACCCTGAGGCGATACTCTGAAATTGTGGAAGTAGATGCTTCCCTCTGAGCCTTTCAGTCCCCAATTGAATCTGAGCCTGTTGATATTCTGCGGAACAGTGATCTGCTTAACAAGCGTATCATAGCCATCTGTTGTATATGCGGCTGAGGCAGAGCCGTCCTTTATATACCATGTTCCTGAGAACTGCGAGGATTTTCCTGTAGTTCCCTGATAGCCCTCATAGCCCACATACGGTCCTATGACCGCCGAGCTGTTGAGCTGGTAGAAATCATGCAGATGATAGTCCTGCAATACCCAGTATGTAGTTCCTGCCGTTACTCTGATATGCGGACCGCCGTCGCTTGAGCTTATTGCCGCATTGTTTGTGTAGATATAACCCTCATAATCCTTGTCTATGCCATGAGCTGCCTTCATGAGCACCGTCTTTTTGCCGTATACGCCGGTAGGATCCTCCGCGCTGTGAGTACCGCTCACATATCCGTCGGTGTCGTTGTTCCTCAGGAAGTTTGCGAGCCACGGCTCTGATGCCTGATCCATTTCATAGCGCTGAGTGCCGTTAAAGCTCTGCTCAATATCAGGATCGTATGATGACCAGGCAATCGGCATCATTGCGTCATCAATATTTTCAAAGGAGCCGTTTGCAAGCTGACCTGCAAGCTTTGTCACCCTTATTTCTATTTCAGAATATACAGCCTTATTTCCAGCCGCTGACGCTCTTACTGTAACTGTTCCGGGCTGAGCATCTCTGCTTACCGAGAGCACGCCGTTATTATCTATCGTGATCCCGTCAGCAGCTGCTGTGTTTCCGTTTTCGTCCTTGAATCCGCTTACAGACCATGCTATATCCTCATCTGATGTTTCCGTGAACGGATCATAATGCACCGCTGTAAGAGATGTCTTATTCGGAGTATCGGTATCAGGTATAGGCAGAGCGTTCACCTTTGCTGTTACTGTTACCTTTTCCTGCGCATAATCCACTATCACAGCCGGATAGAGCAATGACGGATCCTCTGCAAATTCCGGGAACTTTGTTGTTAAAGCTGACCAGTTTGCATATGTTTCACCTACATCCTTTGAGAAGAATGTGTTTGAATTTGTTCCGTTATAATCTGGTACTACGAGCAGGCTCAGTACATTCTCGCCGGGATGATCTGCCAGCCAGCCGTTTTTGTTGGAATCTCCCTCTGTTCCGTTTCCGAGAACATAATCAGTAATATCCAGAACTGTCTGCCAGCTTTCCGCGGTCTCACTGTCGCCGCGCTCGCCCTCATATATTCTCTTTCCGCTTGATACACACGAGAGTGTAAACTGTGAATCAAGCTCGTTGTTTACGATCTTTGCATCTGATGACAAGGCAGCATTTATAATATCCGTCTTATTATCGTACGAGTTTGCTGTCGAGCTGCTTTCATCCCAGTCATTTGAAAGCTCCTTTACTATCAGATTCTGATTCCTTGAAATAACTGTTGTAAGTCTTATCTTTACAGAATTTATAGGATAGCCTTCTTCGACTGCCTCTCTCAGAGTGCTGAGGTCAAATTTCAAAGCTCCCACAAAGCCTTTGTCCGAATCCTCCACATTTCTGATCTCAACATCAGGACCGGTAACATTTGTGGCGTTTGTATTTCCCTTTCTAAACAGCACATCCGCTGACGGGTAAAGCTTAGACGGATATTTTGAGATGTTTATTGAAACCTCCATCTCCGCACAGACATCAGGGTTTGTTCTTGATGCCGCTTTCACAGTCACTATTGTGCTTACCGCATTTTCACCTATGGTGAGCACGCCGTTTTCTATCGAAAGTCCTTCTGTAACCTCTCCCTCGACAGACCAGTCTATAACAGCTGATGTCATTTCAGCTCCGAACTGGTCAAGCAGAGTTACTTTGTATTCTGATGCTGATGGCAGCTGCGAATTGAGCAGCTCTATCCTGCTTTCGCCCTCCATGCTCATCTGTGTGGGAACTGACGCCTCTCTCAACTCTGCGTTTATCTGCTTTTCAGCTGAAAGCGCTGTTGTTCCGTCATCATATTCTGCCTTAAGTGTAATTGTATATGTTTTGCCTACCGGTATTTTTTTGTCGGCAGTCATTATGCTGCTGCCGCCGCTCGGTGATTTCATTGAAATGTAATCACAGCCGCTTACCGACCAGCGCACATTACTGCTGTCATACTGCATTTCTGTGCCAATATCGCTTATAAGCACAGCCTTGTAATCGTCAAGCGCAGTTTCGTAATCAGAATCCACGCCCTCGCGTATTACCCACGTATCCTCGCCATCTATGCGTAGCTCTGTAGGTGTGAGCACCTTTTCTGTCACTATAGCATAATCTATTGTAACTCGTCTGCTCTGTGCAGTCGTGTATAAGAACAATGCTACCTTTCCATACTCGCTGCCTTCAGCGTCCTTCGGAATACTGAGCGGCTGAGATCCTACTCCAACGCTTGCTGTTCCGCCCGGGAACACAGCATATTCTTCAGAATCAACTCTTACGCCCGTTTCGTCTACCGTATACATCGCGCCGAGATACTCGTGACCCTTTGCAGGATCAGCTGATGGCAATGTCAGACCTTCTATTACAGCTATTGTATTATTTGTGCTTCTTATAGTGCTGTTGTTAGCCGAAACATACGCGTCATCTATTGTCGAGCCATCGAGCGGGAGATATGAAAGCTTTACCTGAGGCATTGAGCTTTCAGTTCCTACCATGCCCAGACGGAGCTGTATATTCTCAATAGCCTTTACATCATACGTTCCGAGATACCATACCGAATTGTTGTCGGTAGAATATGCTGCATTGCGTTTATTTCCGTCTGCGTCTATTTTTATAGGATTAGTTTTATCGTTTGTGTTGTTTGCGTTATCCTTGATAACTATAGCTCCCTCAGGATAACCTGACGGCGCCGCAGTCTCTGTTGGCGGCTCTGTTTTATCTGGATCCTCTGATGTGCTCGGTGTAGCTGTCGGCTTTTCCCTGTCCTGATGGATCAATACATAATCTATAGCCGTGCGGCACTTGCTCGCCTTGGCATATACAAACAGAGCAACCTCGCCGCTTTCCGACGGTCGCTTTATATTCATGCAGTTTTCTGATACGAGCGTTACGTTTCCGCCGGGATATACTCCATATGTATCCTTATCTGATACCTTTACGCCGCTGTCAGTCAGCTCAAATAAAGCGCCGAGATATTTATGACCGTTAGCTGGATCTGCTGTCGGTTCGGTCACTCCCGATACCGATGCTATCTTGTTAGACGAGCTACGTATTTTTGAGCTGTTAGCCGTAATATAATCAGCGTTGATCTCCTCCGAATCAAGCGGCATATACGCTATATTAACAGTCGGATATACATCGCTGCCCGTTCCCGAATCCGTGCCCTTTACAAGCCCGAGGCGCATTTCTATGCTGCTCACGGTCTCCATATCATAGTTTCCAAGATACCATATTGAGGTATCATTTGTTGTTACAGCAGCATCGCGCTTGTTTCCGTATTCATCTACAGTTATATTCTGTGTGGATGATACATTAGATACCTGATCTTTTACCACTATCGCGTCCTCAGGCAAAGGCTCTGCAGTTGGCGCTGATGTAGGTGCCGCTGTTGGTGTCGCTGTAGGCTCTGCTGTAGGTGTCGACGTCGGCACCGCTGTCGGTGTTGATGTAGGCTCTGCTGTAGGTGTCGATGTAGGTACCGCTGTTGGTGTTGATGTAGGCTCTGGCTGACCGCTCTTTTTATTTATTACTATATAATCGATAGCCGCTCTGCATTTGCTTGCCTTAGCGTAGATAAACAACGCAGCCTCGCCGCCCTCTGCCGCGAGCTTCAGGTTCTGACAGCTTTCAGCATTAAGAGTCACTGTTCCGCCCGGATATTCGCTGTATGTGTCGTTTGCTGATATTCTGACGCCGTCCGCATCAACCTCAAACAATGCGCCAAGATATTTATGTCCGTTAGCCTCATCCGCCTCCGGCTCGGTCACACTCGAAACTGCCACAAGTTTTTTGTTCGCGCTGCGTATCTCACTGCTGTTAGTGTTTATATACTCTGCATCTATAGTTGTCCCATCTATCGGCATATACGCTATATTTACCTGAGGAATGATCTCCTCACCCGTGCCTGAGTCTGTTCCCTTTACAAGTCCAAGACGCATTTCTATGCTTTCGATCTCGGACAGATCATAGTTGCCTATATACCATATATATTTATCCTGTGTTGTATAAGCAGCCTCTCTTGTATTGCCTGCCGCATCGACCTGTATGGTCTGTGTGGAAGCATCATTCGACACAAGGTCTTTTACAACGATCGCACCCTCCGGCAACGGCTCCGCTGTAGGCAATGCTGTCGGTTCTTCTGTTAATTCTTCTGTTGATCCCGGAGTTGATTCCGGAGTTGATGTTGGTTGCTCTGACGGTTCTTCTGTATCGTCAGTATATGTAACTACTATCTGTGGCTTTACAGGCGTCCAGTCATATACGCCTTCGGTCTGGGTTATGCCAAACCTGCCTGCCACAAGCTCCACCTTTGTGGCATCGCTGTTCGTATAGTCATTTGACGAGAACATACACTGCTGATTTGTCGGACCGTCCGACTCATTTTCAAAATAAAGAGATACGGTTGTCGATCCTGAAACGCTCTTTATATAATCGGTTATATCCGAAGTATTTCTCCATTTTGACGGATCAAACTCAACGCCTGCCATCTCATCTGACACAGCATTTGTGTTATTCTGAGAATTAAGAGTTATTGTTCCTATCTTTTCTGCCGCTGCTGCATCTGCTATGGACTGAGCGTTTTCCTGCCAGTCGCCAGCTATAGGCTTTACAGCCAGCGTTTTGTTGGAGCCTTTAGATCTTTCAGTATATGTTATAAGCTCCGCCTTAGCTATCTCATGACCGCTTGAAACTGCCGCATTTATGCCGCTCATATCAAAATCTATAACGGCGTTAAACTCCTTTGTGCCCGATTCTGCAGCTGTATTTCTGCGCACCTCAACAGTTGAGCCTGATGTGCTGTATACAGCGCCGTCTCTTATCTGTGCAGATGCAGAGGAGTATGCTGTTTTTTCAAGCTCCTCATAGCTTATAATAAGCTGAGGACGCATAGAACTCCAGTCATATTCTTCTCCGTTGTTCTCAAGTCCAAAAAGCTGCGCCATAGTTTCCACACGCGTTTTATTTGTATCGTTTGTTCCGTAAGCGGAATCGCTCATAACGGCAGAGAATATCTGCTGATCTTCTTTCACGGTCTGATTTCCGTTTTCAAGCAGAATATCCAATGTACCCGTAGACGCCGAATACGCTACGCGCGCTGTTCCCTCCGCCGCGCTCCGCCATGCGCCAGGTATATATCTTTCAAGCCCTGTTTTTGAAAAGTCAAAAACAGCTCCGTTGCTGCCTGTTGACTGAGATACTATAGTCAGTTCTGAGACCGGCTCGCCGGACTGAGCCTCGCCTATCAGCTCCGCGTCGCTTTCCCAGCCGTCAGCCATTTTTTTAATGCTGATAGCTTTGTTGTTTTCACTCTTTGATCGCTCCGTATACGTCACAAGCTTAACGGATTCTATTTCATTTCCGCTCTCTACCGCTGTTTTAAGCTCAGAAAGGTCAAAGCTCAGCGCTCCCATATACGCAGTTGTGCCATATGTTCCATTGTCGCTGCGCATATTGAGTGTTCCGGACCCAGTCATTATGCTGTAGCCGCTGTCGCTGTTTGTTATCTGCGCTGACGCAGAGGCGGCAATATTCGTTACAGGAGCTGACGCTCCGTCCTCGGCAATTACCCCTATCGGTGATAAGCCGATAGAGGTCGTTAATATTGCCAAGGAGGAAACACCCGAAATTATTCGCTTTAATGATTTATGATTCATGCTCGTTCTCCCCTAATCAACCTTTTCAAATATTATCTCTCTTATATTTACGATTCGCTCTCGCCCGTATCGAATGTACAGTATATCTGCGGAGCAAGCTCTCCCGCCGTGTAACATCTCGGCTTATTGTCCTTTTCCATGCCGTAACGGTCGTAATTTACTGTTGTGGCAAAGAATTCGACTATGTTATCCTCGTTCATATGCGCCTTTAGCTCATCAAGGCTCAGCTCAAACACATACTGGTTATCTTTCAGCTCCGCCTGTGCGAACGGCTGGACTTTTTCCTCCTGCGGAACAGCTCCATCTATATCGCCCCATGTAGGCAGTATAGCTGAAATATTATCCACAACAGAATTATAAAGGCTCTTATCCTCGCCTGCCACTGCTGAATTGTTCACTACCTGGCTGTAGCCGCTCTGATTCCAGTCAAGCGTGCTCAGCTTGTATTCGTACCAGAACAGACCGATAGGTATTTCTCCGTTGCTGTGTCTGTTGATTATGAACTTTATTGATGTTAGCGAATCTTCTCTTTCGATTATGTCGCTCAGATCAAATCTCATCAGGAACGCCATTCCCTGCGCGCCCTGGAACTCGTCATACAGCTTGAGCCCCGAGCCAGGATCATCTTCTGTCATATACTTTGAATTTGCTCCGTAGAGCCTGAAATTCATGCTGTTTGCTGAGGTAGATTTTCTGACCTGAACAGCAGCTGTATAATAGGTCTGTGTTTCTGCTGCCTCTGTTGATATTCCTGCCACCGTTTCCGGTATAGCTCTCTGATCCTCGTTCATAGCTCTGTTTATTATTGTGAGTATCTCTGCACGAGTAACATAGCCCTTAGGATCAAAGCTGCCGTCATCATAGCCTGACATTATTCCCGATATATAAGCCTTCAGCACATAATCCGCGCAGCCCTCATCTGCCGAATCAATATCTGTTATATACTGCCTGAACTGTTCAAGCTCAGACGGGAAATATTCTCCTGTAAGAGAGTTGATTATTGCCTTTGCGCACATCTCACGGGTCATATACGCGCCGTAATCGCTGTAATCACTGTTTTCAAATATGCCTTTATCAAGCATATCGCGTATATAAGGCATTGCCCAGTAGCCATCGTTTACTATATAGAACGTGCTCTGCCACGCGCTGTACAGCTTTGAAAACTCAGCCGCCGTTACAGGATTGTCCGGATAGAAATTGCCGTCGTCATAGCCGTCAAGCAAATTCCTGTCAGTACACTCAACTATTATCTCCTCCGCCCAGTGACCGCGGCAGTCAGGAAATTTTGAACCGAAAAATCCCAACGCTCCGGAGGCTCCTACACCTCCGCCTATCTGAGTAGCTCCGGTCGAGGTATCATCATCTGAAACCTGAGTCTCTATGAACACCGCCTTTACAGTTCGGGCTGTTTCAGCTCCGCCTGTCTCCGGCGCGGCAGTTGCCTCCGCAAGCTCTGAATCACCATCGCTCTCATCCTCGGAGCTTCCGCCTGTCGTTTCAACGCCGCCGGAGCTTTCGGTATACACCATATTTTCCTTGTCTGCTTCTACCTTTATATATCTGTAAGCTGCATCCGCTCTGAGCGTTATATCGTTCCATTCTCCGCACTCAAGCTGAGCCGCTTTTCCTATCTCGGTATAGCTTATATCATCATTGGAGCCATAAATCGTAACTCCTCCCGCCGTGTCGCCGCTGCTGCCCACAATAAATGCGCGATATGTTCCGAATATCACGGGCTGTTCTTCGCCTATATCTATAGTGTACACTGCCGTACATGCCGCCGCAAGCTTTGAAAGGTCTGTATCATCTGTTATGTTATCATATGTATAGATATTCTCAGCTATCCATCCAGCGCTTATGCTGCTGTCATCTATGCCGAATATCATATCTGCTGTGATCTCATACGCGCCTGCCACAGCCGCGGAATTTTCCATACCCGCCGCGTTTGCCGCTGTTATGCCGCTGCCGGCGGCAAGGAGCGCTAAAGCCGCTGCTATACTTATTGCTTTTTTCATTAACACTCCCCCTTTACTCAGTTTCTCTCAGATCAAGTATTATTGTTGAAAGCGCCGGCATTGTTATCTCACCGTTTACTTCCATCATCTTTCCCGAAACAAGCTCGTATGCCTTGCTTACGTCCGAATGGAAGGTGATGTTCACAGGCTTGTCCTCATCGGAGCAGTTCATTATCACAACATACGGACCGTACTTTGCAATATCCACCCTCCTTAATCCCAGCGGAGATGTCATATACGCGCTGCCGTGTCCTGACCAGCTGTCGTTCATCTCGTGGAATCTGATGACCTGTGATGTTGTGGCATGCTCTCTTGATCTGTCCTCATATGATGTGCCATCATACTCACTTCGCCAGTTGAGAGTCATTCTCACTATCTCATCATTATGTCTGAACGCAAGTGACTCGGCTATCTCATCTGAGAACACATATTCCATCTGCTGCCCGTTTTCATCCTTGTTCCACGGCTCATTCGGAAGATAGATGCCGGAGCCAAGATCAAATTTTGTTATATATACCCCGTTGTCAAGCAGCCTGTAATATATTTCATATGCCGCCTGCGCTCTTGACATTATGCTAGTATAATTAATTTCATACTCATTGCCGAACGCATTGTTTACCCAGCGTCTGAAGGTTGCCTCGTCTATCTTGGAATCAGGATCAAAATTGGACTCGTTCACGCCCTCTATTATTCCCTTCCATGCCAGAGTAACGATAGCCGCCTCCTGCGGTATTCCTTTTATGTCAGCGAATGTTCTGTAGCCCTCTGATGCCTTCTTAATGTCATCACCCATATAATCAAAATTCTTGATCATATAATAAAGCAGCCTTCTGTCATCAACGAGCGAGCTTTGATACAGCTCGCCGTACTCGACAAACAGCTCCATTGAACGTATTGCAGTTTTCGAGCCAAGTCCTGCCGCCGAGAAGTTGTTCCATGCCGCGTACTCTATATTACCCGGTCCTTTGTAGTTTCTGGTGTTTATATTGTACTCTCGTCTTATAGAAATATAATTGTTATGGTTCTGTATGGTTTCCATAAAATACGACATAGCATTCTGCGCGTTTATGGCTTTCTGTATTATCTTCTCGTCCTTTGTGAGCAGCGCAAGATCTGTTGCCATTGCCGCTCCGTGCGGGCCGTAGTTTCCGTCATACGCGCCGTTGAGATGTCCGTGTGTTTCCATTGAAAGTCCCTTTGGAGAGATCTGTATACTGTCATGCGGAGCAAGGATTATTCCACAGCAGGAATACCACCAGTATTTAAGCTCCTCCCTGTCCATACACTCCATAGGCGAGAGCTTTTCAAGACACAGCTCAAAGGTCGTGCCGGAGAACACACAGAACATATCCTGGTTTACAGATGTTCTTCTTTGCATGCCATGGAATATTTTATTTGACGCCAGCTTGTACATGTTGGTATAAGCCTCGCGCCTCTTTATCATAGGCGTATCGGGATTATTGTCGTGATCCATCAGCTCATCAAGGTATCCGCCCTCGGAGATAGGCTCCCACAGCTCCAAAAGCACCTCGCCTATAGCCCGTTCGCCTGCCTCCATTTCAAAATCACTTTCCATTCGGTCCGGTCCGCCTATCCATGTATTGTACGTCTTGTTCTGCCAGCCTCCGTCGCTGCCCTGCGCTCTCACGTAATAGTCAAGCCATGCCACCGACCTGTCAACAATTTCCTGACTGTGATAATAGTTTGACCATTCTCTGTTATACGCCATCGCGGCAGCTCTGAAGCCCTTTATATTTTCTCCGTTAGAGCCTATACATTTTGAATAATGTATGCTATTCCAGTTTTCCCATGTTCCGTGGTTATATGAGTTCGTACCCTCCAGGCAGGCTCCGGTCGCCTCAATCGGAGATCTTCCGGCTGCTACAGCCGCATCCCACTGCGGACCGTAATTCTGGCTTTTAAGTATCTCCTCGATAGATGCGTTCATCTCATTTATTATATAATCATACGGTGACAAGCCGTTTGGAGAAACCGCTATCGTTCCGAGGTCATATCGCGGCGTTGTTCCGTCCTTGTCGTCCTCCATTTTCTGATACTGCGGATCAGTGTGGGTAACAAGCTTGTAAAGCTGTCTTGAATACTCTGTTGCAGTGGCAAAGCCGTTTGCGCTGTAAGCGCTGTACGCTCCGTAATGGGTTATCTGGAACCTTACCTCTGTTCTGCCGTGCGTCATTGCCATAGGCAGACGGTAGGTAGCGTAAAAATATGAATCTCGCTGTGCCGGCTCCTCATACACATAATCCCACACAGGCCACATTGTTCCGTATTTTGCCTGCAGAGTTCCGTATTCATCATTTATCATGAGCGTTTTGATCTCTTTGTTCTCGCCCTCGCTGCCCCACAGTTTTACTGTTATATAATTCATCTTGTCGGGATCGACCTTCATTGTGACACATATCTTATCATCGCCCGGATACAGCTGCCGGTATGTATCGCCCAGTCCGCCATAGCCGACCGCGCTCTTTCCCGGATCAAGCTCGTGCGCAGCCTCGCTCTCCTCGTTTCCCAAAATGACAGAATCGAGAACATCATCTGAAAGCGTTTCCTCGACGTCAAGATCCACATATACGCTGTCGCTGTCGAGCTTGCGCACAGTCATGCCATGATAGTTTTCAAGATCCGGCGTTGACACAAGATCTGTAACAAGCGGCTTTACCTCAAGATCATCCACATAAAACGTTCCTGTTGACGCCCTAAGTCCGATGTTTATTCTTATCCTGTTTGAGCCTTCCGGAACTGTTACTGTATATACGCTCTGCTGCCAGCCCTGGTCGGCGTCTGTTACAAGATATGTTTTTGACACCTTTCCTGTTGAATTCTCGCTTCCGTCCTCTGTGTATGTTGATACGACCACCGACATACCCCATGAGTTTGACGCCCTTGTATATGGTCCGACTATCTTGTACCACCAGCTGACCTCATAAACACCGGGCTTTACCATGAAATATGTGCCATTATAGTTGTTGTTTACAAGCGTCTGATTGTTGTCCGCCGTTACGTTCATTGTGTCGGCTGACATCTTATAGCTTCTCGAGCCTGAATGAGAATCCTCATCTGTAGGTCCGCAGGCTGCCACTGCCGCCTTGCCCTGGGTAAGACGCCACCAATTTTCCTCATCAGACTCCCAGCCGTAAGAATAGCTGTCGCGCACCGCGCCGCCGGTCGACTGGTTTTGCGAAACAGGGTTTGAAAGCACCTCGTTAAGCGCGATCTTCTCTATTTTGACATCGTCATAATTGACCTGTCCCATGCTTGATCTGAGTCCTATGCTTATCCTGACCTTTGCCGTCTGTTTGGTAGGGATGATATAAAAATCGTTCCCCATCCATATAGGGTCATACGGCTCGTCTGCCTCGCGGCTCGGCTGCGGTATGCAGTACTGATAACCTGTATCCTGTATCTCCGCTCCGTTTTCATCGAGCAGAGTATATGTGAACACAGCGCCCCCGTTAGTGCCGTCAAGCCTTGTATAATCCTCGCTGAGCAGATACCATATACCGACCTTGTACGCGCTGCCATATTCCACATCAAATGTCTTTGCAATTGACGCATACTCGCTCTCTGATTCCGTTGAAGTAAGAGCCTCAAATTTATATGAGCGCCCGCCTGAATGCTTGAGGTTTTCATCATAGCCGGCAGCAGTCCTACCGTTTGTTGTATTGAGTATCCAGTCCTCCTCGCCGTACTCAAATCCGTACTCCGCGTTCTGTTCCGATGCGGTAACTGCCGGGATCGCAGATATGAGCATCGACGCCGCTAAGATCATTCCAGTTATTTTCTTGAACACCTTACCGCCTCCCCGTCAAAATGTTGATTCTTCATTAAAATACAATTATATTTTAGCATAAATACCAGTCAAATACAACTCAGCTTTTTAACGATTAACTGAATAATCTAATAATAAGCCTGTGTTTTTGAACAAAATACATAAAAAGAATATCATGCTGTTATTTAAAATCTACAATAAATATAGTGATTATGTAAATTATACCCATATAATGAAATTATTACTATTTTTATATTTGAGCCTGCTCCACTGCGGCAAAAGCCTGCGCCCACTGGTTATTTATGGCTATTCTCTGCAATAACAGCTGCTCAATACGCTGAGCAAACAAAAAAGGACCGCGGTCTCCCGCAGTCCTTATTCATATAATTATATATCAAATTTAGCCGTCATTGCGGCTCCGATTATGCCCGCCTCATTGAACAGGGTGGCTGTCACTATCCTCGTCTTTTTCATGAATTTATTATATCCTGCCTCGGCAACGTATTTCTTGACCGGTTCGAGCAAATACTCGCCCTCGCGGCTTATTCCGCCGCCTATAGCGATCATATCCGGCTGAAGTATATTTTCCATGCTCACTATACCATCGGCAACGTAGCGCACATAGTTATCTACAACCTGCTGAGCTGCCTCATCTCCCGCCTTCGCGCAGTCGAATGCAGTTCTGCCCGATACCTTGCCGCGCTCCTCAACATCCTTTGCCATAAGACTTTCCGGATGCTTTTCTATAGCCGCCTTTGTCTGGCGAATAAGCGCCGTTACTGACGCGTATGCCTCCCAGCAACCCGCCTTGCCGCAGGTGCACATCTCGCCGCCCGACACAAGCGTCATATGTCCTGCTTCCGGTGCAACGCCGTTGAAGCCGCGGAAAAGCCTGCCGTTTATTACAAGACCACTTCCGACACCTGTTCCGAGAGTTATCAGCAGAAAGCTGTCCGCTCCGTTTCCGTTTACTACATATTCGCCTAACGCCGCGCAGTTTGCGTCATTATCAACGCTTATAGGCAGATCAGTATACTTTCTGAACTCATCTACCAGCGGATAATGATCCATCTTAATGTTATTTGAATACACTACAACTCCCGTATCATGATCTATAGTGCCGGGGCAGCCTATGCCTATGCCCTTAATATCTCTCATTTTAATGCCGTTTTCTTCCGCGATACGCATTGAAAGCTCTGCCATATCGCGCACTATCTCGCCCGTTGGGCGTCCGCTCTGGGTAGGCACTGAGCCCTGTGCAAGCAGCTTTCCATCCTCTGAAACAATGCCGGCAGCTATGTTTGTACCGCCCAGATCTATTCCAATATACATTATTTGATCCTCCTGTTTTAAAACGCTTGTAATTAAATACAGGGCGCCGATATTCCCCGCGGTCATACCGGCGCCCTGCGAAATATTCCTTGATATTATTCTATCATATCCATTAGAAAATTTCAAGCTTAAAGCCGTTTTATTTTGTGGTTATAATTACAGTTCTGTCCGCCTCTGACCAGTCAACATCACAGCCGAGAGCCTCTGCAACAAATCTGAACGGAACCATCGTTCTGCCCTGAGTTATAACAGAGGGCTGCTCAAGAGTTACTATCTCGCCGTTGAGCTTTGCCTCGCTTGAATCCTTCACAAGCTCTATAGTAGTATCTCCGTTCCTGATAACAGCCGTTTCTGTTTCCTGCAGCCATTCCACCTCAGCTCCAAAGCGCTCGCTTATCGCCCTTATAGGCACTACAGTACAGTCATTGCTTATATACGCCGGAACATCTGTTTTGAGCGGTCTGCCGTCTATCTCTATCTTCACGCCGTTGTTCACATTAACCTTTATGGTCTTTGCTGTAGCCTCTGAGTGATAAGCATCGTTCACATAAGCCTTGAAGAAGAACTCTCCACCGTATTCCGGTGTGAATGTAACTATTCCGTTTTCAACCTTGGCATTATCAGGTATATCATATTCAGCCGTTACAGCCTCGCCCTCAGGATCTGATGCAGTAAAGTCTATAGTTACTGTTTCGCCGACCTCTATTGCATCTCCCACAAAGCAGCCCTCAATCGTAAGATCACTTATGTGCGCTGTGTTCGATTCGCCGCCCTGAGCTGTCATAGCAGCGCCTATATACATAGCCGAATCGGCAGGCACGGAATTTCTGGGCTTGCTTGTCTGCTCATATGTTACGCCGCCATCAAGGCTGTACCAGTATTCGATCATGTTTCCCTTTCGCTCGATTATAAAGTCGATCGGAACTGCCTTGTTGTTCATGTCTCCCGCCCAGTAGCTTGTTGTGCTGTTTTCCTGAGCAGAATCGTGCGAAACAAACAATATATTGTTATTGTTTGAGAAATGGCGAAGCTCAAAGAAGTTGGCAGTTTCAAAGTCAAGGCTGTCTGCTGCAAACAATGAGAAATAATCTGTATCCGTCATTGTTCTGTCAAAGCCCGTAAGCTTTACATGCAGCTTAAAATCACCCGTTACTTCTTTATACGCGAAAGTCTTATCAAGATTGCCCTTACCTACATCACATTTTGATGTTATTGATGTTATATTACCATTTTCATCTGTTGTTATATCTCCCTCAGCGGATGAATAATTGTAAAGCTGCCATTCCGGCTCCTCCGCGCTCTGGTCTGAATTGAATACCGGAGCCTTGTCCTCTGTATATTCATATGAATATGAGTTATCTTCTCCGGCAGTCGCTGTTATGGTATGAGCCTCCGAGTCCGAAGGCTTGTAGCCATCAAAGAACTTAGGCTCTGTGCTTACGCTCTCGCCCGTGCGGACTGTAGCTGTGTCAAAATCAAGCACCGTATTTCCTGTTTTGTATATAGTGCTGACAGTTTCGGTTCCGGCTCTCTCAAGCACCTCAAGCACTACCGCGCTCTGCGGCTCTACAGGAACGGATATATCGGAGCCGTCAGAGCTTTCGTATACCTTTCCGCTTATAAGATCCTTTGCTTTGGTAACTCCAACGGTTGACGCGTAATATGTTGTTCCTGTCTGTCCCACCGACGTATCTGTTTTTGAATTATTTATTCCGCAGATGTACTTTCCGTACTCCACCTCCTCATACGCATTATAGCGATAATGGGTGTACGGTTTGCCTCCATCAGTAAGGTGTGTGTAATCCTCCCAGCTGTACACATCGCCCTGATGGCTTGAGCGCACCTCTGCTGTTCTATCCTCGCTGTCGGTAGTGAAGTGTATACGAGTATAATCGTTATATTCCCAGTCATTTCGGCGATAATTAAAGGTTATATACGCTTTTTCGCCGTTATTCTTGAATACTATAGCATGAGCGTCAGGATCGAACCATGCAAAGTCCTCATGCGCATCCTCCATAGGCAGAGGCTCTATCTCTCCCTTTGAGGTCAGCTCCTCAACATCCTTATAATACTTCAATATATTCTGCGCATCTACAAGATGAGTATAGATATGAGGTGACTTTGTTACCTCGAACTCATTTCTAAGCTCATTATAATAGCCCATATTATGCTCAATATACAGCTGGAGGTATCTTAAAGCCGCGCCTGAACCCAGCTGTGTAGCGGTATATCCCGCAACAGGATATGAGGAATGCTGACCATAGCCATCTTTTCTTGATGATGCCCAGCATTCAGCAAGAAGAATAGGATCTCCATCTCCGTCAACAGCCGGATAGAAGAAATACTTGCTCGATTCAAACGCGTTATACGCCTGATTTTCAAATATTTCTCTTGCCTCATCTGACATATACGGACTGCACTCCGCATATTCGTTCGTTATTCCGATAAGCAGCGTGCCGTAATCGCCTGCCCAGCCGCCGTGTGACGCTCCGCCCTCAAGGCCGAGGCCTGTGGTCGTTGAGAACCACTTCTGACCGTCTGCCATCTCACCGTACTTGTATCTTACCATATCAAGATACTGCTCATCATCCTCCGCCTTGTACTCTGAGTTGACATCAGCTCCGTCTGAGAGCAGTCTTACGCAGAGATTTGCGTTATACGCGTATCCAAAATCCTGATTAGCTGTGCCGGCACGGTTTGTGGGAGCATAGAAATCGCCAACTCCTCTTGACGGATTCGCCATTCTGTCGCGGAGTCTGCCAAACATATCAGTATAGAAATCGCGGCGGGTCCTGTCCATCTTACCCGTAAGATCGCCGTCTATCTTTTCGTTGAGGTGAGCCTGATAATCGTCTATAAGCTCCTGATCGCCGCTGTTCATAATATAATTGTTCAGCATTATATATGATTCTATCATAGCGTCAGCGCCAAGCGACATCAGCGGCCAGTATTCACCCGTAAGTCTTTCGCCTGTTCCGTCAAGCGATGCTCCGAGCCACTTTCCCTTGTCCTCGCCGCTTGTGAAATAGCACCAACCGCCCTTGCTGTCCTGTGCTTTTTCATAGAAGTCAAGCAAAGCGAAATATCTGTCGAGTATCTCAGGATCGTTGTGCATGTCGCCTGAAAAATCGAAAATATATGCGTTTGCCAAAACCATCAGATTCGACATTGTTGACCAATTCTGATGCAGTATAGCATTCTGTGCATAACGTCTTGAGACCTCATCGCCTGTTCCCGACATATCAGCCGTTTCAATAGGCGTATTCCTTATTATCGCGCCCTCGTAATAAGCGTTCTCATCGGTTTTCTTGCTCTCCCAAGCCTCGCCGTAGCACTGCCATGTGAGTACCTTCTCGGTCATATCGCTGACCTCGCCCTGAAGATATTCATAGGCTGTAACATCAAATCCTGTTGTGTCCTGCGGTCTCGCCGTCGGCGCCGTACCTGCTCCGACAAAATCATCATCAGGCTCAAAATACGGCTCTGTGCTTGAATACACGCTGTAAATATACATAGACGGCTGTGTTACCGGCTTATATGTCGATGTGCCGTAGGAATCCATAACACCTGAATGCCATATCGAAAGAGTTACCTTTCCGTCTGCCGACACCATACCCTCCGGCAATTTATATGTAACATAATAATATCTGCCGTAGTAGCCCGGACCCTCTGTGTAAAGTCCGTTATACAGCTCTGCATATTCCCTGCCGCTGTACGCGTCAAGCACGCTGCGGTCACCATTGGCGCCGTACATCATAAGGTTGCCGCGGTCATACTGTGAGCCAGACGTCCTTATGGTTATATATGTTACCTGTCCCGGATCGGCTTCAAGCGTAAACTGCATCATTCCCGCCTGATCCTCGCTCGGCGGCACCACCATCTGACGGTATGTAAGACCATCACCCAAGCCGCCGCCTGTGTACATGCCGTTTTCGTCCTTTGTCTGCGCGCTCAGCTCAGTATCTGTTCCAGCCACTGTATTTGTCGATGTAAAACCATGAGCAGATTCCGACTCACTGTCGCCAAGCACCAGCTTATCTATTATATTAGCCTGAGTAAGGCTCTCTGTTTCCTCCGCCGCGCTTACGCATATTGCTCCCAAGCAGGATGAAAGCATTGCCGCGGAAAGGACTGCTGATATCGTTTTTCTTAACATTTTTGCCTCCTGATCTGTTTTGATGACCTATAGGTTCATTCCATACCACTGTTTTATAACATAAAATTACCAGAACAGCATATCAAAGCCCTTAAGCTTATAAATTGCCTCTATAAAATAGTAATCACCATAAATGATCGCCGCGTGCTTACCCTGCGGACGGCAGAAATACGCCTCAGTACCCATCTGCAGAATAGACTGTTCCTCCTCTGTCCAGTTACAGAAATTCTTTTCCATCGCCTTAAGAAGGTTCATTGCCGCATTGAGATACAGCTTCTTTTCATGCTCAGGCACTAACCTCGCTATCTCAAGCAGACCGCATGCAGTGCATGCTCCCGCAGTTGAATCATATATAACAGGCTCGTCGGGGCATCTGAAATCAGCTTTCGGAAGCCAGTCATCACATACATTGGCAATAAAATAATGAGCTACCCTCTTTGCGGTGTCAAGATACTCCTGCTTTCCTGTATGTATATAGCTGATAACATAGCCATATATTGCCCAAGCCTGACCTCTTGACCATGACGAGCCAAGCTCATAGCCCTGACCGCCGAACGCCTCCTTAGGCTCGCCTGTTACAGGATCAAGATCTACAATATGATTTACTGATCCATCCGGACGTATATGCGTTTTCATAACTGTATCAGCATGGTTCATTGCTATATACTTAAAGCGCGGGTCCTTATATTCCTCGCTTGCCCAGTAGAGCAGAGGAATATTCATCATACAGTCGATTATTACCCAGCCCACCTTGTCCTCGTTCCAGGCGCGGATATATTTTCCGCTCGAGTTATAGCGAGACGCGAGCATATCGGCAGCGATAGAGGTCCTTACTCTCGACTTCTTTCCGCCGAACAGCCTGTAATTTACTCCGCTCGATATATGCCACATAAAGCCCACATCATGATGCAGGTGGTCGTATTCTTCAAACGCCGCGTCAAGCATTTTTTCCGCGTTCTCCGCTACCTCTTTGTACATCTCATTCTTTGTGCCGACATACATGAGCCACATCATACCCGGCCAGAATCCGTTTGTCCACCAGGTTATATCTTCCTTTGCCATGTCGTTGTATACTCCGTCAACGGTAGTATACGGTATCTTGTCTTTGTTGAGCGGCGCTACTGTTCTGAGCTTGCTGTCGATCTTAGCCCATATCTCATCCACCCATTTTTTATCCGCTTCTGATATATTATACATTTTGCATTCCTTTCACAATATAATTTTCGGGCGGCCGCGAAATACTCCGCTGCCGCCCAGTATATTATTTATCTGAGTTCTTTTCCGCAAGAAATTCGTTGATCTGGCGTATTGCCTCCTCACGTATAACGTCAAGTCCGTTGGCGAGCGCCTCAGCAGTATTTGCGCGCAGCTGCTCTACCGGATCCTCAAGCGCTCCGTGTTCAAGCGCGGTGGATACCTTTGAGGTTATTCCCGAAACTACTGATGTTTCAGTCTGCAGGTTTGACGTATCGAACATAAATCCCGCAAGCGGGCTTTCAGTATATGCCTCTTTCTTGAGATCATACTTCTTATACTCATACATATCCTCCGGCAATGACGCCTGGAATTTCACAAAATTCGGATTCCATGTGAGTACATAGCCCGGGAACGAATACGATTCGCCATCCACTTTAAGCGTTTCATATTTGTCTTCGCCGACCGCCTCCCAGTTGACACCTTCTATGCCAAGCTCGAACAGATCATGGTTTTCATCATCAGCAAACAGCCAGTCAAGGAAGGTGAGTGTTTTATCTATCTTATTTGACCATGCCGGTATACATATGAAGTTATTGCCTTTTAGGTCTGTAAGACGGGCGCCATCCTCCATATTTCTTACCTCGTCCTTGAGTATGAATACTCCCAGCTCGGCATCAGACAGAGCTGTTTTAAGGTCAACGACCTTCTGCTCGTATGTATCCAGATTATCTACCATTGCCGCCGCCTTAAGACCTGTTACCATCGCCCACGAGTCTTTTCTGTTAAGCGAGTCTCTTTCAAGATACTTGTTCCACTCGCGTAAAGTTTCAAGCCTCTGAAGTCCGAGCAGCTTACCGTCGCGGTACTTTTCCGGGAAAAGGGCATATCTTGACGGATCCTCGCCCTCATATACTATATCTACTACCTCTGTATTATCCTCATTCAGCAGGATATGAGCAAACGCTCCGAGGTTCATTCTTATTATATGATTTTCCGCCTGATCGACTGCATCCTGAGCGAACAGACTGTAGAAGCCTCGCGAGCTTGTTACGCCGAACGGGACCATGTTCTGCGCATCCTCTTCGCCGTTCAAAATACACTCAAAGAACTGCTGCAGCTCGTCATAGCTGTTGATCTGACCGTCTGTACCTATGTTATACTTTTTAGCAAGATCCTTTCTGTAGTATACACAATCGATACCATTTCCGTATGTACGCATCATCGGAAGCCCGTAAAGATGCCCGAAATAATGGTTGGCATCAGCGATATCCTCTGAGAATGCAGCTGAAAGATTTGGATATTCGCCGCTTGTGAGGTAATCCTCAAGCGGCACATACATCTCATACGCTGCAAAGGTCTTGAGCTTATTGAACGGAGCATCAAATACAAGATCATAGTTTTCCGAGCCTATCATTCTCAGATTGAGCTTTTCCTTATAATCACCCGGCGAAACCCATTCAACGCTTATCTTTACTCCTGTTTCCTTTGCGCCGTTATTATTATATTCCTCAACGACCTTATCCCAGCCCGTCGGCTCCTGACCTGAGAGCATTATCTTTATCGTATCAGAATCTACTCTTGTACTCATTTTACAGCCTGCCAGCGCCGGCAGAGCCATTGCAAGAGCGAGTCCGGAAACTGCCACTCTTTTCAAGATTTTATTCATTATATTATCACCTCCGACAAATTAACCTTTAACACTTCCTACTGTAAGTCCCTGTACAAAATACTTCTGCAGGAACGGATAAAGCAGGATAATAGGTCCTATTGTGACAACCGCAGTAGCCATCTGTGTTGTTTCGGCGGGCACAAGTCCTTCTGTAACAACTCCGGCGTTTGCTGCGTTCTGCTGAACATACTGGATATTTTTCTGGATCTGCATGATGAGATACTGCAAAGGATATTTCCATTCGGTATGTATATAAAGCAGCGCCTTATACCACTCATTCCAGTATGCCAGAGCGTAGAACAAACCGACTGTTGCAATACCCGGCAAAGATATAGGCAGTATTATCTTGAACAGTATAACCATGTCGTTCGCGCCGTCTATCCTGGCTGATTCTGAAAGAGCGTCCGGTATGCCGTTAAAGAAGTTCCTCATAAGCAGCAGATTCCACGCGTTTACAAGCGATGGAAGTATCAGCGACCAGAGCGAATCTGAAAGCCCCAGGTACTTTGTTACCCACAGATATGTAGGAACAAGACCGCCGTTGAATAGCATTGTAAAGTATATGAAGAATGCCACTGTGCCGCGGTAATACATGCTCTTGCACGAGATCGCATATGCGCAGGCGCATGTAACGAGCATACTGAGCACCGTGCCTACTACTGTAATGAATATTGTCACTCCGTAAGCCGGTCCTACCGTTCCTGACTTGAACAGGAGCGAATATGCGTCTAACGACAGTTCCGACGGTATCAGCCTATAGCCGTTTATATTCAGGCTTGCCTGCGATGTGAACGAGCTTGAAAGCACGAGCAGCAGCGGTATCAGACAAGCTATTGCAAACAGGATAATGAATGCATACGATACGAATGATACCGCATAATCACTTTTAGTTCTTTTCATCTTGTAACCTCCTTAATCAGAACAATGCGGATTCAGGACTCCACTTATTTGCCACCTTGTTACAGAGAACAACGAAGCAGAAGCCCAATACCGACTGAACAAGACCGACCGCAGCAGTCTGACCCATTGACGGGTTCTCGAGCAGCTGTCTGAACAGATATGTATCAATTACGTCCGTTGTAGGATACAGTATTGAGTTTGATCCTACCATTGCATAGATCATACCGAAGTCACCGTTAAATATCTTACCTACAGACATTATTGTAAGCATTATGATAGTATTCTTCAAAAGCGGCAGAGTTATTTTATAAATACACTGCCATCTGCTTGCGCCGTCTACCGCGGCAGCCTCGTATATTGATGAATCAAAGCCTGTGATCGTGGCAAGATATACTATAGAGCCAAAACCAGCTCCCTGCCATATTCTAAGTATAACAAGTATGAGCGGCCACACCGAGGCGGTGTTATAAAACTCAATACCCTGTCCGCCCATAGCAGTTATGATCTGGTTCACAATACCGTTTGATGAGAGTATTGCAAGAGAAAGCATTGATACTACCGTCCATGACATGAAGTGCGGAAGTATAACTATTGACTGAGTTACCTTTTTTACCCACTTGCTTTTCATCTCTGAAAGAAGTATAGCTATTATTACTGATGTAAGAGTTGTAAAGAAAATGAACAAAGCGTTCAGGAACAATGTGTTTCCCGTAACGGTTATCCAGTTGTTTGTGGCGAAGAATGCCTTGAAGTTTTCGATCCCCACAAAATCACTTGCCCATATGCCTTTCATCGGTCTGTAATCAACAAACGCTATGTACAATCCGAACATTGGTATATACGCAAACAAAATAAAGAACAGAATCGCCGGCAGACACAAACCATAAAGCCATGGATTGCGTTTTATGTCCTGGAACAATGTCGGCCGAAGCTTCCTGTCGGCAGCTTTTTGTCTTTTTACCGCCGCCTTTGACACGGTTTGCGGAAATATAGAATCTGTTGTTCAAACCTACAGAAACGTAAAATACGCAATGCAATACAGGCTGGTACGCGGTCTCAACTGTCAGATACAGTATACAGATCTTATTTCATCTATCGACAAGAACTATGAGTATCCTGCCAAGATAGAAAAAGCGATAATACGCGAGATCAATCTTAAAACAAAGAGTCGCTCAGCTCAGAGGTCGATAATTTTATAAGCTGTATTTCAACAATGCCGTACATGTATATAATCGTCCATTCCTGTCTGCTTATAATGACAATAGACGCGCATATAAAGTCTGACAGACTGAACGAGGAATCGCAAAGCGATGTTATCTCAGACGATCTTATAAAATCGGAAACGATAGATGATATAAGAAATATGATAATGTCCAAATGCAACGACGCGCTTATTACATCGAGCGACATCAAGATAGACGCCAAGCACCTGATGATAGCTAACACAATTGAGGAATATATAGATAATCATTATACTGATCCGAATCTTTCTATTGATGTTATTGCAGCCTGTGTTAATAAAAGCGCGAATTACACAAGAAGCATATTCAAGCAGAACAAGGGCATATCTATCTCCGACTACATAACCAAGAAACGCTTTGACGAGGTGTGCAGGCTGCTTATAGAAACCAACCTCACCGCTCAGGCGATCAGCCAGAAGATAGGCATGAGCTCAGGCAGCTACTTCTACACCGCGTTCAAGAAGTACACAGGCTACACGCCGGAACAGTTCAGAAAAAAGAATATCAAAAGAGAACTGTAACTGATAATGTATCGAACCATAAAAGCCGTGATATTCCAGTCGGAATATCACGGCTTTTTTTATCGTTGCGCAGATGGTCTGAATTAGCCGCTGTACCCATGAAATTTACCGCTTTTGTTAAAAAGCTGATATTTTGTTTAAAATCAAACTCCGTAAGCTTTTAAAATCACAGCTTGTGTAAAGATTTTGTCTTTAAGAGAATTTTTTTTGATGATAGAATAAATCAAAAGAAATCTTACGGAGGTAATATCTATGAACTATTCACCGGTAAAGCTGACTCCTGCCATAAAGGATTACATATGGGGCGGACGTAGGCTTATAACCGATTTCAACAAAAAAACAGACCTTGACAAGGCAGCCGAAAGCTGGGAGCTTTCGACACATCCTGACGGACCGAGCATAGTTGCCACGGGCGAGTTTGCCGGTCTTACACTTAATGAATACATTAAAAAAAATGGACGGGAATGTTTAGGCGGGCGCGCTCTTGCTTTTGATTTCTTCCCTATCCTTATAAAACTTATAGATGCGAAGGACAACCTTTCCATACAGGTTCATCCTGACGATGAATACGCGCTGAGAGTGGAAAAGGAATACGGTAAAACAGAAATGTGGTATGTTGTTGACTGCGACGAGGGCGCATACCTCTATTACGGTCTGAACAGAGAGGTTTCAAAGGCTGAATTTGAATCCAGGATCAGAAATAATACTCTGCTTGAAATACTGAACAAAGTGCCCGTTCACAAGGGCGATGTGTTCTTCATACCCTCAGGCACCATACATGCCATATGCTCCGGGATACTTATCTGTGAGGTCCAGCAGAATTCAAACACCACATACCGTGTTTACGACTATGACCGCCGCGATGTAAACGGTAATCCGCGTCAACTGCATATTGAAAAGGCTATAGACGTTTCAAACCTGTATCCAGCGCCTCCGCTTAAAAAAGCTGACGGAAATGTGCTTGCCTCCTGCAAATACTTCACCGTAGAAAGGATCGTCTGCGACGGAGAAAAAAAGCTGAAAACCGATAGCGGCTGTTTCCGTTCAATAGTCGTAACTGACGGAAACGGCACTCTGAGCTTTGAAAACACCGTGCTGGAGCTTTCAAAGGGCGACAGCATATTCATACCGGCTCACGATGGCGAAATCACCCTCACAGGCAGAATTGAATGTATATTATCATACGTTTAAGGTGTGATAATATAAATTACCCTCTCCAAAAAAAACAAACAATGCCATTACGACATTGTTTGTTTTTTTTACTGTTATACAGTATATATGCGCACCTTGAACCCGTTTTTGCCGACCGCGCGCAGTATGCTCGCATACGGTGTTCCCTCACATTCAAACTGCTTCTGGCATCTGCCTCGCTCAACGCTCATAAGCGGAGTCTCCCCTTCAAACTCTATCTTAAGGTCTATTCCGCTCCTGCCCTTTCCGTACACGCAGTTCCCGTCTATCCTAAGCTCCTCCATAGCAGTCACAAGACTCCACCTCAGCTCGCCTGAAAACTCCTCAACTGTATCCTCTATCTCATATCTATCCTCAGCTCTGATATGAGTGATGGTCCTTATCCATTTGCCGCCCGTTTCCTTATCGGAATTTTCGGTAACTATCCTTATAGTCTCTGTTTCCTCATCATCTGTAAGCTCAGCGCTTTTTACCGTTCTTTCAGTATCGTTCCAGCCCTCCGCTTCGCTGTATTCTGTCTTTAACAGGTTTATATCAAACGGCGATAGCTCTGTCTTTCTGCCCCCCGTACGCGCAAACTGCATAACACTGTGGCTTGAGGAGGATACATACCAATCCTTGGAGCTGTCAAAATAGCTCTCTATGCCCGGGTCTATAACAAGAGGCACACCGTTTTTCATAAGCACAAACGACCCCATATCATAATGACCATGGCCAACAAAAACCTTTGGCGCTGTCACCGCAAAATACGTGTTCTTTCCGCGTATAACATAGGTCCCTATATACGGGTAAGCTTCAGTTCTGCAAAGCGGCGGCACATCGCTCTGCTCTGTCTCATTTTCGCACGGAGCAAAAAGATTTTCCATTGCAATATTCTCACTGTTTAAAACCCTGCGCGGCTTTCCCGCTTTCTTCCACGTGTCATACATCAGCGCGGCTATATCCTTGTCATATTCACTCACCGCTCCGTAATAAAGTCCGAACAAGTCAAAGCACTGACCGCAAGTCATGCTGTGATCGCCGAACACAGGAGTGTCGGGGCTTCCTCCGTTAAAATCATATTCGGGAGTGCGGACGCGCGCCGGATATGAAAACATATTCACAAGTATTTCAAAAAGATCATCGCCAGTGCAGTTTTTGACCGCCTTCGCATATACAGCATATCTTGAAAGCGTTGCCATATGATAGCGCATCGACTCGGGGAACGATCCGTCAGGATTAATATGCTCCATGAGCTGGCATTTAAGGAAATAGCACGCGCTCACCATGTACTCGCGCGAATATTCCCACTCCGGAGCTGCCATCGCCAGCATCGCCGTGCCGCACGCCATATCGGTCTGCCAATTCCCAGCCCATTTCTGCACATCATCGCTGTTAAGCTCTATCCGTGGTCTCAGATCCCACAGATAGTCTATAAAATAATCAAGCTGATCCATAAGCTTTTTGGTTTCTTCCTCGCTGAATACACCCGCATACTTTATAAGCGAGTACGCCTCCGCTATTACTGACGCTATTCTTCCGCCCTGCACACCGCCGTAAGCATCACAGCCGTCAGGACGAGTATCAGTCATTCGCCAATGCTCTGCCCCCTGATTAAAATCATTCAAAAGCATCAGCATTTCATATTTCGCCTTTACTGCATAATCAATATCACCGGTGAAATAATACATTATAGCGTCACACTGCATAGGCAAAGCAAAATGTGAGCTGTTGAGCGTAGACGTTCTGTTGAAATTGACTCTTTCAGTGCCTATGTACTCCTTGTTCTCATCATAGAAATCAAATACCGCCCATACGCCCTCTTTCAGCTTGCCGTCTATCTTCCCCATGAACATGACTGTGTGGCTTTCTCCGCCGCTGACCTCTATAAGCTCTTTGTGTTTCACCCTTGCGCAGTCCTGAGCTGTTGGGTTTTTCATATAAAGCGACGCCTTGCCCGCGCCACAGAACGGATAGCGGGTTTCGCGCCATGACTCCGGCTTTCCTGATATAGGATCACTCTCCCAGCCGGACGGCATGCTGTCTCCCTCCTCAAATCCGCTGTTTGCGACAGACCAGTCATCACCATTTTGAGGATATACACGCACGTCATCGAGCCAGACATGACCCAATCCATCCTCCTCGTTATCCGCGCTGCTCAGAACAAAGCTCAGCTGCGCATATCGTGCGTCCTCAGGTGATACAACAGTCCTGAATTTATCTGTCGTGCTCCACATGTAAAAACGACTGTTGAGTTTGTCGAAATCAGGCTTCGGATCCATACAGCCCAGCTCCGCTTTTACATCCTCAAGCGTGAGCCTGTCTGCACATTCCCGTATCCTCTCAAGCATCTCTCTGAGAGACCTGTCCGAGCTGACACGCTTTATAAAATCATCTCTCTCATCGGCTGTCAGAAACAGACTTGAGCTTTCAAGATCGCCGCGGAGCTTCGCTGTATTTAGCGTCTTTGCTAATAGATCAAAAGCCTTTACCTCAGCAGATCCCAGCGTCCCTCCGTCTTTTCCCTCAATATCATCTATAGCCTCAAGCACCGCGCGCTTTAGATCCCTGTCCACTCCTCCAGGCACATCGCCCACAGGCATTTTTCCCACTGCCTGTTTCCACTCCCTCAGCAGTTTTGCGCTGTAATCAAGCCTGTTCATAATATTGCTGGAGCGGAGCCACTCCACCGCCTTTTCAAGACCGTACACCGCCGCATCATTTCCGTTTACATCATAGCCCGGAACACGCACATATTTCCTCAGCGCCATTTCCGCATCTGCATCCGGCGCCGGTTCTACAAAATTCCTATTCCTTACAAACGGTACTCTGTACTCTCCGCTGATAACCTTTTTAGCATGTTCTATCAATCTGCGCACTTCGCGGACACTCTGATGCGTATAATACCTTCCGTTTTTCTCTATTTCCTCCTCAGCCGACGCGATGCTGTTTTGCAGTTCTTCAATGGTTGCCATGACTCTGATCTCCTTTCAAAACACATTGATATACCGCAGACATCTTACTGCAATATCTGATTTACAAAGGCCGCGGGGCGTAGCAAAATGCACAGACCACATAAAGCGAAAAGAACAAGGCAGATAAGCCATTTTTATGGTGCACTGCTGTTAAATTTATCATTTTGTCCGTTCTGCACTATTTTTTCTAAAGCCCCGCCGGGGCTGTTGCAAAAAATGCAACAGCCTCAGAACCTACCTGTTTTATTTTATCATCAGCATATTGAATTGTAAATATTCGATATTTGATACTTATATTTGAAATATGACTACTTTCGGACATAGCTTTTTATCACATATTTGATATTTATATTTCATATATAACTCAAAAATTGACCGCAAAAAATCTGTCTTTTTTTTCTGATAAACGGTCACTTTGATGATCAGAGCGCATATAATATTGTATACAGCAGAAAGGATTTGATAGTATGAATATAAATGATATACTGAATAACTTCAGCGCATCTCAGCTCAGTCAAATAAACGAGTTTCTCAATTCAGCTCAGGGGCAAAAGCTCAAATCAGGGCTGAGCAATGCAGATAAGCTGAAACTGCTTGAGCAGTTCAGCCGCCTTGACCCTAATCTTGTTAAAAAGAAGCTTAACGGTCTTACAAAAGAGGATATTCTGCGAATGCTGAAATAGGAGTGATAGAAAATGGCAGATATGATGGAGACATTAAAGGAGCTGCTTGGCGACAATGCTGATGAAAAGCTCAGCTCTGTTCTTAATATGCTAAGCTCGGGGAACGAGAACGGCAGCTCTGAAAGAAACGCAAAATCTGATACTCAGGCTCCGGCTATAACCCCTGAGCTGCTTATGCAGGCTCAGTCGATAATGCAGCAGCTTTCCTCGGCAGAAAATGATGACCGCTCAAATCTGCTTATATCGCTTAAACCGTATATGCGTGAAAGCCGGAAAAAGACAATTGACGACGCTGTAAAATTCCTCAGCGCCGCGCGTCTTACCAAACTTTTTCAGGGAGGATCTTAAATGTACAGATCATACAGCTATAGCAATATGCCTGAGCCTGTAAAAGCGCATTCGGCACCGCGTCACGAGCCTGCGTCCATAAGGAGCGAACCGCCAGCCAAACCGCTTGTAAGCCGAGGACAGAGCGACGTCAAAATGCACGGCGGTCTGCAAAATGATGATATTATTCTGATAATCATTGCGGCAATACTTTTGATAAACGGCTGCGACGATAAGCTGCTCATAATTGCGCTGGCATATATTTTCCTTTCGGGACGCGGCGACAGCGATGCCTGATCTTATTCAGCTTAGGCGTTTGATTACAGAATTATTACAATGATATGATTTGTTTTACAAATTTTACACTGCTATAACTTTTTGATAACTTTATAAAAAAAATGTTGATTTATAAATAAATATGTTGTATAATATTATTATCAAGGTAAAGTCCTTTAGGATAAAAGGGTTAAAAAACGCTCGTTAAGGGTTAAACGAGCGTTTTTTGTATGCTTTTTTATTTGGCTGCGCCGAAAAGTCTGTTTTGAATTTCAGCAGCCGCTGTCTGTACAGCGCGCTCAGGACTAAGCATTACTATGCGTCCATCGCGTCTGAACCATGTAAGCTGACGCTTTGCATAGCGGCGCGAATTCTGCTTTATTGCGCTGACCGCCTCCTCAAGGCTGCACAGACCGTTGAAATAGTCCATCATCTCCTTATAGCCTATCGCTTTCATAGAATTAAGGGCTGATGAATAGCCCATATCCATAAGACGCCTGACCTCATCGCAAAGCCCTTCACTCATCATTATATCCACGCGTTCATTTATGCGCTCATACAGTATTTCGCGGTCATGGTCTATGCAGAACATCACAGGATCATACCTGCTTATAATCATCTTTGTTTTTTCCTGATGCTCCGATATTGGCACGCCTGTAGTTCTGTAAAACTCTATGGCGCGTATTACTCGCCTTACATTATTCGGATGCAGCCTCGCGGCGCTTACTGGATCAAATTCACGCAGTATCTCTATCAGCTTTTCATTGCCCTCTGCGTTGGCTATATTCTGCAGCTCACAGCGCAGTTCCTCATCCGACTGAGTCTCGCCGAACTCCACATCGTTTATTACACTGTTTATATAAAGCCCTGTTCCGCCGCACATGACCGGCAGCTTTCCGCGGCTATATATATCGGCTATCACTCTGTGCGCCAGCTCCGTATAGTCCGCTACAGAAAACTCAGAGTCAGGCTCCAGAAAATCTATAAGATGGTGGACGCACTGCTCACGCTCCGCCGGTGTCGGCTTTGCCGTGCCAATATCCATATACTTATATATCTGCATGCTGTCAGCCGATACGATCTCTCCGTCAAATCTTTTAGCAAGCTCTATCGCCAGTCCTGTTTTACCCGAGGCTGTAGGTCCTGCCACCACAACTATAGGTATCTTGTTTTCTGCGTTCATCAAACGATCCTCTTAAAATCCTTTTCAATTTCTTTTTTCGACATTGAGATAACTATCGGTCTGCCGTGAGGACAGGTATTGATGTTTTCAAGTTCAAACACCCGCCGCACAAGCTGACGCATTTCCTCAATGCTTATCTTCATATTTGCCTTGATCGACGCCTTGCACGAAATAGTGTACAGCAAACGCTGCGCACTGTCGGATATAAGCTCATTCCTCATATCCGTGAGCTGAGTGAGCAGCTCGATAAACAGCGGCTCCGCCTCGCTCCAGCTGACACCTACAGGCACGGATCTTATTATTACAGAGCTTTCTCCATATACTTCCGCTCCAAAGCCCAGCTCATCAAACATTTCCTCATGTCCTTCAAACGAGGCAAACTCCTCCCCGCTCAGATTTACCACTACCGGATCCATAAGCATCTGCGAGCAGACCGCGCGTTCTTCAAGCTCCGATCTCAGCTTTTCATAATTCAGTCTTTCATGAGCCGCATGCTGATCCACCATCAGCAGCCTGTCGTCCTTTTCCACAAGTATATATGTTTCAAACAGCTGTCCGATCACTCTGAAATCATCGCCCTCAAAGACGCCCGTAGCTTTTTTCTGATATTCCTCGTTCGCCCTGTCTCGGTATTCTTCCCAATTCCAGTCGCCGCGCTTCTTTACCGGCGCGCCTGCCTCATTTACAGTTACCTTCCCTACGTCTCGGCTCTTTGGTCTCTTTACCGCAAAATCCAGCATCGCAAATGTATCAACTTCCTTAGGGCTATCCTTGCTCCCTGATGCCATCTGTTCATTGCTTTCTGTCTTTTCTGCCTGAACGCTTTCATATACAGGCTGTTCATATTCTTTTTCAGTCGGCTCTGTCACCTCTGTCTGCGGCGCAATTGCCGGTACTCTTGCCTGAACAATATTTTCCTGCTCACTATACACTGGCGGCGATTCTTTATATGGCGGTCTTTTCTCCTCAAGCGGTATTACAGCGGCATTCTCTGTTCTCTCACGCGGTGATGTGGAGTATTTGAAGTTATTATCGGGCTTTATGCTCTTTTTCAATTCCTCCTTATATATCTGCTCAAGAGTGCGCTGCTCTCCGCGCTCCGGCTGCTCCGCCTTTGTTTCAATCGTCTGCCGCTCTATCTCCGGCACATTCGGCAAAGCGTAAAGCGCCTGCTTTACAGCATGATATACAGTCTGATATATGTCATGCTCGTTTGAGAATTTACATTCAAGCTTTGTAGGGTGGACGTTTATGTCCACATCGGAGGCTTCAAGCTCAACATTAAGTATAGCTGTGGGGAATTTCGAGATCATTATCTGATTTTTATACGCCTCCTCAAGCGCGCGTATCATAATAGGGCTTTTTATATAACGCCGGTTGACAAAAAACGTTTCATAATTTCTGTTGGCTCTTGCAAGCGTTCCCTTTCCTGTCAGTCCGCTGACGCGGATACCGTTAAATTCAAAATCCACCTCAAGCATATTCTTGGCGTAATCTCTGCCATATACAGCATATACCGCACTAATAAGCTTACTGTCGCCGGGAGAAAAAATAATTTCCTTTCCATCTCGCACAAGCTTGAACGATATTTCAGGATGCGCAAATATAAGCCTTGACATTATATCCGATATATATCCCGCCTCGGTTGCGGGCTTCTTTAAGAACTTGCGTCTTGCAGGCGTGTTATAAAACAGCTCTGTAACCTCTATGACAGTTCCGTTAGGCGCGCCCGCATAATCAGATGATAATATCTCCCCGCCCTCGCAGGTAACGCATACTCCCATATCATCGCAGCGTCTTTTTGTATACAGCTTTATCTTTGCTACCGCTCCGATACTCGAAAGAGCCTCGCCTCTGAATCCAAGAGTATATATGGCATCAAGATCGCTGCCTGTCGTTATCTTGCTCGTGGCATGACGTAGAAAGCATATCTTCGCATCCTCCGCGCTCATTCCACAGCCATTGTCCGTGACGCGTATATACGTTATCCCGCCCCCGCGTATCTCGACAGTTATTGTTTCCGCTCCGGCGTCTATGCTGTTTTCCACAAGCTCCTTTACAATGCTCAGAGGTCTTTCCACAACCTCTCCGGCTGCTATTTTATTTGATACCTCAGTATCAAGAAGATGTATCAATCCCATTTCTGTTCCTCTGTCCTCATAGAGGCGGCTGCCTCTTAATTATATTTCCTTTGCTTTCATTGAAAGCTCGTAAAGCTTATTCATTGAATCTATTGCTGTGAATGTTGTAACATCCATCATCTTAAGCTCGTTTATTATCTCGGCATAAGCAATTTCATTCAGGCTCATCTGGCTTTCCTGCATTCCGCTCTGCCTGCGCTTTGGCTTATTATAGATCTCGTCTGTATTGCTATCTATTATGCTTTTCAAAATAACCTTTGCGCGCTTGATAACACGGCTTGGCACCCCCGCAAGCGCCGCGACCTCTATTCCATAGCTCTCGTCTGCGCCACCGCGCACTATCCGCCTTAAAAAGCTGATCTCATCACCGCGCTTGTTCACCGCTACCTGATAGTTCTTCACACCCTCAAGCTTTTCTTCAAGCTCCGACAGCTCATGATAATGAGTTGCAAACATCGTCTTTGCTCCTATATTCTTCTTATCATGTATGAATTCTGCCACTGCCCACGCAATAGCCAATCCGTCGAATGTGCTTGTGCCTCTGCCTATCTCATCAAGTATTATAAGTGAATTTTTAGTCGCATTGCTTAGAATATTGCTGACCTCCGTCATCTCAAGCATAAATGTGCTCTGACCTGAGGCTATATCATCGCTCGCGCCTACTCTTGTAAATATCCTGTCAACAACACCTATATGCGCTGATGACGCCGGCACATAGCTGCCTATCTGAGCCATAAGTGTTATTATTGCCGTCTGGCGCATATATGTTGACTTGCCCGCCATGTTCGGTCCTGTTATTATGAGCAGCCTGTCGCTGTCGCAGTTCAGACAGCTGTCATTAGGCACAAATATTATATTCCTTGATAGCTGCTCAACTACAGGATGCCTGCCGTCCTTTATGTCTATTATATCGCTCGAATCGACCTCCGGCATTGAATAATTGTTCTTATACGCCACAGTAGCCAGAGAACACAAAACATCACTTACCGCTATTATCTCGGCTGTCCTTTTAAGTCTGTCTATCTCGCCGCTCAGCTTTTCGCGCAGCTCATTATACAGCTGCAGCTCCAGAGCCAGCAGACGCTCTGACGCGCCAAGTATCCTGTTTTCAATCTCCTTGAGCTTAGGCGTGATGTACCTTTCGGCATTTGCCAGAGTCTGTTTTCTTATATAGTCCTCCGGCACCTTATCGCGATATGAATTTGTCACCTCTATATAGTAGCCAAACACCTTGTTATAACCCGTTTTGAGCTTTGGTATCCCGGTGCGCTCGCGCTCCTCGTTCTCCACCTCGGCAAGCAGCTTTGCCCCGTTCGTTTTTGCCTCACGCAGCTCGTCAGCCTCCTTGCTGTAGCCCTCGCGTATCATGCCGCCGTCTCGTACTATAGCTGAAGCCTTGTCCTCATCTATTGCAGCATCTATCAGCTTGCATACATCATCGAGCATATCAAAATCCTTTGCCATGCTCACAAACAGAGGCGATCTCATTCCGGAAAGCTTGTATTCAAGCGACGGCAATTGTAAAAGCGTGTATTTCAATGAAATAAGATCCTTAGGTGTTACCGTCATCAATGCTATTCGGCTTATAATTCTTGAAATATCATATGTTCCCGACAGTATCTCTATCAGATCATCGCGGAGCATAGCATCATCGACCAGCTCCTTTACTGACATAAGTCGCTTGTTTATATCTATAGGGTTTAGCAGCGGCTTTTCTATCCACTGCTTCAGACGTCTTCTTCCCATAGACGTGCTTGTTTTATCGAGCACCCAGAACAAAGAGCCGCGTTTTGCCTTATCTCGCATAGTCTCGGTTATTTCCAGATTTCGTCTTGTTGAGCAGTCAAGCTCCATGAACTCCTCCGTCTCATATACCGAAACCTTATTTATATAATACGCGCTCGACTTCTGTGTATAGCTTATATATCTGATCGCGCCGCACAGCGCCTTTACGGCGCTTGGCTTGTTAGCAAGCCCCAGCTCGGCTAAGCTCTTTCCAAAATGCGCCGTTACGGTCTCCTCTGCATTGCCATCAAACTCAGTTGTGCGCCTTTCGCACTTTACGTGAAAATCACGCTCTATTGTTTCGGCAGCGTGTCTTTCAAAGCTGTTGTCTATGATTATCTCCTTCGGTGAATAGCTTGCTATCTCGTCTATAACAGCCTTCGAGCCAAGGACCTCTGTAACGAATACCTCGCCCGTAGAGGCATCTGCTGCCGCAAGCCCTATCTGGTCATAGCAGTTATACATGGACACGAGATAATTATTTGAGCCCTCGTCAAGTATCGATTCCTCCACAGCTGTTCCCGGCGTTATTACTCGTATCACCTCGCGGTCGACCATTCCTTTTGCAGTTTTAGGATCCTCCACCTGCTCGCATATGGCAACCTTATGACCGTTGGCTATGAGCTTTGATATATATACATCAGCGCTGTGAAACGGCACTCCACACATAGGCGCGCGTTTTTCAAGTCCGCAGTCACGTCCGGTCAGAGTAAGCTCCAGCTCGCGCGATACAAGACACGCATCGTCAAAAAACATCTCGTAAAAATCACCGAGTCTGTAAAATACAATACAGTCGGAATACTCTTCTTTTGTTTTTAAATAATGCTCCATCATTGGCGACAGCTTTTCTGTCTTTTTCTCAGCCATTTCTACAGTCACTCCCCGCATTCGCCGTATATATTCTTCTTCTGTTCGCGCCTATATCAGCCGCAGCCGCCTCCGCAGCTGCTGCAGTCATGCGTGCAGCCGCCGGTGCTTCCCGTTATATAAAAATTGATTATTGTATTCACCTGATTCACCATTGAATCAAAGCGTTCCTTTGCCTCCACATACTCCTTTATAAGCGGCGCCTTTTCGCAAAGCTCCTCAAATGCCTTGTTGTTTTTCTCTACCGCTTCTTCTCTTGAAAGCTTGCCGTTCTGCAGATCGCGCGCAAGATTTATTCTGTTGAGATTAAATTCCTTCATCGCCTCCTGCGACTGCTCATCATCACGCTGGATAAGCTCTGCCTTTTTATACGCTTTCATCTCCTCAGAATCGCGTATCATTTCTCCAAGCTCTCTTGTTTTTTCAAAAATAGTCATAATATATTCTTCCTCTCTTTTCGCTCATACAGGCTCGCCCTCAAGACTCCACTGCTTTGCGTTTGTTATTTTTACGTCGATATATTTCCCTTTCATATCCGGGCTTCCCTTGAAATTCACTATCTTTCCGCTGTCGGTTCTGCCCATCATATGCTCCTTGCTCGTCTTGCTCTCGCCGTCAACAAGTATCGTTTCTGTTCTGCCTACATACTCTAAGTTTTTTTCCTTGCATATGCTGTTCTGAAGCTCGAGCAGCTCATTGAAATTCCTGTGTATCTGCTCATCGCTCAGCACAAAATCCAGCTTTGCCGCCGGTGTTCCCTCACGCCGCGAATATATGAATGAAAATATGCTGTCGAATCTAACATATCTCAGCACATCGAGAGTTTCGCGAAAATCCTCGTTTGTTTCGGTCGGGAATCCGACTATAACGTCTGTGGTAAGAGCTATACCCGGTATCTCTCGCTTTACCTTGTCTATCTTTTCAAGATATTCCGCCTTAGTATAGTGGCGGTTCATCTGCTTTAATATCTTGTCTGAACCAGCCTGGAAAGGCAGATGCAGCTGACGGCATACCTTATCACAGTCACGCATTGCATATATGAGCTTATCGCTCAGATCCTTTGGATGCGATGTCATAAATCTTATCCGCCTTATGCCGTCTATCTTATTCACCTCGCGCAAAAGGTCGGCAAAATCCATATCTATTCCAAGATCCTTGCCGTATGAATTAACATTCTGCCCAAGCAATGATATCTCTGTAGTGCCGTTTGCCACCAAGGCACGTATCTCGTTCAATATATCCTCCGGCTTTCTGCTTCTTTCTCTGCCGCGCACATAAGGTACTATACAATAGGTACAAAAATTATTGCAGCCGTACATTATTGAGACCCACGCTTTCTCATCCTTATCACGCAGGATAGGTATATCCTCCGAGATCGAGCCGTCGCTGTCGGTTATATCAACAACCGCGCCGCTCTCAGTCATCGCTCTGTATAAAAGCTCGGGCATACGCCACAGCGCGTGCGTGCCGAAAATAAGATCCACATGGTCATGCACCTTCCTTATCTTTTCACAGATATGCTCCTGCTGTACCATGCAGCCGCAGACAGCCACGATCATATCCGGTCTGCTTTCCTTCATATGCTTTAATATGCCAAGCCGTCCGAACACCTTCTGTTCTGCATTTTCCCTGACAGCGCAGGTATTATATATTATAAGATCCGCCTTTTCAGGCTCCTCCGTAAACTCAAAGCCTGCCTTTGCAAGCATTCCGCGGATACGCTCAGTGTCGTTTACATTCTGCTGACAGCCATACGTTTCGGTATGCGCCAGACGCGGATGTCCGTTCCTTACCGCAAAATTGGCGTTGTCCTCCCTGAGCTTAGCCATATAGCTCTCAGATACCGCCCACTGCTCCTTTGTTATTTTAGTAGTCGCCATTCCTTATTATCCTCGATTCAAAACTCGTAGTCAACAACTCTGCGCTCTTTTACATACGGGCGCACATAATTTGCTCCTACCGATTTGTGGCTCGGATGATCCTGATATATCTCAAGATCCTCCCTCGTTTTAAACGTTGATACGAGCACCACATCTGATGCGGACTCAGTTTCATTGAAATTCAAACCTACCTCTATATCCACAAGCTCCTCTATCTCACCCTTGAGCGCCTCAAGATTTTTCTTTATAGCCATAGCTCTGTCCTGAGCATCTGAAGGATCAGCCATTTTCCACATTACTATATGTCTTATCATTATATATCAAAATCCTTTCATTCTGTCTTCATTCTGTGATGCTTATACCTGTATCATTTTATCAGTAAGTATTAAAAAAAACAGGCTCACGAAAACATCACACGTCAATATTATATCATTTCTCAAAAAAAATTTCAATGTTTTTTATTATTTTAATTGTTTTTATTTGAAAATAGTGATATAATATATTCGAATAACATGAGATATTTGAACGATCAGAGCCATGAATAAATGTGATTGGAGTGACTAACATGAAAATTTCAAAGCTTGTTAAGGGCATGGTCTTCGCCGGCGGTATACTTTGCGCTGTAAGAGGACTTGATGACCGACTTGAGACCACACATTATATTATAGAATCGCCTGAGCTGCCGGTGGCATTTGACGGGTTCAGGATAGTGCAGGTATCGGATTTTCACGCCTCGAGCATTCCCGGCATAATAGACGAGGTTCGCGCGGAAGATCCTGATATAATCGTTTCGACAGGCGACCTTGTGCATGACCGTGGTCCGTATGAGCCCGGCGTAAGGCTCATAGACCGCCTTATGTCTATAGCTCCGGTATACACCGTCACTGGAAATCATGACCTGCGCAGAACAGACTACAAAAAATTCCAAAAGGATCTTGACCGAACGGGCGCTATAACCCTGCATGATGATACGATAATACTCACTCATGACGGAGCCGAAATAGCTCTGAGCGGAATAGAGGATCCGTTCTCGGAGGACGGACAGACAATTGAACAGAACATAAATATGTCGCTTGATAAGCTTGTAGATTTTGACGGCTACCATATAGTTCTTTTCCACAGGGCAAATCATATGGATATGCTCAAGAACCACGGCTTCAATCTTATACTGTCAGGGCATATGCACGGCGGACAGATAAGACTTCCGAACGGCAGAGGCGTATGCGCGCCAAAATCAAGCTGGGGAAGCGGCTCGCCGATGTTCTTTCCTAAATATTTTGCCGGTCACTACCGCCATAAGGACACCGACATGATAGTAAACCGCGGAATAGGCAATCCTATGATAGTTCCGCGCATATTCAACAGACCGGAGCTTACGGTGATAATACTTAAGCATACCCCGTAAAATGTATAAAAATTCACAGCAGGCATTCTGCTGACTTATTAAATAAGCAATTGTAAAACTCTTTTGGAGTTTTACAGCTGCCTATACTTATTAAAACAAAGGAGCTTTTAACAATGGACAGAAAACTAAAAACGATCTACACCTGTTTTCCCAATGGAAAGCATAAAGTTCTTACAATGAGCTATGACGATGGACAGATATTTGACAAAAGGCTTGTTGCACTTTTCAACAAGCATGGCATAAAAGGTACATTCCACCTTAATTCAGGTCTTATGGAGGATCGCAATCTTAAGGTAGGGCTCGACGAGGTTAAGGAAGTATACAAGGGACATGAAGTCAGCTGCCATACAATGTACCATCCCACTATTGAGCGCTGCCCGATAGATCAGGTCGTACAGCAGGTAATAGAGGACAGAAAACTGCTTGAAAAAGCCTGCGGCTACCCGGTGCGCGGAATGAGCTATCCTAACGGCTCATACAGCGAGGACATTGTAAAAATGCTCCCCGCCTGCGGCATTGAATATTGCCGCGTGGTAGGCAGCACAGATGATTTCGGGTTCCCTGAGAATTTCCTGAAATGGAAATCCACCTGTCACCACGGTCATAACCTTATGGAAAACGCCAGGCGTTTTGCCGATCTCCACAAAACACAGTACCTGTATATGATGTACGTATGGGGACACAGCTTTGAATTTGACCGTGACAACAGCTGGGAGCTTATCGAAGAATTTTGCGAGTTTATCGGCGGACACGAGGATATATGGTACGCTACTAATATAGAAATTGTTGACTATATGAACGCCGCTAAAAACCTCAAATACACAGCTGCCGGAGATATGGTATACAATCCGTCAGCTATCCCTGTCTGGATCGCAGTTGACGGCGCTATACATAAGGTCGATGGCGGAGCCTGCATAAATATCTGAGCATGAAAGAATTTGAGCTGTTTGAACCGGTACGCCGTCTTTTCAGCGAAATGGGCTACAGTGTGAATGCCGAGGTCAAGGACTGCGATGTCACGGCAGTTAAAAACGGCGAGCTTATAATAACAGAGCTGAAGCGCAGCCTTTCGGTTGCGCTTCTTTCTCAGGCTCTCGACCGCCAGAAAACAGGCGCAGATGTGTATATTGCTGTCCCTAAACCAAAAAGATATTCTCCGAAAACATTTCGCGATACTCTCTATGTTATAAAAAAGCTGGAGCTTGGACTTATATTTGTAAACCTGCTCGGAGAGCATTCCTATGCTGAAATAATTCTCGAGCCGCAGGATTTTACCCCTGTAAAGACCAACACAAGGCGGCGGAAAAAGATACTTGAGGAGATCGACGGTCGTACCATAGACAATAACACCGGCGGCGTAACGGGACGCAAAATAGCCACCGCTTTTACTGAAAAGTGTATCCACATTGCATGTATTCTTGAAAATTACGGTCCCCTGTCCCCAGCCGAAATAAAAAAATACGGAGGCTGCGAAAACTGCGGAGCTATACTTTACAGAAATACCTACGGCTGGTTCGACAAGCCTCAAAAGGGTATATACTCGCTCAGCCGCTCAGGAATACTTGGTCTTAACGATTATCCCGAGCTAAAAGCTTACTATTCGGAAAAATTATTGTCATATCGCACTATCAAATGACAAATTATACGCTTTAATTATACAAAACAACGATTTTTATGAATAATTATTTGCTGTTTATTGCAAAATTGAAACATTTATGTTATAATTGTACTGCTTTATTGGCAATAAAATTCAATGGAGGTAATCATTATGTCAAGATTTATCGCACTGCTGTGCGCTGCAACTCTTGCAGTAAGTGCATCGGCTGTTTTTGCTGCTGATACAGATACTACTGCAGATGACAGCGATGCAGCTGCAACAGCTACTGCTACTGCTGAAGCTACAGAAGCTGCTGATGCTACAGAGGCTCCCGAGGCTACAGAGGATGCCGATGCTACAGAAGAAGCTACAGCTACAGAGGAAGCTACAGCTGTTCCGTCATTCGTTGACGTTCCTGAGGATGCTTACTATGCAGAAGCAGTTGCTTACTGCGCAGCAGCAGGCCTTTTCAACGGAACATCAGACGATGAGTTTTCACCGTCACTGACGATGACAAGAGGTATGTTTGCTACAGTATTCGGCAGACTTGAGAACGCAGATCTCACAGCTGACTATGAGCTTACATATCAGGATGTAAAGGCAGACGCTTACTACGCTCCTTACATCGCATGGGCAACAGAGCAGGGCATCATGGACGGTTACAGTGATGAAGAATTCGGTCCTGATGACGCTATCACAAGAGAGCAGGCTGCTAAGATGATCTATGCTTACATGACAAAGGTTGCAGATACAGAGCTTACAGCTGAGGCTGACGCTACATATGCAGATATGGATTCAGTTAGTGACTGGGCTCTCGCTGCTATCAACTACAACACAGTTGCAGGATATCTTTTAGCAGATGAAGATGGAAACATCAATCCTACAGACGAGCTCATCAGAGCTGACGCTTGCTACGCAGTAGCTGCTGCACTTAAGGCACTTGAGCCTGAGGCTACAGCTACACCGGCTGCTACTGAGGATGCTGACGCTACAGCTGCTCCGGCTGCTACAGCTGATGCTGACGCTACAGCTGCTCCGGCCGCTACTGAGGATGCTGACGCTACAGCTACTCCGGCTGCTAC